>CACZJR010000005.1 GCA_902781545.1 uncultured Spirochaetales bacterium | reverse complement strand
TGGGACTGAAGATCATCGACACATCCGCTTTCTCATTCAGCGCAGGTGTTTCAGTACACGGTGTCTACAAGGCATACTTCAAGGGAATCGGCGGAAGCAAGATCCTGGATATCGTCGGCGGAGATACTGATGCCGAGAAGGTCCTTCTCTGGGACACTCCTGTCATGGGCGGATATGCAGTCCCGTTTGATGTCGGCGTAACATTCGGTCTCTTTGATGACCAGCTGACCTTGAGCGCAACTGCAAACAACCTCAACGGCACATACCACATGAAGAGCTATACCGGCATGGGTTATCTGGTCAACTCCTTCTCTGAGGGTGCGATCCCGGTTCCTGAGGATGCCCCTGAGGCAAGGGATTCTGCCGAGTTCGAGATCCAGACCCCGTGGACACTGAACTTCGGTGCGGCTTTCGCTCCAAAGCTCAATGTCATCCAGCCCGTCATCACAGCTGACCTGATCGACATGTTCGAGCTGGTCAAGAGCTTCAGCTCAGACACATTCAGGGCAAGCGATCTTCTGCTTCACCTGAACCTCGGTGCAGAGCTCGGCCTGTTCAACATCGTAAAGGCAAGAGTCGGTGTCAACCGCGGCTTTATGTCAGTCGGTGCCGGCATCTGGCTCCCGTTCGCAGAGCTTGATGTCGCATACGGATGGCAGGAGTTCGGTGAGGAGCTCGGAGATCATCCGGTTGACTCACTGGCAGTCAAGTTCGTTCTTGGTTACGACAAATAAGCGGATTAACGCTTTTCTCGCAAGGGGATGTTACCAAACATCCCCTTTTTTTGTTATACTCCATGAAGGGTATTGTAATATGAGAAAAATCGCATTCCTTTTTATTATTGTAGTCTTGCTTCTGGGCATCACGGCATGCTCCCAGGAATTCTATTCCGGTCTGGGATCAGGCATGGGCGCCATGAGCCATAACATCTACGGCATCAAGCCCGATGTAAGAAAAGCCGAGGCAAGTGCCGCTTATGTCGCCGGTGCAATCGTCAGGGATAAGGACGGAAACATCACAATAGACCTGAATCACGCCGCAAAGATCATTGACACTATGGCTGATATCAGGAAATCCCATCAGCGGGCTGCGGCCTTGAGGGATCTTCTTGACCAGGATGTCCCTACCGAGGACGCCGATGCAGTGAGAGAGGCAATCATAAACCAGGCCTCCGATCTCATCAGTGCCCTTGAGGGTTATGCGGTGGATGAGGCAATGGCCGATGTGAGATGGTCGATTGTGAGGGCAGTCCAGGATATCCATGACAGTCTTGAGACAATAGACACCGAAGCCAGGGTGCCTCAGATGGAGGATATCGCATTGACAGCCATCCTGAACAAGATGGCTTCCTCAATCATGAAGGAGAATGTTAATCCCGATGAGGTGTCTGATATCGGAAGGAAGTGCGTCGACACCATCAAGGTGATAGCTGATATCGCGACTCTGGATATCCTCGCTGACGTTGATTTCACCTCACTTGTGGAGAACACAAGGGATATCTCAAGAGCCGAAGACGGTGTGGTGAACCCTGTTGTCGCAAGCATCCTGGGAAAAACCGTCAGCAAGATGGTTGACCTGATCTCAACTGACAAGAAGTTCGATGAGCTTAAGTACAACACCTTCATCATGGAGTCAAAGGCCCTGAAGGCAGCGTATGAGATGACATACGTCAAATACATGCCTGTGGACAAGACCATCGGCGGAGTTGTCATGATGCTCTTCGAGGATCCCGGCAAGATTGACCGCGGTCTGACAATCGAGGACTTCTTCATATATCTCATGCTCTCCCTGCACATCTGTTTCGAGGACTACACCAATGGAATCTGGGGATCTGTTGTAGCCTCTTATGTGCACTTCGGGAACAACTATGAGATCCTGTCCGATCTTGAGCATGCCACTGAGGCACCTTCAAGTCTCGGAGATTCAGTCACGGATATCCTTGATGGAATCCACAGCTATCTCCAGCAGCACGGTGAGCATTACGATATCCCGGAGGACTTTGACTTTGATGTCCTAATGGAGGAGCTTGAGGCGAAGAAGGAAGCCGATCCGGAGTACACTTCAGAGGACGAGCTGGATGATATTGTCCATGCCCTCACAGGCAGGGATGACTACGGGTTCTCTGATATGATGGAGTCAATCGGAAATCTTATCACGGCAACTGAGGAAGGAATCAGTGACCTTGCCAAACAGTTCACTGCCGGATTCACGAACGTGGTCACGACAAGCCTTCTGATTCTTACAGATGCAGAGTACCAGGTTCTGCTTGACATCATGTACAGCATGATCGCAATGATGCTGCCGCTTACATGATGCTCATCTGACGGCTTTGTAAAGCAAGGTGTTGCTGCCGCCGCAGGTCATGCCGAGAAGCTGATCACGCTGCAGCTCGAGATGCTCAAGAAGGAATGATTCTTCCTGCTTGAGCATTTTTTTTGCCCTCTCAATGGCATGGTTCTCAATGGCTCCTCCGCCGACTGTACCGCAGATTCCGTCCTGTGTGACAAACATCATGGATCCCACGGAGCGTGGTGTGGAGCCTGTCTTCTCAACAATCCTCACCATGATGCCGGGCTGCTCTGAGGCCTTCTTGAGAAGTGAGGCATCGATCTTGACTGCGTTCTTGTCCTTGCGGAACACTGAGATGATCTGTGCCATGATCGCCACGGCGATTTCCTGGGGCGTGACGGCGTTTATCTGAAGCCCGATGGGTGAACGGACATCCTCTAGCTGGGACTCGGTTATGCCGTTTTCCCGCATGATGTCGAAGCAGCAGGCTATCTTTGCCTTGGACCCGATCATGCCGATGTATGTGTGCGGGTGTCTGAGCGCGTACAGGAGGCAGTCTGAGTCATAGGTGTGACCGTGGGTGAAGATGCAGTAATAGGGTGATATGAGGTCCGTATGATCCTGTGAGAGGAAATTCTCATACTGTGTGTTGATCCGTGTTGCCAGAGGGAATCTCTCCTTCGTGAGAAGTTCTTCTCTGGGGTCTATGACTGTTACCTTCATGTCCTGCAGGACGGCAAGGTCATAAAGGGCCTTCCCCACATGGCCGCAGCCGAACAACACAAGATGCGGTTCCGCCGTGATGAGCTCTGACAGGTCTGCCTTACTGACTTCGCCGCCTTCAGATGCGATGAGGACTCCGTCACGGTACAGGGCCTCCGCACCGGTATTGAGATCTGTTCTGCGCTCGAGGGTCTTGTAGCTGCTCTGGATGGAGGTTAGGAACTGTCTGTAATACTCGCTCATGGGATTCTCCTTCTCAAAGAATATAGTCTGCAAGTTGTTTGCGCAACCATTGCTTTTGTTTTAGAATAATGGCATGGACCTTTATGAGGCTCTCAGCGGCAGGGCATGTTCTGACAATGCATTCATCTCAATCACAGGCGGAGGAGGAAAGACCACTTTGATGACCGGCCTTTCCTCTTATCTGCGCTCCTGCGGCAGGAAGGTCCTGATGACCACCACTACCAAGATCAGGTCCCCGTATCTTCTGGACTACAAGGCGGACAGGATCTTCTCTGATGATTCAGTCCTGTCATTTGCACCAGATGGTCCATGCTCCGTGATCTATGCCCTTGAGAACACGGAAATCGGTAAGTGGAGCTGTCCTCCTCTTGAGAATCTTGATGTCCTGAGATTTAGATATGATGTGATATTATGCGAGGCCGACGGCTCCAAGGGACTTCCTTTGAAGATTCATACCCATAGGGATCCTGTGGTTCCGGCCTTCACGACATACACAATATCGGTCATGGGGCTCTGGGGAATAGGACATGAGGCAAAGGACGTGGTGTTCGGTGATGGCAGGTCCGTGATTGTGGATGAATCATATCTCAGATGGTACCTGCAGGATCCGGAGGGTCTCCTGAAGGGAAGTCTCCCCGGTCACAGGGCAATAGTCTTCAATGGTGCGGAGCACTTCACTGATACAGGGATTCTCAGGAATCTTGACTATCCGGCTGATGTCTTTGTCTGCACAGCCAGCGAGCAGGAGGGTGTATTGTATGAGCAACTCTGATTCTGTATTTGACAATCTCATAATAGTGAGAGGGGCAGGTGATCTTGCCACCGCCACGATAATCAGACTTCATAACAGCGGGTTCAAGGTGATCTGCCTGGACATTGATAAGCCCACCGTGATCAGACGTACGGTGTCGTTCGCGCAGGCCATGTTTGACGGCCATGCCGTTGTTGAGGGTGTGAGGGCAAGGCGCTGCGCGGCTGAGGATGTCATGTCTGTTCTGGCTCAGGGAGAGATTCCTGTTGTGGCCGATCCCGAAGGCAGATGCATCAGGATGTATAAGCCTGAGGTGGTTATAGACGCCATAATCGCAAAGAGGAATCTCGGGACAAACAGGGGCATGGCCCCATGCACAATAGCCCTGGGACCCGGCTTCGTGGCAGGCTCCGATGTGGACTGTGTGATTGAGACAACGCGCGGCCATGCCCTGGGAAGACTCATCTACGAGGGTTCTGCAAAGCCTAACACGGGAATTCCTGGAAACATCGGCGGCTTCACCACAGAGCGTGTCATTCACTCGCCATGCGCCGGAGTGTTCATCTCATGTAGCAAGATCGGCGACATAGTCAAGGCCGGGGCCGTGATTGCCCATGTGGGAGACTGTGAGGTCAGGGCCACTATAGACGGCATGATCAGAGGCCTCCTGCACGACAATCTGACAGTACCTGAGCACTTCAAGATAGCCGATATAGACCCCAGAGGCGAGAAGGCCGAGTATCTCACATGCTCGGATAAGGCCAGATCCCTCTCAGGATCTGTGCTCGAGGCCGTTATGCATCATCTCTCAATGAAACACTCTGATTAAATTCCGACAAAGTGTTGAAAAAATAAAGCCTCTTTATTATAGTGGTAATCCCTACATTTTTGCCGGAGGATCCCATGAACGCAAAGGGAGAGCAGAACAGGAGTGTCCGCAACACAAAGAGACGGTTGCGGGAGAGCCTGATAAAGCTTGTCGGAAGGAAACCGCTGTCAGCTGTCACGGTCAGTGAGCTCACAGAGGATGCCGACGTCAACAGGAGCACATTCTATTTCCATTACCAGGATGTTAGCGCCATGATCAAGGAGATGGAGGACCAGTTCATCTCTGATTTCAGCATTGCCCTGGATGCCCTTGAGCAGAAATCCCATGATTTCATAACGATCCTTGTCAAGTGCCTGGAAAGGCACATGGATCTATGCCAGATCCTTCTGGGTGCCAACGGGGACATGGCCTTTGTGGAGAAGATGAAGGGCATTGTCGAGACAAGATGCTCAAGGATCTGGAAGGACGCCGTCCCGGACATGAGCGACCACGATGCAAGGGTCCTTGACTCATTCCTCATAGGCGGTGTCATGTCCACGGTGCAGGCATGGGTCCTGGACGATGAGAGGGCGGATGCGGATTCCATAGCGGCAATCCTGAACAGGCTGGTGTTCGAGGGAATCTGTCCTGTAATAGCCAACTGGCAGACTGGCGCAGGGAGGTAAAGGCATATGGCAAGAAGAGCAGGAGTAGTGATCAGGTGGCTGATAACCCTCATCATCGTGGGTGCGGGCCTCTTTCTAATATGGAAGTTCATCATAAACAAGCCAAAGGCCGTCTATGAGAATCCTCTTGCGGCAGTCAAGGTCGCAAAGCCGTACAGAGCAGATCTGGAGCAGAGCCTTGAGCTCTCAGGCTATATCGAGGCCCAGGCGATGATTCCGGTGGTGCCGTTCGTCCAGGGCACAATCACAGGCTACTATGCCAAAGCCGGAGACTATGTCAATGAGGGTGATGTGCTTGCCCAGATAGACAGCGAGCCCTATGAGCTTCAGGCCAAGCAGGCGGAGGCAGTCTACCTTGCAGCGGAGGCGACCTTCACCAGGGTCTCCAACCTGTACAAGTCAGGAGCCGCCACACAGCAGAACTATGACGAGGCAAAGGCACAGTACGATGCCTACAAGGCCCAGTACGAGCTTGCCAACGTGCAGCTCGGCTATGCCACCGTGACAGCCCCCAAATCAGGTACGATCCTGATGGCAGGCAGCGCCGAAGGCTCGATAGGAACATCCTCCAATCCGCTGTATGTGATAGCCGACCTTGATAAACTTCAGATCAACCTCAATGTCCCAGAAAGATACTTTGACCTGATAAACTCAAACAAGTCTGAGATCAAGGCTATTGTCTCAAGGGACGGGGCTATTGCTGAGGCTACTTTGGACACCATTGCACCTTATGTCTCACCCGAGTCAAAGACATTCAAGGTCACATTGAAGCTGGAAGGTGATGTGTCAGACTTCAGGCCCGGCATGTTCGTCAAGATCAGGATGGTCTACAAGACCTATGAGAATGCCCTGGTCCTGGACCAGAGGACCAGGAACACCGACGGCTCTGCCTACTGGTATGACCCGGAGACAGAGACTGCCAGATATGTGAGCCTTGATGTGATTGCGGCAGACAACACAAGGATAATGATTGACGAGAAGTGGAAGGACACTCTCTTCATCGTCGACGGTCAGGGCATGGTCCTTGAGGGCCAGAAGGTGAGCGTCAGATGAAGATATCACACTATGCTGTGAAGCATCCTGTTGTCATAGCAATGTTCCTCATAGCCCTTGTGGTCTTCGGCGTGTACTGCCTTGTGGGTCTGAGCATGGAGTTCATCCCGGACATGTCGCTTCCGGAGGTCGAGGTCATCACGATATATCCCGGAGCCTCCGCCGAGGATGTGGAGAATGACATAACAAAGATCATAGAGGATGATCTGGTCACCCTCCCGTACTTCAAGAGCATGTCCAGCCAGAGCAACAACTCCTTCAGCTGGATCACGATCAACTATCAGGACGGCATTGATGTCTATGAGCAGCTCACCGAGCTGCGATTCAGGCTCCAGATGCTTGAGGATGATCTTCCTGCCGATGCCCAGAAGCCGTATGCTCTGGTGGGCGGTGCGACAATGCTCCCTGTCATGCAGTTCGCCATAACAGGAGGAAAGGACATCTCGAGGATAACATCGTACATAAACGACACACTCAAGCCCAAGATCACCAAGATCGAGGGTGTGGCTGCTGTTGAGATGTACGGTGACACAAAGGCCCAGATCGATGTGAAGCTGCGCATGGATGATGTCTCGTCAAAGGGAATCAGCATCCTTCAGGTCTATCAGGTGCTAAATTACTCCAATTTCTCCGTGCCTCTGGGGACAGCTGACTACCAGAGCCATACGATCAACGTCAAATATGACGGAATAATCAGCAGCCTTGAGGAGCTTAGGGATCTTCCTGTGGGAATGGGCTCCGACAACGTCATGGTGAGGCTCGGGGACATCGCTGATGTGTCATTCAGCTATCCTGAGCCGTCTGTTTATGCGATCTCTGAGGGAAGCGACCTTGTCATGGTGTCGGTGACAAAGAGGTCTTCCGGAAACACTGTCAAGATCAACCGTGAGATCCGCAGCATTCTCGCCAGTCTTCCGGATGATACGGACGGGGCTCTCTCATACCAGATATTCTCCGATGACTCGAAGAGCATCTCCCAATCCCTGTCAAATGTCCTGAAGTCCGGAATCATGGGAATTGTGATTGCGGTCATAGTCATATTCCTTTTCCTGAACAACCCAAAGGCCACGCTGGTCATAGGGGCATCGATTCCGCTCTCCTTCCTCTTCACATTCATCGTGATGAAGGTCACCGGCCAGACAATCAACCTCATCACCACCTCCAGCTTTGTCGTTGCCCTTGGCATGGTGGTTGACGCGTCCACCGTCATGCTTGAGCAGATATCCCGCTATCTTGGGCGCAGTGACTTCTCGCCGGAGGAGGCGATCCTGATGGGCTCGGATGAGGTCGGAGCCTCAATAATAGCCTCTTCAATGACAACCATTGTTGTTTTCATACCGATTATCTTCCTTGGGGGTATGGTCGGCATGATTCTGAGCGGTTTTGCGAAGGTCCTTGTCTTCTGTATAGGAGCCTCGTTGATTGTCGCTGTAGTGGTTGTCCCTTTCCTTGCCAAGATCCTGATGGCAAAGAACCCGAAGGTCCCCAGGAAGACCTGGTTCATGAGGCTCATGGACAGGCTTGAGCGCGCATACGACAGGGCACTGAAGTGGAGCCTGATGAACAGGCGCTATGTCATAGTCCTGCCGGTCATGCTGCTTATGCTCTCCTTTGTTCTGATCATGAGCCTCGGCTACAGCTTCATTCCTGCAGTCGACACTGGAGAGTATTACGTAAACTTCACATTCCCCCAGGGCTATAACCTTGAGATGACCAGGGACAAGACAATGGAAGCGTCAGAAATCCTCAGGGAGCTTCAGCCTGAGATCGAGGGCATTGCTCTCTTTGCCGGAGTCAGTGATGCCATGGGCGGCAACATGACAAGCAAGCCCAACCAGTCTTACATGTATGTGAAGCTCAAGACCGGTGACAGGCGCACAGTCCATGAGCTTGTCAATGAGGCCCAGTATGAGCTTTCCGCAAGGATAACCGATGTCCGCGTCACTGCCACTAACGGAGGCTTTGACAAGCTTGTCTCATACATCTCGGGAGGCGGCGGCTACAAGCTCACGCTTGTGGGGACTGACCTCAACGAGCTCTATCAGGAGGGCGAGAGGATCCGTGAGTTCCTGGCTTCGGATCCGGATGTCACCACCACTGAGATATCCACGAACTTCGATGAGCTTCTGCTTACGATTGACATGGACAACTCCAAGCTCAACTCACTTGGCCTGACAAGCTATGAGGCCGGTATGGTTGCCGCCATCCTGTTCAACGGGGTGGACACGGGCAACATGTCGATCGGCACTGAGGACAGGAGCAATGTCCATATCTCAAGTGACATCACAGACGGCTTCATAGATACGGCAAGCCTTGGCAGGATTCCGATAAAGACGCTTGCAGGCAGCATCGTGACACTTGAGGAGCTTGGTGACATGAAGGTCAGCAGCACCGTCTCATCAATCAGGCACACGGACAGGGCATTGTCTGTGACAGTCGGAGGAACCCTGGTCAGCGAGGACACCTCCGGTGTCACATCAAGGATGAGCGCCTATCTTGCCGAGAACCCGCTCAGGGAAGGCATTGAGACAAAGAACAGCGGAATCATGGGTCTGATAGAGGACAGCATAGGAGCTGTCGTGACTGCGATTGCCATTGCCATATTCCTCCTGTACTCGGTCATGGTCATCCAGTTCGAGCGTTTCAGGCAGCCTCTGATCATCATGGTGAGTGTCCCGTTCTGCCTCATAGGCGTCATTGTCAGCCTCCTGGTGTTCGGGTCCTCGATCACTATGATGAGCGCAATAGCGCTGGTCGCACTTGCAGGTACTGTCGTCAACAACGCTATCATCCTGATCGACTACATCAACCAGCTTCGCGACAGAAAGCGTGCAGCAAGGATACTGGGTGTGGATGAGAGCCTGATTGACAAGCCCGGAAGCGGCTACACTCAGGAGACAGGCCGGGGCAAGATGCTGGATCCGGTCTTTGAGGAGAGGATCCTTGCCCTGAGCGTTGTGAAGGGATCAGCATCAAGGCTCAGGCCCATTCTGATCACAACCCTGACCACTGTCGTGGGTGTCATACCCATGGCGCTGGCAATAGGTGAGGGATCTGAGATATATGCGTCAGTCGGACAGTCGATTGCCGGAGGCCTTCTGACCTCGACATTCATCACGCTGTTCATTGTCCCGGTGATCTACTTCATCGGAGAGAGAAACTCAATCAAGAGAAAGAAACGTAGAATGGAGCGTTCAAATGGATAGAAGAAGATTTTTGGTCATTATTGCCCTTATCGCACTGGTCTTGGTCCTTGCAGGATGCTCGGTTGTCTTCGAGGCCGGAATCAGCGGCAAGGTCGTCACCGCAAGCGGGACCGGGACGGCAAACGTGCAGGATGTCAGTGTGTTCGCATACACAGACAGCAGCCTGAGGGACTCCGACTTCGCCAAATTCCAGGCCGGGGCAATCACACGCCCGAGCGAGGGATCAGGCTATGTTGCCACCACAAACACCAATGCTAACGGTGAATTCACCGTAAATAAGGTTGTTTGGGAAACCAAGAAGTCCGAGTTCGGAAAGACAGCTGATGTCTCTAAACTGTATTTGATCTTCTACCATGAGGACTATTATCCTGCTAAGGCCGATGCGACCATAATCAGCGGAAGCACAAACTCCAGCAATGTCTATGTGAAGCTGGAGGCCAGCAAGGAATATACTACATTGAACATCACAGTCTATGATGTTGCCACTGGAACGGCCATGACGGAAGCCTGCAATCTCGAGTACTTTGTAGAGGGCAAGGAGGACTCAGACTCAGTTGTTGTCACAGGTGGAGCCAACATAAGGATCTCATATCCCAAGGGCGGGACTCCGAATGTCATGTTCAAGCTTACAAGCCCCGGTTCAAGCTGGAAGATGACGGACAACACCGGAACAGTCATAGAGCATCACGTGGAGGAGGATGTCGAAAGCGGAACGCTGAGCGTCAGCCTGTACATGAAGCGCTATGAGTTTGTCATCCCTGCTTTCAGCGGAAATGTGGTTTTCAATTCAGGCGATGCTCCTCAGCTTACAGTCAATACGGACCCTGTCAACGCAAATGACAATGTCCAGGTATGGCTGCAGTATAAGAAGGCCGGAACAGCTGATGAATGGAAGGACTTTGATGAGACCAAATCCGCGAATCACATGACATATGCAGTGCAAACTACAACAGGAAACAACATTTACTACAATCATGGACAGTTTTCTGGTGTTGGGAATACTGATGATTACACCGTCCGCATTAATGAGGAGTCATACAGCGATTCATTCGATTGGACGAACTACAACGGAAAGAACTTCTCCCTGAACCTCAGGGTAGTGTTCGGAAATGAGGCCATAGTGAAGGAATTCACATATACGAACAATTCCAACACGAACCTCGGAAACATTGATTTCACACCTGCGCCATGAAGAAACTACCGATTCTGCTAATCATACTTCTTTCCGTACTGCCTCTTTTCTCCCTGACGGTCACGGATCTTCAGAGCGCCATGATGAGTGGCAATCCCGACATCATGAAGGCGCGTGAGGAGGTCTCCAAGGCAAGCCTGGACGTCAAGGACGCAAAGAGCGGTTATTCGCCCACGATAGACCTGACAATCACCGGAAGCTACATCGCCAACCCCATAGACCCAATCAGGGTCAACCTCGGCGATTACATCAACACCACCGCCTACGGGATTCCGAATGATTATGTGACTATCTACAACGGGCAGGAGAGCATGTACTATCAGTTCCAGCTCTCATTGACCCAGCCGGTGTTCACATGGGGCAAGATCACTAATGCGGTAAGGCTCTACCAGAAGGTCTATGACGCACGTGTCCTTCAGATGGAGGATGCGATTGAGAAGGCCCAGACAGAGCTCAGGACCAGGGTCGCGGCCCTTTACTACCTGCTTCAGATTCAGAAGCTTCTCGAAAGCCAGAGAGAGATAGCGGACAAGCTTGTAGGCCATGCGGACAACGCCCAGCAGAACGGTATGATGCTTGCGACCGATGCCCTGAAGGTCAAGGTCCAGTCGCGTCAGATAGATGTCGCCAAGGCACAGATCGACCAGCAGATAGTGCTGATGGTCACTGAGCTTCGCAACCTGACTGGGATGAATGACCTTGGGCCGGAGGACATTGAGTTCGACGAAGCTGAGTTTAATGCCCAGCTTGAGGCTTTGAGGGGCACTGATTACGGCACATTGTCCTCAAGGTGCCTCTCTGACAGCAGGACAACGTTCCAGCTGCTCAGTGCCCTGTCACAGATAGCGGAGCTGACAAACGACATAGCGGGGGCATCGGTCAACTGGAAGCCTGACATGGCCCTTGTGGTCAACGCCGACTACAGCGGAAGCCGCCTGCCGTTCGCGCAGAAGGACTGGTACGGCAAGGACGACTGGAGCGCAACCATAACATTCGCGCTCAAGACCACCATAGTGGATGGAGGCAAGGCGGTCCGGAACGTCAAGAGGACCGAGAGCGCCGTCTCCGAGGCACAGATGGACATCCAGAGCGCAAAGGCCAAGGTCCAGTCCGCGGTTGACGAGAACTGGACCAACCTCTCCGTATACCTCGCGCAGATAGATTATCAGGACGCCTTACAGAGTCAGCTTGAGGCTCAGGGGGAGGTGGACAAGCAGCTTCTTGACACCGGATACGGGTCTGAGTCAGACTATCTGCAGGGGCAGCTGGAGAGCAACAACTGCGGCATTGAGATCCTCAGGACCAGGATCAATCTTGCCACTGCGGTGTACACTCTGCTGTATCTGCAAGGAGACAGGAGCTTGTAAGCACTGCTTACTAAATCGATATGACATTCACCACAATAGACTTTGAGACCGCTAACCAGATGCCTCAGAGCGCATGCTCTGTCGGACTTGCCAAGTTCGATGAGGAAGGGCGTGTGATTGACAAGTTCTACTCCCTGATAAAGCCTCCGAAGGGGCACGATTATTTCTATGCCAGGAACATCGAGATCCACGGAATACGTCCGCGTGATGTGGCAGACGCCCCGGATTTCGAGTACATCTGGCCGGAGATACAGTACTTCATAGGCGATGACTTCATTGTGGCGCACAACGCGCGTTTTGATGTGGGGGTCATGACGAGCCTTCTCAGGTACTACAACATCGACATCCCCGAGATCAAATACCTGTGCTCCCTGCAGATCTCACGCCGTATCTGGCCTCAGTTCAAGAGCCATGCCCTGACATCGCTCAGCGAGCAGTTCGGGCTGGATTACAACGCACACAATGCACTTGACGATGCCATCAACTGCGGCAAGGTCTTCGTCAAGGCCTGCAACGGACGCCTGTACGAGCTTCAGGACCTGCGCAAGTTCCTGATCGTGCGCGGCATTGAGCTCAAGAGCATCTGCTGAATTGCATTCCTGTCATTGGAATGATCTGCACATTGAGACAAGACTGTAAAATATAGGCTTATTTCTCGCGGTAGATGATGCGGCCTTTGGAAAGGTCATACGGTGACATCTCGATCTTCACAGTATCACCCGGGACAATCTTGATGTGGTTCTGGCGCATTCTGCCTGACATGTGGGCAAGTATCACATGCTTGTTCTTGAGTTCCACGCGGAACATCACGTTCGGCAGGGCTTCCTTCACAAGTCCCTCGACCTCAATAGCTTCTTCTTTAGCCATCATTCCTCCAGAAATATTAGTGTGCGAGCGCTATTACGTTATAACAAAACGTTTTCTGCTGTCAAGTAAAAATGATTTCATGGGTTTGACGTGCATGCCTTCATAGTTGTATTATTACTCAGATATCATTGATATTTATACGGAGGTCCATATGGCACGCGGTGAAATCAAGAAAGAGAGTAAGGGCAGAAAGTCCGAGAAGAACATCAAGGAGAAACCGGCCCAGCAGCCAGCATATGTCGCGGCGGAGGTCATCTCCCGCAAGAAGGACAAGGACAGATAATCATCTGCCATCAATAATCAGACGCATGGAAAGAGCCGTATCTACGGCTTTTTCTTTATGATAAAGGGGAATCATAAATGGGAACAGTCCTGCGCAAATACCTTGATGAGCATAAGAACGACCTCAACGACGTCATGACCGCATATGTGGCACAGCTGGACGCCATCTCTCAGGTGGATCCGCTTGTGGCCTCGAGGATCGTCGGTGAGATCCGCAACCAGAGAAGCCATCTGAAGCTGATCGCAAGCGAGAACTACAGCAGCCCTGCATGCCATCTGGCCATGGGCAATGTCCTGACGGACAAGTATGCTGAGGGATTCGCATATCACAGATACTACGCAGGCTGTGAGAATGTCGATGCCATTGAGGCTCATGCCTCTGAGCTGGCATGCAAGGTGTTCGGTGCCGAGCATGCATATGTGCAGCCCCACAGCGGAGCTGACGCGAACCTCTGCGCCTACTGGGCAATCCTGAACACGATGGTCCAGGTCCCGTCACTTGCAGAGATGGGCGTGACAAACCCGTCCGACCTGACAAGAGAGCAGTGGCAGGTGATCAAGGAGAGGACAGGCTGCCAGAAGCTTCTGGGCCTTGATTATTACAGCGGCGGACATATCACCCACGGCTACAGGATGAACATCTCCGGCCATCTGTTCGACACCTACTCATATTCCGTTGATCCGAAGACGGGCTTCCTTGACTATGACAGCATAGAAAGGCAGGCGATGGAGATCAGGCCCCTGATCCTGCTTGTCGGTTACAGCGCTTACCCAAGGAAGATCAACTTCCAGAGAATGAGGGAGATCGCAGACCGCTGCGGTGCCGTCCTGATGGTCGACATGGCGCACTTCGCAGGTCTTGTCGCAGGACATGTCTTCGAGGCTGAGTACAATCCTGTGCTCTGGGCCGATATCGTGACCACCACTACGCACAAGACACTCCGCGGACCGCGTGGCGGAATGATTCTCTGCAAGGAGCGCTTCGCAGAGTCCGTGGACCAGGGCTGCCCGCTTGTCATCGGCGGACCGCTTCCTCATGTCATGGCTGCAAAGGCCGTTGCCCTTCAGGAGGCAAGCAGCCCCGAGTTCGCTGATTACGCAAGACGTATCTCCGACAATGCCAAGGCGCTTGCACAGGCATTCATCGACGAGGGCCTTGTGCTGCAGACGGGCGGCACGGACAACCACATGATGCTCCTGGATGTGACGGGACTGGGATTGAACGGACGTCAGGCTGAGAGCATTCTGATATCCTGTGGAATCACTTTGAACAGAAATGCACTGCCATTTGACAAAAATGGGCCATGGTATACCAGCGGCCTGAGAATCGGAACACCTGCAGTCACAACACTCGGCATGGGTCCTGAGCAAATGAAGGAGATTGCCTCCATAATCACTTATGTCCTGAAGAACACCAGGCCGGCGATTATCACAAAGGGAGAGAAGGCCGGTCAGCCTAGCCGCAGCAAAGCTGTAATTGACGATGCAGTCAGGGCAAAGGCCCTTGAGCGTGTTCAGGCTCTTCTCTCACGCTTTGTCCTTTATCCGGAGATTGACCTTGAGTTCTTGGAGGAGAACTTCAGCTGCTAGGGGGATTGAATGAAAAGGATTCTTATCAGGAACGGTCTTGTGACCGATGACAGGTCGTCTGTCAAGGCCGATGTCCTTATCGAGGACGGTCTGATCAAGGCGGTTGAGCCTTGCATAGAGGATTCTGTCCTGCAGGAGGGAGATGAGCTTCTGGATGCAAAGGGCATGATAGTCATGCCGGGCGCCATTGATGCCCATACCCATTACCACCTTGTAAGCCGCGGGACCGTGACCTGTGACAGCTTCCGGGAAGGCTCAAGGCTCGCGGCATTCGGAGGAGTGACCACGGTCATAGATTTTGCGGACCACAACAAGGGCCAGGACCTTCTCCAGAGCCTTGCCTACAGGCGGGATGAGATGAGAGACGGCATGGCCATTGACTACACCCTGCATCAGGGCGTCTACGGACACGGCTACAACAGCACCATCGGCAGACAGCTCGAGATCCTCAAGTCAAAGGGCGTGAAGACGCTCAAGATATTCACCACATACAGGAACACCGGCTATCTGATTGAGAACCGTGATGACCTTCTGGACCTGTTCCGCAACGCAAGGCGCCTGGGGATGCTGGTCTGCGCACACTGTGAGTACAACCCAATGATCGAGGAGATCTCAGACAACTGGAAGGGTGATTTCTCACCTGCCTCACATGCGCTTCTGAGACCTGCCGAGGCGGAGGCCAAGGCAATTGAGGTCTTCGGCCAGATTGCCCTTGAGGCAGACTGCCCGCTCTATGTGGTGCATTGCTCATCCGAGAAAGGACTCAATGCCATCAGGGACCTCAGGAAAAAGGGCCTTGTGGTCTATGCCGAGACAACCCCGCATTATCTTTTCCTTGAGAAGAGCAAGCTGAACGGCCCTGACGGATCCCTGTTTGTCATGACTCCTCCGCTCAGGGAGAGAAGCGACAATGAGGCGTTGCAGGACGGAGTCCTGAATCACGAGTTCCATGTCATTGCCACAGACCACTGCGCGTTCACAAGGGAGCAGAAGCTCTCAAGCAGCGACTGCAGGACGATCTATCCAGGAATTCCGGGCTCAGAGGAGATGCTTGCCCTTCTGAACACATTCAAGGATGAGCACCCGTCAATGACTATGTCCGATGTTGTCAGGCTTGTCAGCACAGAGCCTGCGAAGCTCTTCGGGATATACCCGCAGAAGGGCTCTCTTGAGGTCGGGACAGATGCCGACATCACCATCCTTGATCCTTCTGAGAAATGGACGCTCACAGACAATAATGTACACTCTGCATCACATTACACGCCATACAGGGGCTTTAAGGTCTGCGGAAAGGTCAGGACTACAATTCTGCGCGGCAAGATCATAATGAATGACGGAGAATACTACGGAGAACCTGGAGAGGGCAGGTTCATTGAGCAGCACTGAGGTTGAGATGGAGAAAGAGACACAGAACGATTTTGAGATACTTGATGAGTCAAAGGTTCCTGAGAGCGTGAAGCATCTTCTTGATGATGCCCGGCATGTCATGGAGAACGCCTATGCGCCGTTCTCTCACTTCAAGGTCGGAGCAGCGATCCGGACAAAGAGGGGCAACGTCTTCAGGGGATGCAATGTCGAGAACGCCTCTCTCGGAGGCACCATCTGCGCAGAGCGCGGCGCCGCCATGGCAAGCGTGGCCTCGGAGGGCTACGGCCGCTTCAAGGCGATTGCCATAGCATCCGGCTCTGATGACCCGGCTCCTCCGTGTGCCATCTGCAGGCAGTTCCTGGCCCAGTTCACAGACCCTGATGTGCCGGTATATCTGATCTCAGTCAAGAGCGGGGTGCTGAAGAAGTTCCGCTTCGGAACCCTGATGCCGTACGCGTTCACTGAGTTCTGACTGGGTTGTAAAAGCACACAATTAGTTATATTACTATTGACGATGAACGAAGCACTGATTTCCGCTTTCCTTACCAAGATACGCAAGAACTACCATGACGAGGATTATGAGAAGATCCGCATGGCGGCTGAGTATGCCGACCAGATGCATGGAGACCAGAAGCGTAAGAGCGGAGAGCCGTACATAATCCACCCGCTTGCAGTCGCAGAGACCCTTGCCATGCAGCTTAACATGGACTGTGACACAGTCTGTGCGGGCCTTCTCCACGATGTGATAGAGGATACTTCATCCACCGCCGAGGAAGTCGAGGCTAAGTTCGGCAAGAACGTCTGCGAGCTTGTCCAGGGTGTGACCAAGATCGCTGTAATCAAGAGCCAGTCCAGAAGCGTTGCAGAGGCTGAGACCATCCGCAAGATGTTCATCGCCATGAGCAAGAACATGCCGGTCATAATCATCAAGCTGGCGGATAAGCTGCACAACATGCGCACGCTTCAGTACATGGACCAGACCAGGGCGAAGGAGATAGCAAGCGCCTGTCTTGACATCTACGCCCCTTTGGCGGACAGGCTCGGTATCTCATGGATGAAGGCAGAGCTTGAGGACCTGAGCCTCAAGACCCTGAAGCCTGACACATACAACTATATCCAGGACTACCTGCAGTCAAAACGCGGTGAGTTCACCAAGTACCTTGAGACCGTCAAGCGCAAGATCGCCAATGCCTGCATAGAGAACGGGATCAAGAACATCAAGATCACATCAAGGGAGAAGCACACTTACTCCATCTACATGAAGATGAAGAAGCGCAGAAAGGAGCTGGATGAGATCTTCGATATCCTCGGTGTCAGGGTCATCTGCAACACCGTCACAGAGTGCTACACCCTTGTTGGAATAGTCCATCAGCTCTGGCCTCCTATGGAGGGCAGGTTCAAGGACTACATAGCCATGCCCAAGGCCAACAACTACCAGAGCCTCCACACGACCATCATGGGAATGAACGGCGTGATCCTCGAGGTCCAGATCAGGACCTATGAGATGGACAAGATCGCAGAGTACGGAGTTGCGTCCCACTGGGTCTACAAGGCTGAGAGCGGCTCAACCGCAAGCAGCCAGAGCTGGGTCAACATGGACAGCCAGCAGCTCTCCAGGATCGCCACCAAGCTCAAGAGCTGGAACAATGAGATAGAGCAGAGCGAGTCCTTCATGGATGAGATCAAGGGCGAGCTTCTTAAGGACACGATCTATGTGTTCACACCCAAGGGCCAGGCAATCGAGCTTCCCATCGGATCAACAGCCCTGGACTTCGCGTACAGCATCCATACTGAGATAGGAAACCACACGGTAAGCGCTAAGGCAAACGGAAACATCATTCCACTTGGACAGCCGCTGAAGAACACCCAGGTCATTGAGATCGTGACCCAGAAGAACGCAAGACCGCGTGTCACCTGGCTCAAGTACGCCCATACCACAAGCGCAAGAAGGAAGATCAGGTCCTGGCTGAACAAGTACGATGAGAACCTCCTGATTGACAAGAACATCATTGCCAAGAAGAAGGAAGTAGAGGCAGCAATAGCCGAAGAAGAGGCTGAGGCCCAGAAAAATACACAACCAGTGCTTCCTCAGGACATTCCTTCCGGAGAGATAGTCCGTCAGTACAAGGGCCAGACCAAGAACTCGATCACAGTCGGAAAGCAGCGCAACATGATGATCCAGATCGCTCAGTGCTGCAACCCGGCCCCCGGAGACAGGATTGTAGGTTATGTCTCACGCGGGCGTGGAATAATAGTCCATCGCGAGGACTGCCCGAATCTCTCCCACATGAATGAGATCGAGCAGCGCAAGATCGCAGTCGAGTGGGAGACCACGGAGACCATAACAAAGAAATTCATAGTCACCAGCAAGAGGACACAGGATCTGTTCAGTGAGATAGAGGCTGCCATCCGCAACCAGCACGGACATCTTGTCTCAGGAAGCCTCATGGATGATGAGATGGGAAACCTTGTCGGAACATTCAGCATGGAGTGCGACGATGAGGAGTCCTACAAGAAGGTCATAAAGTCAATCAGGAACGTCCCGAACGTCATAAAGATTTCGCCGGCCCCGATGGGCTGAGCCAAGGAGTTAACATGTCAAAAGTCGTTGTCGCAAATGATCATGGTGCAGTGGAGCTCACAGCCAGAATCGTCTCTTTCCTCAAGTCTGAGGGCTATGAGGTCAACTACCTCGGAACAGCGGAGAACAAGAGCGTCGACTATCCCGACATGGCAAAGCTCGCCTGTGACGAGTTCCTTAAGGGCGGTTACGAGTTCGGAATCCTCTGCTGCGGCACTGGAATCGGAATCTCCATCTCCGCCAACAAGATCCGCGGAATCCGCTGCGCGCTGCCGCAGAACGTCTTTGCCGCCACAATGGCAAAGGAGCACAATGATGCCAACTTCATCGCATTCGGCGGCAGAATCGACTATCAGGATGATGTCCTGGACATGGTGAAGGCCTACATCACAACTCAGGTCTCTCAGGATGAGCGTCATGCACGCCGCAGAGCCAAGATGATGGCCCTGGAAGGCTGAAGGCCTTCACGACCC
Organism: uncultured Spirochaetales bacterium; assembly: GCA_902781545.1. Lineage (GTDB taxonomy): Bacteria > Spirochaetota > Spirochaetia > Sphaerochaetales > Sphaerochaetaceae > UBA9732. The sequence goes on along the minus strand of CACZJR010000005.1, from coordinate 35,785 downwards.
TGTCATTGCCGCCGAGGTCCTTCAGGACAGTTATGTCACTGTACCCTGACTGGGCAATAAGCAAAGAGGCCTCATCTGCCTGGTCATAACCGATTTCAATCTCAAGAAGTCCGCCTGGGACAAGGTGCCTTGAGGCATCATCCGCAATGATCCGCACGAAGTCCAGGCCGTCCTCTCCGCCGTCCAGTGCCATGTGAGGCTCGAACCGGACCTGCTTCTCCAGACCGGGGATGACAGAACTTCTGATGTATGGGGGATTGGAGAGAATCGCATTGTATGCGGTTTCCCTTATGTCATTGAACATGTCGCTTCTGATTATGCTGACATCAATGCTCTTCTCTGTGATCAGTGAATCCGCATTCGCCCTGCAGACCTCCAGTGCTCTCTCAGATAAGTCAGAGAGGGTGAGTGTGATTCTCTTAAACGATGAGGCCAGGGCCTTTGCCACTGAGATTCCTATGCATCCGGTTCCGCAGCAGAGGTCAAGGATCTTGATCTCCTCTGTCTCTCCGGCAAGGTCTCTGAGCTCCCTGACCGCATCATCAACCAGTGTCTCAGTGTCCGCGCGGGGAATGAGGGTCGCTTCCGAGACCTTGAAGACACTCTCATAGAAGCCGCGCTCACCTGTGATGTAGGCCACAGGCTCCCCGCTCTGCCTTCTTCTGAGCTGGGACTCAAGCTTTACGGCCACTTCGTCTGAGAGCTCCTCATCAAGTCTCAGAAAAAGCTGGGAAGGTTCCAGGTCAAGGATATGGCAGACAATGAGCCTGGCATCAAGCTCAGGGGTGCCGCTCATGCCTTTATATGAGTCAGAATACGTTCTGATAATAGTTCTGAGTGTCACGTGGCTTCCCTGAGTGCCTGCTCGCCAGCGGCGACCTTCAGCGCCTCTATGACATCCTGGAGCTGACCCTCCATGATCAGGTCAAGCTTGTAAAGCGTGAGGTTGATCCTGTGATCCGTGAGCCTGTTCTGCGGAAAGTTGTAGGTGCGGATTCTCTCGCTCCTGTCTCCGCTTCCGACCTGGCTGCGTCTCTCCTCTGCGCGCTCCTTTGCCTTCTTTCCTGCCTCAAGGTCATAGAGACGGGACCTGAGGACCCTCATGGCCTCCATGCGGTTCTGAAGCTGTGACTTCTGGTTCTGGCAGATCACGACAAGACCTGAGGGGATGTGGGTGATCCTGACAGCGCTCTCTGTGGTGTTGACGCACTGTCCGCCCGGGCCGCCGGCTCTCATGACATCGATCCTGAGATCCTCCTGCCTGATGTCTATCTCAGTCTCCTCAGCCTCGGGAAGGACCGCCACCGTGACTGCGGACGTGTGTATCCTTCCGCCGCTTTCCGTCTCAGGCACACGCTGCACGCGGTGGACGCCGCTCTCCCATCTGAGTGAGCCGTAGACATCCTTGCCGCTGATTGAGAGGACAATCTCCTTATAGCCGCCGAGCTCGGTGGCGTTGGAGCTGATCTCCTCGATCTTCCAGTGCATTGACTCGGCATAGTATGAGTACATCCTGTAAAGGTCAGCTGCGAACAGCGCAGCTTCCTCTCCGCCGGTACCGGCGCGGATCTCCATGATGATGTTCTTTCCCTCAAGCGGATCAGGCGGGATCAGGAGCATCTTGCACCTGCGCTCGCTTTTCTCTATCTGCTCCTTCAGGACTGGGATCTCTTCCTTTGCCATCTCGGCGATCTCCTCGTCATCCTCATGTGAGAGGGCCTCGTTGTCTGCAAGATTCTCCATCAGGGACTTCAGGTTCTCAAGTTCCTCGACTATGGGGACAAGGTGGCTGCGTTCCAGCATCAGGTTCTTGTACTGGCTCATGTCCTTCATGACATCGGGATCTGATAGCTTTGCGTCAAGGTCCTCAAGCTGTTTTCTGAAATCATCAAGTTTCTCTGTCATCTCTTGTCCTCTGGCACCCGGGGAAGCTTCACCTGTTCCAGTATGGGCTCAGGCGGTGAGTAAAGGCTCAGAACTCCCATGGAGCAGGCTTTCACGCAGGTCCCGCATGCAAGACACTTCTTCGTGACATTGCTGTCTGTGTCCTCGACCATTACGCCGAACGGACATGCCTCCCTGCATTTGCCGCAGTTTATGCACATCTTGATGTCAACGACATAGGCTCCGTAGCGGTTCTGCCTGATTGCCCCGATAGGGCAGACTTTAGCACATTTGCCGCATTGTATGCAAACCACAGGCCTTGTGATCTTTCCCTCAATGGCGCTTTTGTTGCCGACTCCTTCCTTCTCCTGCACACGGATGAACGCCATTGAGGCCTTGTTGGTCCTGAAGTAGGACTTGGAGCAGGCATGGACGCACTCATAGCATCCGATGCATCTTGCGTCCTTGTTGATCACAAGCATCCTTGCCTTCCTGGTGGCGAGTCTCTGCTCAATATCCTCATAAGGGGTGTCAATCACAGGCAGGTTGCGCCTGCGGATTCCGTCAAGCCTGTAGTAAGCGTCAGCAACCGCAGGGGCAGTGGGGATGGAGACTATCTCTCCAAGGCCTATGGCGCCGCTTCCGACATCAAGGCCTGCGCGCTCGACTATCACCGGCCTGATCTCCGGGACCTCATCGGCGCGGAAAAGCTGAAGGGAAGCGTATTTTACCGGAGGGATGCAGTTCTCAAGGTCATAACGCTCGCGGAGCGCATAGCCAAGGCCCATTACAACGCCGCCTTCTATCTGGCCCTCCACGTTCGTGGGATTGATCGCGCGCCCGACATCGTGGGCCGCCACTATCCGCTTTATCTTGTCTGTCCTTGGATCCAGTATGCAGATCTGGGTGGCATAACCGTAGGCCACATGGCTCTTTGGATTCGGAAGATCCGAGCCGAACGGGTCCGTCTTAGCCAGGTATTCAGCATAAAAATCTCGCCCTTCAAGCTCATTCAGGCTATTGTTTTCACCTAAGGCCTCTTTGAGCTTCAGGGCTGCACGTCGTGCCGCCTCTCCTGAGATGGTGGTATGCCTTGAGCCTGAGGATGTGCCGCTGTCCGGGGCGTTTGCCGTGTTGGAGCGTTCCTCTACGACCAGGTCGGATGGAAGAGCTGTGACATCACAGACTATCTGCTTGAGCACGGTGCAAAGGCCCTGGCCCAGACATGAGCCTCCGCAGTGGATAAGGACCTTGCCGTTCTTGACCTCAAGTCTCACACGTCCGTAATCAGGGATTCCGACACCCACGCCTGCGTTCTTCATGGCGCAGGCTATTCCTGTGTTCTCATGGGACTCAAACTCATCCTTGACAGCCAGAAGGGTCTCAACAAGGCCTGTGGAGTCATCAACTATCTGGCCGTTCGGGAGGCACTGGCCCGGTCTGATGGCGTTGCGGTACCTTATCTCCCAATGCGAGATTCCGACCTCGTCGGCCATGTAGTTCAGAAGAGACTCTATGGCAAAGCAGGTCTGGGTGACTCCGAAGCCCCTGAAGGCACCGGCAGGCGGGTTGTTTGTGTAGTATGCGTATCCGTCTATCTCAAGGTTCTGGTAGTTGTACGGCCCTGATGCATGGGTGCAGGCCCTCTGGAGCACGGGAATGCCCAGTGAGGCATATGCGCCTGTATCGGAGATGACCTTTGCTTTCAGGCCCTTGATGATTCCGTCCTTGTCACATCCAAGGGCGAACTCCATGTCCATCGGGTGGCGCTTGGGATGGACCGCAAGGCTCTCCTCCCTGGTGAGCTTCATCTTGCACGGCCGCTTTGTCAGGTATGCGACCAGCGCGCTCAGATGCTGCACAGTCACATCCTCCTTGCCACCGAATCCTCCGCCTACGTAGCAGTTCTCAACGCGAACCATCTCCTCGGGAAGTCCGAGCATCGGGGCAGTCTCACGTCTTGTGTCGTAGACACCCTGGTCTGTTGAGTAGATCCTGACTCCCCCGTCAGATTCCGGGACAGAGACCGCACATTCCGGCTCAAGGAAAGCGTGCTCCGTCCACGGGGTGGAGAAGCGCTCTGTTATGACATGATCCGATTCCCGGATGGCCCTGTCCGCGTCACCGCGGCTGATATGGGTGTGGCCCAGGAGGTTGCCGTCCTCATGGATCTGAGGGGCATTATCACGCATGGCCTCATAGGGGTTACTCACAAAAGGCAGCACCTCATAGCCTACCTTCACCAGCTTCGCCGCCTTCTTTGCCGCCTTGTAGGACTCAGCCGCGATCAGGCAGATGACATCTCCCACATAACGTGTGATGCCTCCTACTGCAATCATCGTGTCCCAGTCACGTTTCAGGTGTCCGACCTTGATGTCACCGGGAATGTCAGAAGCGGTGAGGATCCTCACGACCCCGGACACCTCTGACGCGGCCTTTGTGTCTATTGAGAGCACACGTGCCCTCGGATACTTGCTTCTGACAGCAACCGCAAAGAGCATGCCGTCCATGTAGATGTCATCAGGATAGATTGCCTTGCCTGTGGTCTTGTCCAGGACATCGACGCGCGGCACGCGCATGCCGATCTTCCAGTTCCGGTCATCGTCAATGCTCTTGCCGTCAAGCAGCATCTCGGAAGCCAGCCTGATTGCCTTGACGATCTTCACATAGCCTGTGCAGCGGCAGATGTTGTTGCGTATCGCGTGACGGATATCGTTCTCCGACGGATGGGGTTTCTCATCCAGAAGTCCCTTTGCGCAGATGATCATGCCCGGGGTGCAGAAGCCGCACTGGACCGCACCGGCCTGGCCGAATGCAGCAGTGTAGATCTCCTTCTCTTTCTCGGGAATCCCCTCAAGGGTCGTCACCGATGATCCGTTAATCTCTGACAGGAGCACGGAGCAGGAGCGGACGGGCTTTCCGTCAACAAGGACTGTACAGGCACCGCAGGCGCCCTCGGAGCACCCGTCCTTGACGGATGTCAGCCTGAGGTCGTCCCTGAGATACCTGAGAAGCTTCTTGTCTCTTTCTGGAGAGACAGTCCTGCCGTTGACCGTCAGAGTGATGTTCACACACGCATCTCCCTGTTGAACGGTCTTCCGAGTGCTGTAGGTCCGAGCCTGTTGGACTTGCGGTTGAAGGCAAGAACCACTATGACGAGGATGTACGGCAGCATCGTGAGGAACTCATAATACTGGAACTGCGGGACAAAGATCTGGATCTGTGTCTGCAGTGTCTGCGCAAATGTGAACAGCAGGGCACCGAGGAATATCTTGATCGGGTGCCACTGTCCGAAGTAGACAAGGGCAACTGCGATGAATCCGCGGCCGTTGATGATGTCGGCGTTGAACATCTTGGCCTGGCAGAGGGTGAGGAAAGCTCCTGCGAAGCCTGCCATGGCTCCTCCGACTGCAAGGCTCTGGAAGCGGATCCTCGTGACATTGATTCCGAGAGAGTCTGCGGCCCTTGGATGTGTTCCCACGGCCCTGACCTTCAGGCCCCATGGGGTCTTGAAAATCACATACCATGCGACCGGTACCAGAAGGTATGCGAAGTATACCAACGGGTTGTGGGTGAACAGTATCTTGCCCAGCACTGGGATCTTTGAGAGAAGGGGGATCTCAAAGGATGAGATTCCGGTGATTGACTGCGTGCCTCCGATGTAGGACCTGAAGAATGTTCCCGCAAGTCCGACACCGAACATCTGCATTCCGATTCCTGCTATTCCCTGCGGGGCGCGGAATGTGATGACAATCACTCCGAAGAGAAGTCCGAGAAGGCATCCTGCCACGGTTCCAGCCACAAGACCCAGGATATTGACATATCCCGGTGCTGTGCCCGGTCCGATGATGGTGAAGGGGATGAGCATTCCCAGAAAGGCTCCCACGCTCATAATTCCCTCACAACCGAGGTTGAAGATACCTGCCTTCTGGTTGAACATCTCTCCCATTGAGGCAATCATCAGGGTTACTGCGAAACGGACTGTGAGTGTCAGTGTGTTTACAACAAAATCCATGTCATGCCTCCTTTCCTGTATTCGGTTTCTCCCGGCCTGCGAAGAACCTCTTCCTGAATCGCTCGATAGAGTACGGGTTGGAGATGACCATCTGCACCGCCACGATGATAAGGATGATCAGGCCCTGAAGAGCCTTGACCAGGTTTGGCGGGACGCTTGTCAGAATCTGCAGGTTGACCTGGCTGTAAAGCAGGATTCCGAAGAAGAATGACGCCGGGACGATCCAGATCGGATGAAGTGCTCCGAACAGGGCCACGACAACTCCGGAGAATCCGTAGCCGCTTGTCATTCCGGCGACGGCTCTTCCCTGAACACCCATGAGCTCAACGGCTCCTGCCATTCCTGCGCAGGCTCCGGAGATCACCATGGAGATGATCAGGTATTTTGAGACGTTGATTCCGCCGTAACGCGCTGATCTTGCGGATGCGCCTGCGGCCCTCATCTTGTAGCCCCAGGTTGTCTTGAACAGCAGGATGTAAATCACCACTACAAGGATAATCGCAAGGAAAACACCCTGATGAAGTGACATTCCCCTGAAAAGTCTTGATAACGTGGCATTCTCGGCTACTCTTCTGCTCATCGGGGTTCCTGATTTCTCAGTCGGGTCCAGAAGCGGGACACGGATGCAGAAGTTGAAGAACTGGGTCGCCACATAGTTGAGCATGACCGTCGACAGGAGCTCGCTGACCTCGAGCTTGGCTTTGAGCCAGCCCGGGATGAAGCCGTAGAGGCCTCCGGCCACAGCTCCTGCGATTATGCACAGCGGCACAACAAGGAACTTGGGAAGCGACGCGCAGTTTGTGGCTATCACAGTTGCCGCGATTATTCCCATGTACATCTGGCCTTCGGCTCCGATGTTGATTATTCCGCTTCTGGAGCTGACGGCTATTCCCAGCGCTATTATCAGCAGGGGTATCATCCTTATCATGACCTCGCTGAAGGATCTCATGTTCTTGAACGGCATGGAGATTATGATCCAGTATGTGTAGAAAACATCTCCGCCAACTGCGATGATTATGAGTGCTCCGACCAGAAGTGCGGCAAGAACTGCAATCACAACCACTGCGATCTTGTAGATAATCTTGTAGTTATTCATCTTCCCTCACTCCTGCCATAAGCATTCCCAGACGTTCCGTCGTGGCCTGGCCGCGTTCCAGAACCGCCTGGGTCTGTCCCTTGAAGATGACCGCGATGCGGTCACTCAGGTTCATGATCTCCTCAAGCTCCTCGCTGATGAGAAGTATTCCGACTCCGCTCTTGCGCAGCTTCAGAAGCTCCTTATGGATGAACTCCGCAGCTCCCATGTCCAGGCCCCTGATGGGGTAGACGCAGACCAGGAACTTGGGTTTTCTGGCTATCTCCCTTGCAAGGATGACTTTCTGGATGTTTCCTCCGGAGAGGGAACCTGCCGCGGTGTTGACTCCGGGGCAGCGGATGTCGAACTCCTCCCTGAGCCTCTGGGATGTGCTCTCAATGACTTTGTGCTTGAGGAGATGGTTCTTGGAGAATGTCCCTGTCTCGCTGTCCTTGAGGATTATGTTCTCCTTGATTGACATGGACGGGACAATTCCCTCGGTGTTCCTCTCCTCGGGGATATAGCCCATGCCTGTTGCGATTATCTGTCCCGGAGTGAGGTTCCTGATTGAGGACCCGAACAGCTCTATGCTTCCGCTCTCGCTCTTTCTGATTCCGTTGATTGCCTCCGCAAGCTCCCTCTGTCCGTTTCCGGATACACCTGCAAGTCCGACGATCTCACCGGATCTGACAGTAAGGTTGAAGTTGTCCAGTGCCAGGAAGCCGCGGTCACTTCTGACGCACAGGTCCTTGATCACCAGTGCGGGATCACCCTGCGGCGGTGCGTCCGTGTTTGCGTTCACCTCAACCTCATGGCCTGTCATCAGGGCCGCGATCTGCTTGGGTGTGTAGTCTGCTGTGCTTCCCTCAAAGACAACCTTTCCGTGTCTCAGGATGCTGACCTTGTCAGACAGGGCCTTGACCTCGTTGAGCTTGTGGCTGATGAAGATTATGGACAGCTCACTGCTCATGTTCTTGAGAAGCGCGATGAGCTCGTCTGTCTCCTGGGGAGTCAGTGCGCTGGTAGGCTCGTCCAGGATCAGGAACTTTGCTCCCAGACAGAGCGTCTTGACCAACTCCACACGCTGCTGCTCACCTACGGCAAGCTGCCAGATATATGCGTCGGGATCAACCTTGAGCCCGTATTTCTCCGATATCTCAACAATCTTGTCCCTTACAGACTGGAGGTCCACCTTTATGCCTTTCCAGCTGCTCTTCATGCCCAGGGCGATGTTCTCAAGGACAGTCATGTTCGGGACCAGCATGTAGTGCTGGTGCACCATTCCGATTCCGCAGTCAAATGCGTCATTCGGGGTCTTGAGCTGCACCTCCTGCCCGTTGATGAAGATCTTTCCCTCATCAGGCTGGTACAGTCCCATGATCATGTTCATAAGTGTGGTCTTTCCTGCACCGTTCTCTCCGACAAGTGCAAGTATCTGGTGCTCTCCCACGGTAAGGGAGATGTCATCGCTAGCAAGCACGCCGGGAAAGCGCTTTGTTATGTGCTCCACACGCAGTTCTGTTATTTTATCAAATCGTGCCATCGGTTCCGATAAAAAAGTAGTCATTAAAAACAGTGCAGGCCACAAGGACCTGCACATCTGAAGCGTTCGAAATTAATCAGAGCTTTGAGTAGTCGACGTCCTTCCAGTTGGCGAGGGTGTCGGCCTTTGCCTTGAACTCAGCCATCTTGTCCTCGACAGCCTTCTTGATCTCAGCAGTGATCTTGTCCGCGCACTTGTCGTTCCATGCCCAGATGAAGCCGCCGTTTGAGAAGTTCATCGGGATGACCTCTCCGCCGAGCTTTCCGGCCTGGAATGCCTGGACCAGTCCGATCAGGACGGCCTTGTAGTTGTATGAGGAGGCTGCGATGCACTTGTAACCCTCATCAAGTCCGATCTGTGCGATATCCTGTCCGACCCACCAGAGGTCCTTGTCAGGATAGCTTGCAACTGCTCTGAGAGCTCCTAGAGCCTGCTGTGATGAACCTGTGAGGACATCGTTGCCGGCAGCGATGAGGGACTCTGCGAACTCAGCTGACTTGACTGTGTCGCCGAAGTCTCCGATATGTGTGACTGTGATCTTCGCGTTGGGGTTGACTGCCTGGACACCGAGGACGAAACCTCTGTTGTAGCGTGCTGAGTCACCGCCGTCGATAGGTCCTACGACTCCGACCTTGTTGACCTTGGTTGTGAGTCCGGCGACAATACCTGAGAGGTAACCTGTCTCCTCTGACTGAGGCATGTAGCTGAACACGTTGTTTCCGATGATATCGGTTGTTGTTCCGAAAGCAAACATGACATCCGGATACTCCTTGCTGACTTCCTCAGTTACAGACCTGTACTGTGAGCCGTGGAGGATGATGATGTTGAAGCCGAGGTTGACATATGTCGCGACTGCCGACTTGGCATCTGCGGGCTGTGTGTTCTCAACTGCCTTGTAGTCTGCGATTGTTCCCTTTGGAAGCTCAGCCATTGCCTCTTGGATGCCGTCGTGCATTGCCTGGCACCAGCCCTTGTCGTCAATTGTTGATGCGACGATCAGAGCGACCTTGATTTCCTTGGCCTTTGGGGCTGCGGCTTCCTGTGAACCGCCAGCGAAAACCATGCCCATTGCGAGCATTGCGAGAAGAGCGATGATAAGTGCTTTCTTCATGTTCCGTCTCCTGTTCAGTATTTTGGGACCGGACTCATCCTTAATCCCATTAGTGTATAGATGATTATATCATACGGATTTTAAAGGAGACAAACAATATATTTTAAGATCAAAAATGTTGCATTTGCAACAAAAATTTTTAAGAATCACTGAAATTCTTGGAAAATGCAACAAAAAACCGTCAGCTTAGCCCCACAAACCGTTTCAGTGACACAAGGTAACTGCGCAAATCCGCCAAAACCTTCTTTTTCTGGGCATCAAGGGAGGTGTCAGCCATGCGTTCCTCGATCTTGCGTGAGACGAAGTTTATGTCGTTGATCGGATTTCCCGGAGGACAGAGCAGCCTGGTGGACGCGAATGACTTCCACTTGGCCATGTCGCTCTCATCAAGGACCTTGGGGTAGTTCCTGCACACATGGCGCCAGAGCATCTGGGCGCAGCGCGGATCCTCAAAGCGCAGGTTTAGCTTCAGCCTCTGCTCCGGAGGTGTGCTCCTGACAACGGAGAATAGCTTCTTGTCGTAGTCGCTGAAGAACTTGCTGTAGATCTGGAAATCCGGGTCGTCAGGGTTCTCGAACTCGTCGCCCTCGTTGGAGCGGATCTTCAGTATCAGTGCGGTACGGTTCTTGGTTATCTCCTCATAGCGGCGCATGCAGCTGGCGTAGTCAATTCCCAGCCTTTGATAATCCTCTGCTCGGATGGTGTTAACCGGTGCGATGAACGGCACGCGGTTGACTGCCACCCTGAGCACTCCCGGGACCTTGAACACGTCCTCTGCCTTCGCGGCCAGAAGGGGAGCGATGTCCTTGGACAGGTCAAAGCAGACGATTGTGTTCTCGTTCTTCACATGCGGGGTGATCGGGACTATCAGTGACGAGCAGCCGTTGGGGTTGGTGAAGGTCGCGCAGGTGTGAAGCACAGGCTTCGGTGTGTCCTGGGGATCCAGGAGGTTCTTGACGGTGATCTTGCTTCTGAGTGTCAGATAATAGCCGAAAAGCTTAGGTTGGACCTTTTTTATGAGTCTTGCCACTGCAATCGTGGCATTGACGTCAACCATTGCGTCATGGGCTCCGATCTGCTCGATGTGGTTGGCGGCTGTCATCTCGGTGAGCTTGAACACGGGGTTGCCGTTAGCGTTTGCAGGCGGCCAGCTGATTCCCTGGGGTCTGAGGTCGTGGCAGGCGCGGACAAGGTCTATGATGTCCCATCTGGAGTTCCCATTCTTCCACTCACGCTGGTACGGGTCCATGAAGTTCCTGTAAAGGGCGTTGCGGATGAACTCGTCATCGAACTTCAGGGTGTTGAAGCCGCAGACACAGGTTCCGGGGACACTGAAGATGTCATTGATCTTCTCGATGAACTCGCTCTCCGGCAGACCTTTTGCCTTGACCTCCTGCGGGGTTATTCCCGTGACCATGCATGCCGCAGGGTCCGGGATGTAGTCTGCCGAAAGCCTGCAGTAGAGGATGATGGGGTCTCCGACAGGATTGAGGTCCATGTCGGTGCGCTGTCCGGCGAACTGGGCTATCCTGTCATAGAAGGGATTCAGCCCGAATGTCTCAAGGTCATACCAGAAAAAAGTCTGCTCATTGTTACGCATGTTCTAAATTTAGCACAAAAAACCTTGAAAACAAAGGAGAAGCGTGCTTATAGTTGTATTTACGATGATACGGCGTATAACGATAGTTGGGTTGGTATCACTGTTGCTCTTATCATGCCTCTACGCGGAGGAGACCGAGCTTCCTCCGACCGATGCGGAGATTCTGGACTCCCTAACCGTTATCATGGACTGTGTGTCAGCATCACTTGTCACGGAGTGCACGGACAGTGACATTGACCTTCCTTGCAGCAATGTCTCCATGAACCAGGGCTCCATGCTCCCGCGCAGGATCGCTTATTTCCTGGCAGATCCGTCAGAATATGTCGACAAACTCGCTCCCGCTGACTCGGGCGGTGGTTTCTTCGCCGCCTTGCTGTCACTTCTGAACAGCGCCACAGAGAACCCGCTTGTCTCAGCAGTCTATGTGGCCATGTCCACAAGAGACTACAGGGAAGGGGATTTCCTTCTCTCCGGCTATATCTCATTCGAATACCCTGAGGGGGCTGACCTGGACCAGGTCCTTGCAATCTGGTCATCAAGGGAGAACACCGGCCAGAGCATAGGCCTTACGGTTGACATGCAGGTCTACGGCTCAAAGCTATCTCGCCCGATGTATCTGAGCGGTGATTTCAGCCTTTCTGTTGACGATACGGGCGACATTGTCATATCCTCTGTGAATGTCTACAGAATTAACGGATACGCCTACCAGGGCGGGGAATTCAGGATGTAGGCCTCAGCTCACAGGCCGGAGGGGATAATGAAACCACAGGTAGAATCTTTTCTCAGAAAGCACATGCTTGATGCTGATCTCATCAGCATGGATGATCTTTGCGACACATTCATCAGCGAGATGAAAGCCGGCCTTGCCGGAAAAGCAAGCTCACTTGCCATGATCCCCAGCTTCTGTTCGCCGGACGCAAGGCCGAAGGCAGGGGAATCCGTCATTGTCATAGACGCGGGCGGAACCAATTTCCGCACATGCATGGTCACATTCGATGAGAACCTGAGCCCCGTGATCAGTGATTTCCACAAAAGCCGCATGCCGGGCATTGAGAGGGAGGTCAGCGCAAGCGAGTTCTTCTCGGTCATTGCCGATGAGACGGAGCGCCTGATCGACCTCAGCGACAGGATCGGCTTCTGCTTCTCATACGCGGCGGAGATTCTTCCCGACCATGACGGAATCCCGACGTTCTTCAGCAAGGAGATCAAGGCCCCGCAGGTGATCGGAAAGCACCTCGGAAAGGAGCTTCTTGCGGAGTTCGCACGACGCGGGCACGATGTCTCAAAGAAGAGGATCATCATCCTCAACGACACTGTGACCACGCTCCTGGCAGCTCAGGCCAAGAACGCCGAAGGCAGCTTTGACGGCTGCGTGGGCTTCATCCTGGGAACCGGAACCAACACCGCATACATCGAGAAGGTCGCCAACATCACAAAGCTCGATGCCTCCATTCCCCGCACCGGAAGCCAGATCATCAACGTGGAGTCCGGATGTCTGGACCTGAATCTGGGTGATATTGACAGGACCTTCCTGCAGAGTACAAACGAGCCTGAGAACTACAAGCTTGAGAAGATGATAAGCGGTGCATATCTGGGCCCTCTGGCATACCGCGTCATGAGTCAGGCAGTGAACGAAGGCCTTTTCAGCGAGGTCTTTGCCTCACGGTTCGCGATGCTCAAAAACTTCACTACCATTGAGCTGAGCAAGTTCCTCTCTGAGGAGGATTGCGACCTCTCACGTTGCGCATCTGAGGATGAGGATTATGACACCCTCATCGAGATACTCGGATCATTCATCGCCCGGGCGGCGAAGCTTACCGCCGCCAACCTGGCTGCCGCAGTGCTCATAACCGATTTCGGAAAGGACGAGGACCACCCCGTGCTGATCAATGCGGACGGTACAACCTTCCACATGACCGCATTCCTCAAGAACTATACCACTGAATATCTTGATGCTTTCCTGTCAGAGAAGGGAAGAAGGGCAGTCATAACACAGATAGAGAACTCTCCGATCATTGGCTCTGCCATTGGCGCCCTTACTCTGTGATTGCAAATATAGCGGCAATTTCAGCGTCACTGCGCTCGAGCCGTAAACTCAGACCTCGCCGAGTGAGAAGTCCCCGATGATCTTCATGACATTGCCGTCCTGGACAATCTGGAGGTCATTGTCAGGCAGATACTTCTTCAGGTTCTGGCTTATGAACGCGAATGCGGCTCCCCTGATGTCTGCCTCCTCATACTGTGAGACCTTGTCCAGGGTCCTGACCTCGACATTCACCACATAGCCTCTTCCGAACTTGGAGCCGTAGCCCAGGGTGAATGCAAGCGACGTGGAGAAGAGCCCGTCGAAGCTCGGATTTGCGGCCTTGCCTCTCTTGAGCCTGTTGGGATGCACCCTGTAATGATCTCCGTAGATGTCTTCCAGATGATTGTCCAGCGCCTGGCAGAGCAGGGACATCTTCCTCTCAAGTTCTTCCTGTTTCGGATGCATCTTTCCTGTACTCCATGTTCTCCACAAGTCTCTTGGCGAACTCATCCAGCTCCGCCTCATACAGGAGCGCGTTGGACTCTGCCTCGGAGCGCATCATGCGCAGGACGGCGAGGTTCGTCTCGTCCATCTTGACCGGCGCTGAGAGCTCCTCATCTAATCTGACGTACTCGACATCATGAAGATTCTCAAGGACATAGTCCGTGGTCCTCTTCTGGGCGGTCGAGTACATGGGTGAGACCTGGTCTGCCCAGTTCATAAGGCCCTTGGTGGCCTCTTTCTCCATAGTGTGGTGCTTGCCGCCCGTGCTGAATGAGAGTATGTGGAACTTCTCACACTCCGGGTAAAGCTTCTTTGCCTGAAAGTATGCGTAAGTTGCAGGGTTGTTGGCCACGACTCCTCCGTCCACAAGCAGCTTGCCGGCATATTCGCACGGGGAGAAGTATGTGGGTGCGGCGCTTGTAGCCCTGGCGGCGATCCATGCCGGATATGTGCCCTCGTCAGAGTAGCTGCGGATCATATCAGGCATGCCCTCGGAGAGGTCATAGGCCATTATGAGGGTCGGGACCTTCGCCCTGTCCATAGTGGTCACGCCGAACCACCTCTGGCAGAGATTCTGGATGTTGTTCGAGTTGTATTTGTCAGCCACCATGTGCCTGAGCCCGAATATTGAGGTCTGTGCCTGGAATATCTCGCTTCCCATGGTCATGTATGTCTGAAGGAGATTGTCCAGATCCACCTGCATGGAGCCGTTGTAGTCTATGTGGGGAAGGGAGCTCTCACATGTCAGAGCAAGGGTGATGAGTCCTCCTGTTGATGTCCCTGAGATGAAGTCGAAGTACCTGGCAATGTCGTCTGTTCCGCCGTTCTTGCGGATTTTTGCCTCGAGATGCTGCAGGTACACGACCGGGATTATCCCGCGCATTCCGCCGCCGTCGATGCAGAGGATGTAACGCTCCTCGGGGCGCTTTGGCTCAGGCTCGGGCTCCGGAAGGCTCTGGACCTCCGGCTCCGGCGCGGGACGTCTGAATAGTTTTCTGAAAAATTCAGATATGCTCATGACAGTAAAAATGATATATTTGCCAACAAGGGTCAAGATGCAAAAAGAAGGACAGATGGATTATTCAACCTTGTACTCACAATGTGCGCTGTGTCCGAACAACTGTTCTGTGAACAGGAACGCGGGACAGACGGGCCGCTGCGCCCAGACATCAGAGATAAGGGTGGCATGGTCAGGCCTTCACAGGGGAGAGGAGCCGCCGGTAACAGGGGAGAAGGGCTCCGGCATGATTTTCTTCTGCGGATGTCCCCTGCATTGCCAGTACTGCCAGAACTATCAGATAAGCCAGAGAGGCTGGGACGGGGTGGCACTGACGGAGACTGAGCTTGCGGACCTGATGCTTGAGCTTCAGGCATTCGGGGCGGCATCAATCAATCTTGTCACAGGAACGCATTACATTCCCTCGATCATAAACGCACTCATAGACGCCAAGGCCAGGGGACTGGCTCTTCCGGTTGTCTGGAACTCCTCAGGCTATGAGAGCGTGGAGGCCCTGAGGCTGATAGACCCTTACATCGACCTGTACCTGATTGACGTGAAGACCCTCTCCTGCGATGTGGCATCGCGCTTCTGCGGGCTCTCCGCTTACGCCAAGGCCATTGTCCCTGTGATGAGGTTCCTCAGGCGCCGTCATCCTGTGACGGACCTGGAGCACGGGCTTAAGGGCACCCTGGTCAGGCATCTTGTGTTCCCCGGCTGCATAAATGCCACGGTGGACTTCCTCAAATGGTATGCGGACAACCTCAATGACTGCTGCCTCCTGTCCCTGATGGTCCAGTTCGTGCCGCCGAAGGAGGACCCCGGATTCCCAAAGATAAGCAAGGCGGAATATGACATGCTTCTGGATCTTGTGGACGAGCTTGGCATAGACGGCTTTGTCCAGGAGACAAGTGACAACGAGATACTTTGGATCCCTGATTTCAGGAGGGACCAGCCCTTCCCGGAGGGCTTTGCGGACCCGCTTCCGTTTTTCCTCAACATAAAGGAAAGCAAATCACAAAGCTGAAAAGATAATATTGAAGGTCTTCAGCTTCTGTAGTTATAATGAATTGTTTAGTTATAAATAAGGCATGGAAAGGCGGAATGGACCAGGTACGTGTAATAGAGATCAAGAAGAGCATCTTTGAGGATAACGACAGGGATGCCGACAGGCTGCGTTCAGAGCTCAGGGATAAGGGAGTCTTCCTCCTGAACCTGATGTCGTCTCCGGGCAGCGGAAAGACAACAACCCTGATTAAGACAATCAACACGCTGAAAGACAGGATGCATATTGCAGTGATGGAGGCAGACATCGACTCTGATGTGGATGCCCGCAAGATCCTTGAGGCAACCGGGGTGCAGTCCATACAGCTTCACACAGGCGGCATGTGCCACCTTGATGCCGAGATGACAAGGCAGGGCCTTGACAACCTTGATCTGGGCAGTGTGGACCTGGCGGTCCTGGAGAATGTGGGGAATCTGGTGTGCCCTGCTGAGTTCGACACAGGGTCAAGCAAGAACTGCATGATCCTATCGGTGCCCGAAGGACACGATAAACCGCTGAAATATCCATTGATGTTCAGCATTTGTGACCTTGTTCTGATCAACAAGATTGATGTCATGCCTTATTTTGACTTTGATCTGGATCTTTGCGAGAAGTACATACACATGAGAAACCCCAAGGCAGAGGTGATCCCGATCTGTGCAAAGACAGGAGAGGGAATAGAGAGATTCGCAGCCTGGCTTGAGAGCCAGGTCAGTGACTGGAAGGAGGCTAGGTAATGCCGGAGATGAGTACAAAGTTCGTGCCCAAGCACATGCACGATGAGAACCCCAACCCGAAACTTCTGAAGTTTGTCAGAAGAGTCACGGACAGGATCCCCGGGAAGATCAAGGGAATCAAGACTACAGACCCCGAGTACTGGGGCTTTGCATGCATCTTCGAGGACGAGTTCCCCAAGGATGAGTCCGAGGCATGCCTTGACCTGCTGAACCAGATGAAGACCAGGAAGAAGTATCCGCATGCGGAGGTCATGAGGATGGCTCAGGCCGTGGGCATGGGTGAGAAGTCTGAGGAGCTTGTGTTCAAGCTCACACAGATAGGAATGCTCGAGTACGACTACGGCGACAAGTACACCAAGGACGGCCCCATCCCCGGCACCACATACAACAAGGAGGACCGCAACTACTGGGTTCCTCTCTTTGTCCCGGGCTCCGCGGAGTACACCAACATGAACAAGGCCCTGATGGACAGGCATCCTGAGCTGGCGATGTTCTTCGAGCGCATGACGTTCCTGCCTCTGGAGCACATTACCGCCATGGTCCCGCCCGGAGGAGCAGGAATAGGAATGCACGTCATCCCGGTCGAGAAGGCGATCAGCCTGGAGAACCAGACCGCGGACATAGAGCACATCTCTTACTGGCTCAAGAAGTACGAGGGACACCTCGGGGCCTCCATCTGCTCCTGCCGCTACGGCCGCAAGAAGATGGATGAGGGCTGCGCAGACGATTACGAGGGCTGGTGCATTGGCGTGGGTGACATGGCCGACTACTGCCGTGAGACAGGCCGCGGCTACGATGTCACCTATGAGCAGGCAATGGAGATCCTCAAGAGGGCAGAGGACAACGGCTTTGTCCATCAGATCACGAACATCGACGGAGAGAACAAGATCTTCGCCATCTGCAACTGCAACGTCAAGATCTGCAACGCACTCAGGACCAGCCAGCTGTTCAACACCCCGAACATGAGCGCAAGCGCCTACAGGGCACATGTGGACAAGACAAAGTGCGTGGCGTGCGGCCAGTGTGTCGAGTACTGCCCTGCAGGAGCCCTGAAGCTTGGCCAGAAGCTCTGCAAGGCTGACGGATCCGAGGTTAAGTATCCGAAGCAGATCATGCCTGATGCACGCAAGTGGGGCAAGGACAAGTGGGATGAGGACTACAGGGACAAGAACCGCATCAACTGCCACACGACCGGAACATCGCCGTGTAAGACAGCATGTCCTGCGCACATCGCGGTCCAGGGCTACCTGAAGAAGGCGGCACTGGGCGAGTACAAGGATGCCCTTGCGCTGATCAAGAAGGAGAATCCGTTCCCCGCTGTCTGCGGAAGAGTCTGCAACAAGAGATGCGAGGACGCCTGCACCAGAGGCACGATCGACAGGGCAGTCTCGATTGACGCCGTCAAGAAGTTCATCGCCCAGCAGGACCTCAATGCGGAGACACGCTACGTTCCTGAGATAGTCGTGGCATCCAACCGCGGAAGATGGAAGGAGAAGATCGCCATAATCGGAGGAGGCCCCGCAGGTCTCTCATGTGCCTTCTATCTTGCCCAGATGGGCTACTATCCCACAGTGTTCGAGAAGAACGAGCGCCCCGGCGGAATGCTCACATACGGAATCCCGTCATACAAGCTTGAGAAGGACATCATCGATGCCGAGATCGATGTCATGCGCCAGATGGGCGTCGAGATTAAGACAGGCGTCGAGGTCGGCCGTGATGTGACTATCGCACAGCTCAGGGAGCAGGGATACAAGGCCTTCTACGTGGCCATCGGCTGCCAGGGCGGACGTCTTCCGGGAATTCCTGGGGAGGATGCCGAAGGCACCACAACCGCAGTTGAGTTCCTCAAGACCGCCAACACCGGAGCCTTCAGATATGAGGCCGGGACAGAGGTCGTTGTTGTAGGCGGAGGAAACGTCGCCATTGACGCGGCCAGGGTCTCCGCGAGAAGCGGGGCCGCCAAGGTCACAATGCTCTGCCTTGAGACAGAGGACATCATGCCTGCCACAAAGGCTGAGGTCGCCGAGGCAAGGGAGGACAACGTCGACATCCGCTTCGGCTGGGGTCCGAAGGAGGTCCTTACAAAGGACGGAAAGGTCAGTGCCATAGTCTTCAAGAAGTGCACCCGCGTGTTTGATGAGAACCACCGCTTCTCACCGCTCTATGACGAGGAGCAGACAATAGAGATCCCCGCAGGCAAAGTCATATTCGCGATCGGCCAGTCAATCCAGTGGGGAGATCTCCTGAAGGGCACCAAGGTCGAGTTCGGACGCGGAAACGGTCCTGTGGCTGACAAGCTCACATACCAGACTGCGGAGCCTGACATCTTTGTCGGCGGTGATGTGTACACCGGACCGAAGTTCGCCATAGACGCCATTGCCGCAGGCCATGAGGCATCGGACTCGCTGCACCGCTATGTCCAGCACGGTCACATGACGATCGGAAAGAACAGAAGGGAGTTCATAGAGCTGAACAAGGATGACATCCTCGTGGACAGCTATGACACGGCCGGCCGTCAGGAGGAGGGTGAGATCGAGGGTGTGGATCCCAAGGGCTTCAAGGAGTCAAAGGGAATCCTCACCGAGGAGCAGGTCAAAAAGGAGACCGCAAGGTGCCTTGGCTGCGGTGCCACGATCGTGGACCAGAACAGGTGCATAGGCTGCGGAATCTGCACCACCAAGTGCAAGTTCGATGCCATCACGCTCCACCGCGACCATCCTGAGGCCAGCAAGATGACAGTGGCCGAGAAGAAGTTCGGAGCCCTTCTGCCTTACATGGCCAAGCGTGCCGCGAAGATTGTCTTCACAAGGCCCAAGGACCAGGACTGATGCACGAGCTGGGGGTGGTGTTCCACTGCATCAAGGAAGTGAATGAGATTGCCGCCGAGAACAAGGTGAGCCGCGTAAGCAGCGTGACGATCCAGCTCGGCGAGGTCTCCACGGTCATCCCTTATCTCTTCGAGGACTGCTGGAACTGGGCGGTCAAGAAGGAGACTGTCCTCAAGGATTGCAGGATAAAGATCGAGATCATTCCCGCGGTCACATTATGCGAGGACTGCAAACGGGAGTATCCTACGGTCCAGCACGGCAAGACATGTCCTTACTGCGGGAGCCTGAACACCTATCTTGTCCAGGGAAACGAGTTCATGATCAAGGAGATTGAGGTGGTGGACAAAGCTCCCGGTTCCGTGGAGACTTGAGTCATGCGCATCTCCGTCCTCTCAGTATCGCCGGAGTCATTCGAGAGCTTCGGGAAATCCTCTGTGATAGGCAAGGCCAGGAAGAACAGCGGCCTTGAGCTGGAAGTCGTAGATATCCGTGATTATGCCCAGGGCTCATTCCGCAAGATAGATGACTCGCCTTATGGCGGAGGCCCGGGCATGGTCCTGAGGGTTGATACTGTCTCAAAGGCCATAAATGCAGTGAGAGAAAAGGAATCCCGTGTTGTGCTTCTCTCCCCGAAGGGAAAACGCTTCGACCAGAGGAAGGCACATGAGTATGCCGCTCTTGAGCATCTGGTCCTTGTCTGCGGACACTATGAGGGCTTTGACGCAAGGATCAGCGCCTACGTGGATGAGGAGATCTCCATAGGGGATTTCATCCTCACAGGCGGTGAGCTTGCGGCCATGACGGTGTGTGACAGCGTCATAAGGCTGTTGGACGGAAGCCTCCGCGAGGGCTCTGCCGAGGATGAGAGCTTTGAGACAGGACTGTTGGAGTATCCGCATTACACCCATCCTCTTGAGTTTGACGGAAAGACCGTTCCTGATGTCCTATTAAGCGGAAATGATGCAAGAATCAAAGAGTGGAGACAAAAACAGGCTATCATTGAGACTATAAAGCACAGGCCGGACCTGTTTGACGAGATACCTTCGGAGAGCACCGGATGCTCCGGGGCAAGGGTCCTTGTCTTTGACTCCTGCGTGCTCAAGATCCAGAAGGAGGGCCCTCAGTCAAGGCGGGAGCTTGAGGCCATGCTCTGGCTCAAAGGCAGGCTTCCGGTCCCCGATGTCCTTCATCACTCTGAGAAGGACGGCTTGTCCTACATCCTCATGACCAGGCTCAAGGGCAGAATGCTCTGTGACCCGAAGATCCTGCATAACAGAAGCAGGCTCCTCAAGAGCGCCGCCGCTGCCATGAAGATGCTCTGGGCTGTTGATGTCTCAGACTGTCCGTTCAGATCCGAGGCCGGGGACTGCAAGGACCCCGTGCTCTCCCACGGAGACTTCTGCCTGCCAAATATATTTGCGGACAACAGAGGAATCACAGGTTTCATTGACCTGGGATACTGCACCGTCGGATCCAGGCAGAATGACATTGACACATGCCTGGAGAGCCTTGAGGCGAATCTCACAGGCAGGTTCTCCGACGGCATGCCTGAGGAGCCCCTTGACCGGAGTCTCTTCCTGTCACTGTTGCAATAATCATCCTGTCTGATTAAAATCTCCCTTAAGTGAGGTGTTTCTATGGAAAAGAGCAAGTCAATCATCACAGTGGTGGGCAAGGACCAGGTCGGTATCATCGCCCGCGTCACAACATACCTTTATGAGTGCAACGTCAACATAGAGGACATCTCACAGTCGATTGTGGGCGGATACTTCAACATGATGATGATTGTCGATGCCACACAGGCCAACAGGGAGTTCCTGACCCTGTCCCAGGAGCTTGAGGACCTGGGCAAGAGAATCGGTGTGATGATCAAGCTCCAGAGAGAGGACATCTTCAAGAGCATGCAGAGGATCTGAGGGCACTATGATAAACATCAACGAAGTCATTGAGACCAACCAGATGATAGAGAAGGAGAACCTTGATGTGAGGACTGTCACATTGGGAATCTCACTTCTGGACTGCATAAGCGATGATGTGGGCACACTGTGTGACAACATCTACAGGCGCATAACACAAACTGCCAAGGACCTAGTCAAGACAGGCCATGACATAGAGCGCGAGTACGCCATCCCGATTGTAAACAAGCGCATCTCAGTCACTCCGATTGCCCTGATCGGAGCCTCCGCATGTAAGAGCACTGACGATTATGTGAGGATCGCAAGGACCCTGGACAAGGCTGCCAAAGAGGTGGGCGTGAACTTCCTCGGAGGTTTCTCCGCCCTGCCTGCCAAGGGAATGACAAGATCCGAGGAGCTTCTTATCAGATCCATCCCGGATGCCCTGAGCCAGACGGAGCGTGTGTGCGCCTCCGTGAACCTGGGCTCCACAAAGACCGGAATCAACATGGACGCCGTGAGGCTGATGGGCCAGATCATCAAGCAGACGGCACACCTTACCGCGGATCAGGACTCCATAGGATGCGCAAAGCTGGTGGTTCTGTGCAACGCACCCGATGACAACCCGTTCATGGCCGGTGCCTTCCACGGCGTGACAGAGACCGATGATGTGATAAACGTAGGTGTCTCAGGCCCGGGAGTGATCAACCATGCCATCCAGAGCGTGAAGGGAAGGCCCTTCGGCGAGCTCTGCGACACAATCAAGAAGACGGCGTTCAAGGTCACCAGGCTGGGCCAGCTGGTGGCTCAGGAGGCATCGCGCAGGCTGGGGATCCCGTACGGCATTGTCGATCTCTCACTTGCACCCACACCTGCTGTGGGCGACTCGATCGCAGAGATCCTTGAGTCCATGGGCCTTGAGATGGTGGGAGCTCCGGGAACGACTGCGGCCCTTGCGCTTCTCAACGATGCGGTGAAGAAGGGCGGCATCATGGCCTCAAGCTATGTCGGCGGACTCTCAGGTGCCTTCATACCTGTCTCTGAGGACCACGGCATGATCAGCTCCGCCATCAAGGGCTGCCTGACCTTGGAGAAGCTGGAGGCAATGACCTGCGTGTGCTCCGTGGGACTGGACATGATAGCTGTTCCGGGAAAGACAAGCGCGTCCACCATCTCGGGAATAATCGCCGATGAGATGGCCATAGGCATGATCAACCAGAAGACAACCGCGGTGAGGATCATTCCTGTCGAGGGTAAGGACGAGGGACAGACCGCAGAGTTCGGTGGCCTTCTCGGAAGCGGCCCGGTAATGAGGGTCAACCCTTATTCATGTGAGGACTTCATCTCCCGCGGCGGACGTATACCCGCCCCGGTGCACAGTTTCAAGAACTAAGATTCAATCCCGAAGACGTATCTCTTGATTGCCTTGGCCACACCGTCGTTGTTGTTTGTGTCGGTGATGTATCTGGCTGCGGCCTTGACCTCGGGAACTGCGTTCTCCATGGCCACGGAGTAGCCGGCCTTTCTCAGCATGGGAATGTCGTTGTAGTCGTCTCCCAGGGCCATGATGTGCGAGGCTTCTATCCTGTAGTGGCGCGCCAGGGCATCGATTGCGCTTCCCTTGTCATAGCCGCTTGCCATGACCTCCAGGAAGTCCCCGCTCCTGTAGAGTGTCACCTTCGAGGGATCTATGGTCCTGAGGATCTCCTGCCTGACATTCTCAAGCACAGAATCATCCTTTGACATGAAGATGACCTTGTTCGTGTCGAACTTCTTCAAGAGCTCCCTGAAAGGTCCGACCTCGCAGTCGCACTCGTAGATCTTGACCTTTGGCTTGTAAGGATAGCAGTCTCGTGTCTCCAAAAACCATCTCATGCCGTCGAAGATCAGGGCATCGGCCTTGAACTTGTCGCGGATGTCCATCAGCGCCATGGCTATGTCGTGGCCCATGCGGTGGTCATCGACGATGTTGCCGTCCTCGTCCACCAGCGTCCCGCCGTTGTAGCATGACACGGGTCCTGTGATCCCCATCCTGTCATAGAACGGGCGCACACCGCTCACCATGCGTCCTGAGACAAGCGTGAAGTGCACGCCGGCCTCATGGACCGCCTTGTGGATCCATCTGATGTTCTCCTCGCTGAGGGATTTGTCGTCACGCACCAGGGTGCCGTCAATGTCACAGCAGATCACTCTGACATCTGTCTTGAAGCCTTCCATGTGTCCTCCGTGGGCAATCATATCAGTTTCTGTTCTGCAATGCCATATATGTGGTGCTTGCCTTCTTGATGCTGATCGTTATCAGAACCGGCAGCAGCCTGACTGCCTTTCTGATTCCGTTCCTGCCGCCACGAGCCATGTATGCGGCGTTTATCTCGCTCCATGACTGGAAGATCCGGGGAAGGAAGCTGAGAAAGAGAGACAGCATGCTTGAGACCACAAGACGTGAGTGCCCGAACGTGATTGCTGTCTCGATCCTCTGGAGCGTAAGGCTGATGTCAAAGGTGCTTGTGGTGCGGAAAAAGACGGAAGTCGCCTCCATGGCGCACAAGAGCCTGAGTATCATATAAAGGCTTGTTTCTGTAATAACAGCTCTGTTTCTGTCGAAAAACAGGAAAGATAGGACATCAATCATGATAATCATGATGCAGTAGACCACTATCGGCCTGAGGTCCCTGAGAAACCTGGAAAAGCCTGTTCCTGAAAGGAGCGCAAGAAGTGCAAAGAGTGCCATGAGGCAGATGCAGACATATATCGGAGTCAGGTATAACGTAAACGGGGTGACAAGAAGCAGTAGCAGCTTGATTCCCGCCGGAATCCTGTGGATCAGTGATCTGCTTTTGGTGTAGGAGAAGAGCGCGTCCATGCCGTCAGATCCACACAAGATCGGAGATCTCGTTGCCCGGGTTGCGGATTCCCCATTTCTCCAGGTCAAGAGAGAGAGCTTCGGAAGGCTCTCCGTCAAACACCATCTTGCCTCTGTTGAGCACCATGAACCTGTCTGCCAGAGCAAGACACTTCTCAAGCTCATGGGTGAGGATGATTATGGTGTAGCCGTTGTCCTTCAGGTCCTTGATTATGGCGTTGACAGACTTCACGCCGGGAAAGTCAAGGTTGCTGTAAGGCTCGTCGAAGATCATGATCTTTCTTCCAAGGGCAAGGATGGATGCCACGGCCAGGCGCCTTTTCTGACCGCCTGAGAGAAGATGTGACGGATTGTCCGCACAGTCTGAGAGCCCGACCTTCTCAAGGGCTTTCATGGCGGCGTCCCTCATCTCTGTCTTCCTCAGGTCCTTCCTGCTCCTGAGACCGAACATCACATCCTCTAGGGGAGTGTCTGCGAGAATCTGCGAGTCTGCATCCTGGAAGACAAGGCCTATATCGCCTTCTGTCTGCACTGTGCCCTCTGAAGGTCTCTCCAATGAGGCAAGTATTCTCATCAGAAGGCTCTTTCCGGAGCCGTTCTCACCTGCAATCACTGCAAGCTGGCCGCTGTGGACAGTCATGTCCACATTGTCCAGGGCAGTGAAGAGCCCTCCGTCAGGCTTTCTGAAATACTTGCAAATCCCCTTGGCAGTGATCACTTCTCTTCCTTTGATGCCTCTTGCTTTGTGACTTCCTCCTGGAACACAAAGGTCGCAACGGTCTTTCTGAGCGGGATGCAGATCAGGATGGAGACAACCATCTTGATAAGGTCCCCCGGAATGTATGGGATGACGCACAGCGCCATGGTCTCTGAGAATGTCTTGTTCAGGCTGCGCATGAAATGAATCACTCCAGGAACATACATGATGACAAAACCGCAAAGAGCGGCAATGACAAGCCTGACAATGTTTCGCCTGTTATCAGGCTTTCTGGCGATAAGGCCGGCTAGAAGGGCTGCAAAGGCGTAGCCGATGATGAAGCCGCCTGTGGGGCTCATGAGCTTCGCAATCCCCGCAGTTCCTCCGGAGAACACAGGAAGGCCGATCAGGCCGCAGAGGATGAATACAAGAACCGCACAGAAACCCCAGAGCGGTCCGAGAAGCAGGCCATCAAGCACGACCATCATGTTCTGGATGACTATCGGGATAGGGGTTCCCGGTACGGGAATCGAGATGAATCCGCACACAGCTGTGAGTGCTGCGAAAAGTGCGGTGAATACAATACGTTTGGTCATGCCGCCATGATAGCACTTTTGCCGTTTTGTGTTACAGGTGAAACCAAAATATGTCTCTAAAAAATGCTTTTTCGAATATTTAGAGGAAAACCGCACACTTGACACATGGGGAATAAACAAACTACCTTATGCCGCGTGAATCAGAAAGAACTGACAGAGAAACAGCAGAAGAAGATAGCCATAATCTCATTGGTGTTCGCAGTGGTCTTCATGGTCTCTGTGGCAATCTTTGTCGGCATTCCCCTTGTCCGCTTCATAAGTGAGCCTGAGCGTTTCAGGCAGTGGGTGGCCAGATACGGCATCTGGGGCAAGATGGCATTCATCGGGATGGAGGTCATTAAGGTCGTCATAGCTGTGATCCCCGGGGAGCCGTTTGAGCTTGCCGCAGGCTATGCGTTCGGCACATGGGAGGGCCTTCTCCTATGCACCATCGGAATCACGATAGGCAGCCTAATAGTCTTCTTCCTTGTCAAGAAGTTCGGAATGTCAATCGTACGCATCTTCTTCAAGCAGGAGAAGATAGACAAGATGCGCTTTCTCAAGGAGTCCAAGAGACGTGATGTCTCGCTTGCCATCATCTACATGATTCCCGGAACCCCCAAGGACGCCATGAACTACTATGCCGGTCTTACCGGGATAAAGCTACGCACCTGGGTCATCATCTGCTCAGTCGGACGCATCCCGTCGATTGTCACATCCACCATCAGCGGTGACTTCCTGGGTCAGAAAAGGTATGCGCTGGGAATAATCATCACGGTCGCCACCTTTGTCGCGGGTCTTGCGGGACTTGTGGTCTACAACGTCATGGCAAGCCGCCATGAGAAACAGGCCGGGGCCTCCTCGAAGTAAACAAACATATAAATAATACTTGAATTTGACCTCTACTGGTGGTAGCTTGCTTATTAGAGTTTTAAAGTGGAGGAGTCTGTGCAATGAAGGACACCAGAACGCTTATCATCAACTCTGCCTGGTGCAAGGGCTGCGGGATCTGCGCGGCATTCTGCCCCAAGGGAGCTCTTGAGCTGGTTGATGATAAAATCAGGAGGAAGGAGGGCACCGACTGCGTGCTTTGCGGCATGTGTGAGCTCAGATGCCCTGATTATGCGATTTACATTGACGAGAAGGATGATGAGGAGGCCAATAACCAATGGGTGATGTCGTACTGATGCAGGGAAACGAGGCCTGTGTCGAGGGTGCACTGGCCGCAGGAATGAGGCTCTATGCCGGATATCCCATCACACCTTCAACAGAGATAGCAGAGCTCTGCGCCCTGAGGCTTCCTCAGGAGGGCGGAAAATTCATACAGATGGAGGATGAGATCGCCTCCATAGCATGTGCGATTGGCGCATCGGTCGCAGGCGTGAAGGCAATGACCGCCACAAGCGGTCCGGGCTTCTCCCTCAAGCAGGAGAACCTGGGTTACGCCGTGCTTGCGGAGATTCCGCTTGTAGTTGTTGACGTCCAGAGAATGGGACCCTCCACCGGAATGCCCACCTCCCCGTCACAGGGAGACATGATGATGGCACGCTGGGGAACCCATGGCGACCATCCTGTGATCGCGCTCTGTCCGTCCTCAGTGAAGGAGACCTTTGACCTGACCGTCAGGGCCTTCAACCTCTCAGAGAAATTCAGGACACCTGTACTTCTGATGATGGACGAGATCATCGGACATCTGAGAGAGGGCATGGTGGTTCCCAATTCCGAGGAAATAACGATCATCGACCGTCCGACGGTCAAGTATCCGGATCCCAAGCGCCTTCCGTACCACATGAAGAAAGGCCAGCTTGTGCCTGAGATGGCACCGTTCGGAATGGGACAGCGCTACAACATCACAGGCCTCATCCATGACGAGTCCGGCTTCCCGACCAACTCCGTGGAGGAGTCCGAGAAGATGATGAGCCGCCTGATGCACAAGATCTCCGACAACTACAACTCCATCAAGGATGTCGTGACCTCCGGTCTGGACGATGCCGATATTGCGGTCTTCTGCTATGGCGGAACCGCCCGTGCCGCCCAGAGCGCCGTTGAGGAGGCCAGGAAGAAGGGCTATAAGGTCGGCATCTTCAGACCCAGGACAATCTGGCCATTCCCTGAGAAGGAGCTTCTGAAGGCAGCTTCAAAGCTCAAGAGAATCATCGTGGCCGAGCACAACTACGGGCAGATGGTCCTTGAGGTTGAGCGCGTGGTCAAGGACAACTGCAAGATTGACTTTGTGGGAAAGTGGAACGGAAGTGTCATCACTCCCGCGGAGATCCTTGCCAAGATCGAGGAGGCATGAGATGGTAAACACAGCTGATGTGAAACCCAAGACCAGACAGATGTCAAATCTGATCTACAAGTACATGCGCCCTGAGCACCTCCCGCATATCTGGTGCCCGGGCTGCGGAAACGGAATCATAATGCGTGATGTCGTACAGGCAATCGAGAACCTGGGCCTGAGCAGGAACAACACGATAATCGTATCTGGAATAGGATGCTCATCACGAGCGGCCGGATACCTTGACTTCAACACAATCCACACCACACACGGAAGGGCCATCGCATTCGCCACAGGAATAAAGCTTGCCAATCCGTCACTTGAGGTGATTGTGATTGCCGGAGACGGAGACATCTCCGCAATCGGCGGAAACCACCTGATCCACGCCGCCAGAAGGAATATCGGAATCACGGTCGTTGTCATGAACAACAACATCTACGGCATGACAGGCGGTCAGTACTCACCTACAACCCCGAAGGGGGCGCTGGGGACAACGGCACCGTACGGCAACCTTGACAGGCCGTTCGACATCGCCGGCCTTGCCTACGGCGCAGGTGCGTCCTTCGCCGCCAGAGGCAGCGCGTTCCATGTCCAGCAGACAATCAACATCATCCAGGAAGGAATCAGGCACAGAGGTTTCTCCCTCATAGATGTGGCAAGCGTCTGTCCGACCTACTACGGAAGGAAGAACAAGAAAGGCAGCGCCGTTGATATGCTCAAGTGGCAGCGCGATAACATGATTCCCGCCGAGAAGGCGGCCACGATGGACCCGGTTGACCTGAGGGGCAAGCTTGTCGTGGGAATCCTGCACCAGACACAGTACAAGGAATTCACCTATGCCTATGAGCAGCTGATCAAGAGACTGTATGAGGAGAGGGAAGCAAATGAATAAACAGGAGCTTAGGCTTGCCGGAAGCGGCGGCCAGGGTGTTATACTCGCCACGGTGATTCTCGCAGAGGCCGCAATTCTCTCGGGAAAGCATACCGCACAGAGCCAGGCCTACGGGCCTGAGGCAAGAGGCGGCTCATGCAAGGCCGAAACCCTCATCTCTGACGGACCTATCGGATTCACCAAGGTCCAGAACCCGACATTCCTGATGGCACTGACACAGAAGTCCTTTGACCAGTACGGTCCGGAAGTCGATGAGGACTGTCTTGTGATGATTGACTCGACTCTCACACCGCCGGAGGGACTGAAGGCGAAGAGGGTCGTTAGCCTTCCGATCCTGGATACTGCCAGGAACAAGGTCGGGCGCCTTCAGACCGCCAACATCGTGGCCGTGGGCGCCATCAACAGCCTTGTGGGGATCACAGATGACGAGACAATCACAAAGGCGGTGCTGATGCATGTGCCCAAGGGAACGGAGGAGCTTAACATGAAGGCTCTTCTCGAGGGAAAGAAGCTTGCACAGGAGTGTGGCAAGGAGAATAAGGAATGAAGATACACGAGTATCAGGCAAAGGAGCTTCTTGCCGCCTACGGCATAGCTGTTCCCGACGGAAAGGTCGCAAGGACCGCAGATGAGGCCTTTGAGATAGCCTCAGCCATGTGTCCGTGCGTCATCAAGGCCCAGGTCCACAGCGGAGGAAGGGGCAAGGCAGGCGGAGTCAAGCTTGCAAACAGTCCTGAGGAGGCAAGGGACATAGCTCAGAAGATGCTGGGCATGACACTTGTCACCAAGCAGACAGGAGCTGAGGGACGCCCGGTCAGAAGTGTCCTGGTGGCAGCTGCCGTGGAGGTGGACAAGGAGTATTACCTTTCTATCACCACAGACAGCCAGAGGGCCGGCCTTGTCATAGTTGCCTCTGCGGCAGGCGGAACTGAGATCGAGGAGACTGCGGCGAAGAACCCGGAGGCAATTGTTCAGATTCCCATCTCCGTCACCGAGGGCTTCAAGACCTATGAGGGGATCAGGGCAGCCCAGGTGCTGGGACTTGACGACCTGTTGCAGAAGCAGCTTGTCTTCATGCTCGGTGCAATGACACGCCTTTATCTTGAGAAAGACTGCTCGCTTATCGAGATCAATCCTCTTGTCAAGACCAGGGACAACAGGCTTCTCTGCCTGGACGCGAAGATCAACTTTGACGACAACGCGCTCTTCAGGCACCCGGATGTGCTGGATCTCAGGGATTTCAGCCAGGAGGATGCAAAGGAATACAAGGCATCGTGCTCCGACCTGAACTATGTGTCGCTGGAAGGGGACATCGGATGTCTTGTCAACGGCGCTGGCCTTGCAATGGCAACCATGGACATAATAAAGAATTTCGGCGGAAGCCCGGCGAACTTCCTTGATGTCGGCGGAAGCGCCACCACCGAGAGGGTCAAGGCCGCATTCGAGATCCTTCTCTCAGACAAGAACGTCCGCGCCATATTCGTGAACATCTTCGGCGGGATAATGAAGTGCGACATCATTGCCGAAGGCCTTGTCCAGGCCACACGTGAGATGGGGGTGTCAATTCCCATAGTGGTCAGGCTTGAGGGCACGAACGTCGATGCCGGAAGAAAGATAATCAACGACTCGGGTCTTTCCATCATATCAGCCTCAGACATGGCTGACGGAGCCAGGAAGGCAATCGAGGCAGCAAAGGGAGGCCGTGCATGAGCATCTATGTGAACAAGGATACAAGGGTGATAGTGCAGGGCATCACCGGAAAGCAGGGTGCCTTCCATGCGGAGAAGATGATTGAGTACGGGACTGCGATTGTCGGAGGCGTGACTCCTGGAAAGGGCGGCCAGAGGCTTTTGGGTGTTCCTGTGTTCAACACCGTCTATGATGCGGTAAAAGAGACGGGAGCGAATGCCTCTGTCATCTATGTCCCGCCGAAATTCGCGGCAGACTCCATCCTGGAGGCCATTGATGCCGGGGTTGAGATAATCGTCTGCATCACAGAGGGAATACCGGTTCTGGACATGGCTAGGGTCCGTCATTACCTTGACGGAAGCAACAGCAGGCTCATTGGTCCCAACTGTCCGGGAATAATCACTCCGGATGAGTGCAAGATAGGAATAATGCCAGGCTACATCCACCGCAAGGGCCATGTCGGTGTGATCTCACGTTCAGGAACCCTGACATATGAGGCTGTAAAGCAGCTTACGGACAGGAAGATCGGCCAGTCCACCGTCGTGGGAATCGGCGGTGATCCGATCAGGGGAACGGGCTTTGTGGACTGCCTTAAGGCCTTTGAGGCAGATCCTGACACACTTGCGGTTGTGATGAACGGAGAGATCGGCGGAAGCGGCGAGGAGGAAGCTGCGGATTACATAAGGACAATGACCAAGCCGGTTGCGGCGTTCATTGGCGGACAGAGCGCTCCTCCGGGAAAGCGCATGGGCCATGCCGGTGCCATCATAAGCGGCGGCAAGGGCACTGCCTCAGGAAAGATAGAGGCCCTGCGCGCTGCAGGAGTGGAGGTGGCAATGACCCCGGACCTCATAGGAGAGGCCCTTGTCAGGGCAGTGACCGCCAGAGGAATCAAGCTTCAAGACCTTTGAGCTGACGGAGGAACCGTAAATGAGACATGGATTCATCAAGACTGCCACAGCCACACCTGCGATCAGGGTGGCGGACTGCAGATACAACGCCGAAAAGATCCTCGCGCTTATAAGGCGCGCGCATGATGAGGGAGTTCACCTTCTGGTTCTTCCAGAGCTCTGCGTCACAGGCTATACCTGTCAGGACCTGTTCCTGCAGCAGGCTCTTCTGCAGAGCGCGCAGGAGAATGCGGTCAGGATCGCATCCAAGGTCCCGAGGAACATGGTCGTTGTCTTCGGCGCCCCTGTCGAGCTCAGGGGAAAGATCCACAACTGCGCTGTTGTGGCATCGGCCGGCAAGGTCCTGGGAATTGTCCCCAAGATCAACATCCCCAACTACCTGGAGTACTATGAGCGGAGATGGTTCAGCCCGGCTCTGCCCAACGAGGAGATCGTCGAGTTCGGCGACCAGCTTGTGATCATGGGCGGAAAGCTGATCTTCACTTGCAACCAGATGCCTTACTTCCGTCTCGCATGTGAGGTCTGCGAGGACCTCTGGGTACCCAACCCGCCAAGCGTGAACCATGCCATCAACGGTGCAACTGTGATTGCCAACGTCAGCGCAAGCGATGAGTTCGCAGGAAAGGCAGAATACAGGTACAACCTGATAGAGGGCCAGAGCGCAAGGCTCATCTGCGCCTATGTCTATGCAGATGCCGGTGAGGGCGAGAGCACCACAGACCTGGTGTTCTCGGGAAACAACCAGATCTGCGAGAACGGGATCACACTTGCCTCCACTAAGCTTGAGTCCGATGAGCTTCTGATCACGGAGCTTGACCTTGAGCACCTGGAGCACGAGAGAAGGCTGCGCAACACGTTCGTCACCACAAACGACAAGGAGTACAGGTACATAGGATTCGACATCGAGGTCGGGGAGACTTCGCTTACAAGAAGAATCACGAGAATGCCTTTTGTGCCGGAGAACAGCTCTCAGATGGCATCCCGCGCCGATGAGATCATCAACCTCCAGTGCCTGGGCCTTAAGCAAAGGTTGCAGCACATCAACTGCAAGACTGCCGTCATAGGAATCTCCGGAGGCCTTGACTCCACTCTTGCCCTTCTTGTGACCGTCAGGACTTTCGACATGCTTGGCCTTGACCGCACCGGTATTGTCTGCGTGACCATGCCGTGCTTCGGCACAACTGTGAGGACAAAGACCAATGCCATGGCAATGGTTGAGCATTTAGGGTGCTCTCTTAAGGTTGTTGATATCAAAAATGCAGTGATGCAGCACTTTGAGGACATCGGTCAGGATCCTGAGAACACAGATGTGACCTATGAGAACTCACAGGCCAGGGAGAGGACACAGATCCTGATGGACATCGCGAACATGATGAACGGGCTTGTCATCGGAACAGGGGACCTGTCTGAGCTTGCCTTGGGTTGGGCCACCTACAACGGGGACCACATGTCTATGTACGGGGTGAACGCGGGTGTTCCCAAGACCTTGGTCAAGCATCTTGTCAGCCACTGTGCCAAGACCACAAATGACAAGGAGCTCTCAGACACGCTGCTGTCTGTTGTGGATACTCCGATAAGCCCGGAGCTTGTCCCCGGAAAGCAGGAGACAGAGGACCTTGTAGGACCTTATGAGCTTCATGACTTCTTCATCTATCATGTCCTGAGATGGGGCAGCTCCCCGTCAAAGGTCTACAGGCTTGCCCGCTATGCCTTTGAGGGCCAGTACCCGGATGATGTCATACTCAAGTGGCTCAGGACTTTCTACCGCCGCTTCTTCTCACAGCAGTTCAAGCGCTCATGCCTTCCTGACGGGCCCAAGATCGGTTCCGTTTCACTGTCTCCGCGCGGTGACTGGCGCATGCCGAGTGACGCCTGCGTGAAGGTCTGGCAGAGCGAGCTTGAGTCTTCACTTGAGTGAGCGATGAAAATGGTGTAACCTTTTTTGTGTCAGGATTGTTTAGAGGGTGTCTGCGAAAGCGCGGACGTAACCAATGGAACAAATGCCGCTCGCGGCAGATAGGAGAAAGAGAAAATGAAGAAAATCATCATCGCACTGCTTATCGCACTGATCATTCCGGCATGCGTTTTCGCAGGCAGAGGTCTTATTGACCTTACACTTGGAGTCACTGCTTCCTCATCATATGATATTGACGACGTCAAGGAAGGAGCACTGAAGGAGTTCAAGTTCGAGGCTCTCAGGTTCGGTGCTGACGCAGAGCTCAAGCTTGCATTCGTGGCATTGGACGCAAAGGGATTCTATGATTCCGCGAACAAGGGTCTTTCCGGACTCTTCTCTGCAAACCTCGCAGTTGACATCTTCTTTGTCAGGGTCAAGGCCGGTCTCGGATATGCATACACCTATAATATCGACTCAAAGGAGTTCTACTTCGGTAACGGCATCAACGGCGGTTATGCCAGTGACATTAGCCAGTTCGAGAAGGCCAACTTCGATGTCAACGTCGGTGCTGATGTCCTGCTCGGACCTCTCACAGTCGGCGCTTATGCCACACTTCCGACCACATGCTCGATCGAGAACGGACAGTGGGGCGACATCGTCAAGGCTCTGGGAGACAACTGGGCATCTGCTAAGCTCGGTGTCACAGTCGGCTTCGCACTTCTGTAATATCGTAACATGTGAATCAGGATCGCTGCACGGAGGCTCCGTGCAGCGTTCTGCTGTGTGAAGGTGAGAATGAAGCGATCAATCATC
Organism: uncultured Spirochaetales bacterium; assembly: GCA_902781545.1. GTDB lineage: Bacteria > Spirochaetota > Spirochaetia > Sphaerochaetales > Sphaerochaetaceae > UBA9732. Next base: position 1,910 of record CACZJR010000005.1, on the reverse strand, counting down.
ATTATTGCCGTTCTTACAATACTCGTGCTGCCGCTGTGCGCGCTTGAGTCCGCGTTTGAGCTCGGTGTCAATCTGAGCTACAACAACGCGGAGGATGTCACTGAGCAGGGCGGGTATTCAGGAGCGTTCAATCTGGACAGGCTGGCCATAGGTCTTGAGATGCGCGGCAACATAAGCAACTTCCAGACGACCATTGCCGGGGATATCACCATATTGGACACACAGACCCTGATGTTCTCAGGTGTATTCGGAGCTGGAATCTCTGTGGACCTGTTCAAGTACCTGAAGTTCGGTATCACCACCGGCCCGAAGGTCTCATACATCTACAGGGATGAGGACAAGTCCCTCTCAAATGACGGTTCTGACGAGGTGCCGGACAATTTCTTCGATGCCCTTTACATGGGTAAGTTCCATCACAGGATCATGCTTGACATCCTTGCCGGTCCGGTGATGTCCATAGGCGTGGCATATACCCTGCCCACAGATTTCAGCCTGAAGGAAGGCAACTGGGACAGGATCATTCCCGGACGTGATGATTTCAATGAAGGCCAGATTGCGGTCTGCATACAGATGAAGGTGTTCTGAGGAGGATTTGATGGGAAAGGCATCTCGTAAGTTCGCGGGTTTCCTGTGGGCCCTGATCATAGCAATTGTCAGTTTCTTCGTGATCTTCTTCTTTTTCCCCGATGTCTCATACAAGTTCTTCGGAACAGCCGGCAGGGTCAACAAGGAGAAGGTGAGCAAGGCTGTCGACGAAGCGGTGAGCACTGTAGGCGAGGCCGTATCAGAGGCCGCCAAGGATGCCATCTCCAATGCCGCGGAGAAAGCCTCTGAGGTTGTGAAGTGATTCTCCCTGCTGTATAATGACAGGGATGTCAGATACAAGCAAAAAAACAGTCAAGAGAGTATTCATCATAGACGGGTACGGTCAGATCTACCGTTCCTATTTCGCATTCATGAGCAACCCGCTGAAGGACAAAAGCGGGAACAATGTCTCCGCGGTCTTCGGCTTCTTCAACACGATGATGAGCCTGGTGCGCCAGTATTCCCCTGAATACCTTGTCGTGGCCATGGACAGCAGGGGCAAGACCTTCCGGCATGAGCTCTATGACCAGTACAAGGCGAACAGGGAGAAGGCCCCGGAGGACCTCCATGCACAGGTCCCTGTGATTGACTCATTCCTGGATGCCATGCACATACCTCATTTCGAGCGCACGGGGATGGAGGCGGATGACATAATAGCCACTATCTCCAAAAAGGCATCAGCTGAGGGAATCCAGACGGTGATGGTCACCGGAGACAAGGACCTTCTGCAGCTGGTGAAGGCCGATGTGCTTGCACTGAGACCTCCGCGCAAGGGCGAGAAGGAGTACCAGATGTGCGGCTCCGATGAGGTGCGCGCCATCTTCGGGGTGGGCCCGGAGCAGATCGTGGATTATCTGACGATCCTCGGTGATTCCTCGGACAATGTCCCCGGAATCAGCGGAATAGGTGAGAAAGGAGCGGTCAAGCTTCTGTCAGAGTACGGGACGCTGGATAACGCATACTCGAATATCTCATCACTTGCAAAGGGTACCGCCTCCAAGCTTGAGGCTGCAAAAGACCATATTGATCTCTCAAGGACCCTTGTCACCCTCAAGGATGATGTGTTTGATGACAGCGAGATAGATTTCTCTGATTTCAGTACCTCTCAGATTGACTGGAACGAAGGTGTCCGGGTATTCAGGGAGATGGGCTCGGAGACATTGGCGAAAGCAGCGCTCAGGCTTGTTCCAGCAGGCGGCCCCGAGCCTAAGAAGGAAGAAGAGGCCCCTGAGACAAAGGCCTTGGATGTCCACATGAGCGCCGATGAGCTCGGGACCTGGCTCTCAAAGCTTCCTGACGGCTCTGAGCTTGCGGTTGAGATGAGC
>CACZJR010000004.1 GCA_902781545.1 uncultured Spirochaetales bacterium | reverse complement strand
CGGGCTTGAGTGCCACACGGAGAACAACGTGCAGAAGCAGGTGTGGAAGAAGATGTTCACCAACACCGCCGCAAGCTCGCTGACGGCGCTGTTCCAGGTGCCGCTGGGGTTCATCCACACGGACGCCAACGCAAACTGGCTGATGAGGCAGCTGTGCAGGGAGGCCGTGGAGGTGGCGAACTCACTGGGGCTGGGATTCGACCTGAGGGAGGTCACGGATGATGTGGATAAGGTGTGCGAGAACGCGCCTAACGGGTACACGTCGATCTATGCGGACATCAGGGACGGAAGGCGAAGCGAGGTGGACACCATAAGCGGGAGCGTGGTCGAGGCCGCGCATGACCAGGGGATAGAGGTCCCGTACCACGAGATGGTGGTCAAGTGCATCCATGCGCTTGAGAACAAGGCAAAGCAAACAACACCGTAAGGTGAAGGATAAAAAAGGAGGAAAGGATGAAGAAATTATTTCTCGTCATTTTGATCGCTCTCCTTGCAATGTCACTTTTCGCTGGCGGAGCAAAGGAAGAGGAGAAGAGCGCTGAGACCGAAAGCAAGGCCCAGAACGCATCCGCAATCAACGAGTTCCAGTCTTCTGGACTTAAGGCAACAGATGCCAACATCATCAGAGGCGGAAAGCTTGTGCTTGGAACCACCAATGAGGTCTCCATGTCATATGCACCATGGAAGAGCAGGGGAATGTTCTACAACCTCGGCGGAGTCTATGAGTTCCTTCTTATGTTCGATGAAGAGGGCAACATTGTCCCGTATCTTCTTGAGTCATTCGAGGGCGACCCGGAGAAGCTCACCTATACACTGAAGGTCCGCAAGGGCGTCCATTTCTCAGATGGCTCTGAGTTCACAGGTGAGGTCCTTCTCTGGAACCTGCAGCACTTCAAGGAAGTCGCAAACACATCTTCCACACACTTCTCAAGCGTGGAGTCATTCGAGCTTGTCGATCCTGACACAGTCGTCATGCACCTGAAGGAGTGGAACTCACAGATTCCGTTCTCACTCAACAACCTGGCAGGTATGATGTACTCCAAGAAGGCTTTCGACGAGCACGGCGCAGACTGGTGTCTCGAGCATCCGGTCGGAACAGGCCCGTATGTCATCAAGGAGATCGTCAAGGATTCCTACACCATCCTGGTCAAGGATGAGAACTACTGGAACAAGGCCAACCAGCCCGCTCTCTATGATGAGATCGAGGTCAGGATCTACGGTGACAACATGGCAGCCCAGGCCGCACTGCTCAACGGTGACTGTGATGTCTTCAACGGCGGTGACTACGGCATGAAGGACAGGATGATCAAGCAGGGCTTCAACCTCTATCAGAACAAGATGTGGAACAGAGTCTACTTCCTGATCTTCTCATCAGAGGTCGAGGGATCCCCGTTCTGCGACGAGCGTGTCAGAAAGGCTGTCGCCTATGCGATCAACTCACAGGAGATGATCGACTCACTGGACTACGGCAGAACATTCTACACCAACCAGTATGCAGTTGAGGGAACAGGCTTCTACAATCCGAACGTCAAGGGCTATGAGTACAATGTCGCAAAGGCAAAGGAGCTCATGAAGGAAGCCGGATACGAGAACGGATTCAAGACAAAGCTCATTGTCGGAACAGACCAGAAGCTTGACCGCTACATGGTCGCAATCCAGGCATACATGAAGGAGATCGGAATCGACTGCGAGCTCGTCTATCTGGACAACGCCGCATGGCAGTCAACAGCCGGAATCTACGGCGACGGCAAGACAAGCTGCATGGTCCTCTGCGGACACGGCTACGGCTCCAACCTCGTGCAGCAGGCAGTATCCAACTTCTCACTGCGCGCCAAGGAAGAGGGCTCTGTCGGTATGATGAACCACAGCGCAATCCACCCGGCAGATCTCGATGCCGCCATCATGGCAGCTCTCTCAGCCACAGACGATGAGACAATGTACAAGAACATGCAGGAGGCCGAGTACCTTCTCATTGACAAGTACATGATCGCTTATCCTGTCCTGACAGCTTACTATGATCAGATCATCACACAGCCCAACATCGTTGATGAGGGCTTCTGCAACTCTTACAACAGAGGAAATGACTTCAGCAAGCTCTTCAGGGTCAAGCTGTAAGTCTCGTTCTTAAAGAACATCTTTGAATCCGGGCGCCCGTTCTGCGGGCGTCCGGTATAAAGGACGCATATGAATTCGTACGTTAAATACATAGGAAAGCGTATTCTTCTGTCAGTCCTGACAATATTCGCCATATCGATATTCGCTTTCCTCATAGTGCATCTGATGCCCGGAGATCCGGTCAGGACCATGCTCGGCTATGAGTCCGACCAGGCCGCGGTAGATGCCCTGAGAGAGGAGCTGAACCTCAACAAGCCTCTTCCTGTCCAGTATTTCCTGTGGATCAAGGGCATTTTCCAGGGTAACTTCGGACGTTCTGTCATGCTGGGAACAGACATATCTGGCCTAATCAAGGAGAAGCTTCCGGTATCTCTCTGGCTGACAGTCCCCTCGATAACAATCTCAGTCATCCTGGGAATAATAATCGGCATTGTCTGTGCCACCCACAGGGGATCTGCAATAGACCAGACCCTCACCGTAATAATGACGACAATGAACGGAATACCGATTTTCTGGATCGGAATCCTTTTCATATATCTCTTCGGAGTGAAGCTCAGATGGCTTCCGTTCGTGGGCTTTGTGAGCCCTACGGAGAATTTCGGGGAATATGTCAGGCATGCGCTGCTTCCTATCATAATCTGCAGCTTCAGGCCCCTGTCATCAATCGCAAGGCAGGTCAGGACCAACATGCTTGATGTCATAAACCAAGACTACATCAGGACAGCCAAGGCATACGGGATATCCATCAGGAAGATTAGATACAAGTATGCGCTCAAGAATGTCCTGATCCCGATCATAACCCTGATCGCGCTCCAGGTCAGATCAATCGTAGGCGGATCGCTCCTTGCCGAGCAGGTGTTCTCTGTTCCGGGTGTCAGCCGCCTTATCACACAGAGTGTCCTGAACAATGACTTCCTTGTCATTCAGGCACTGGTGCTTGTGATTTCATTCTTCGTCGTGTTTGCGAACCTGTTCCTGGATATCGCATACGGCATTGTGGATCCCAGAATCAGGATCAACGGAGGAAAGTGATGACCAGAAAAGACAAGATAAAGCAGTTCAGGACCACTTTCTTCAGCAGGGGAATAATCTCCTATCTTGCTGTGGCGTTCATAGTCCTGTTCCTCATAGCGGCCATTTTCGCACCCATACTCACGCCGTATAAGCCCAACGACATGAACCTGCGCAACTCGCTCGCCACTCCGAGCATCAAGCATCTTCTGGGATGCGACCTGCACGGAAGGGATGTCGTGACAAGACTCCTGTACGGTGCCAGGGTCTCATTGGTCGTCAGCGTGTTCTCATGCATCATCGGTGCCATCATGGGCATGGCACTTGGCCTGATCGCGGGCTACACGAACGGACCTCTGAGCACCCTGATCATGAGGTATGTCGATGTCCAGCTGGCCATCCCGCCCATGCTGTTCACCATAACCATAGGAATACTGGTAGGCCACAGCATCCTGGGCCTGATATTCGCCTTGAGCTTCGGAATGCTCCCGAGCTACATAAGGCTGATGTACGGCCTTGTGCTGAGCCTGAAGCAGAGTGACTACATCACCGCCCTCAAGTTCGCCAATGTCAGGACATCCAAGATAATTGTCAGGCACCTTCTTCCGAACGCATTCCCGACAATGATGGTCACATTCACAATGAACCTTGGCGGAACAATAATGCTCGAGTCCACCCTGAGCTTCCTTGGAATAGGAATCCAGCAGCCTACAGCGACATGGGGAAGCATGGTCGCAGACGGCTACCAGTACATCTTCGACAGACCCATGCTGGCTTTTGCCCCGGGCCTTTGTCTTCTTCTCGTCGTCCTTGCCTTCAATATCGCCGGTGACAGCCTGAGGGATGCCATCGACCCGAGGCTCAGAGGCAAGCTGTAAGGAGGCCGGATATGGGAGAAAGACTACTTGACTGCAAGAACCTGAAGGTCAGCTTTTTCATGACAGGCTCGACCGTCCAGGCTGTTAGGGATGTATCGTTCCATGTTGACCGCAACGAGGTCGTCGCTGTTGTTGGAGAGTCAGGCTGCGGAAAATCCGTGACCCAGATGTCAATCATGCAGCTGATCCAGACCCCGCCGGGAAAGATCCTCTCCGGTGATGTCACGTTTGACGGCATTGAGCTCCTCAGGGGCGGAAAACCGATCGCGGACATGAACCAGGTCAGGGGAAACAGGATAGCGATGATATTCCAGGAGCCCATGACAAGCCTGAACCCGGTCTTCAAGATCGGAAACCAGTTTGTCGATGTCCTCAGGGCCCATAACAAGGGCATGAGCAAGAAAGAGGCATGGGCGCTTGGCGCCAAGGCACTTGACGAGGTGGGAATCCCTGATGCGGAGCTCAGGATGCGTAACTATCCGTTCGAGCTCAGCGGAGGAATGCGCCAGAGAGTGCTCATTGCGTTTGCAGTGGCATGCCAGGCCGACCTGATCATAGCTGATGAGCCTACAACAGCCCTTGATGTCACTGTCCAGGCCCAGGTGATGGAGCTCCTGATGGACATCAAGAAGAAGAACAACTCATCAATAGTGATTGTCACGCATAATTTGGGACTTGTCTCAAGGTATGCCGACAGAATCTATGTCATGTATGCCGGCCAGATCGTGGAGTCCGGCACATCAGAGCAGATACTCACAGACCCGAAGCACCCGTACACCAAGGGACTTCTGAATGCAGTGCCGCAGATACAGGCGGACAAGAAATCCGATCTTGTGCCGATCGAGGGTGCCCCGCCAAGTCTGGCCAAGCTTGATGACAGGTGTGCGTTCCTCCCGCGCTGTGCCATGAAGTGTGACAGCTGCCCGTCAAAGGCAAGTCCTGTGCTCAGGGAATACGGTACAGACGGGCACATGGTGGCTTGCCACCTCTTTGACGAGGAGGTAGCAAAATGAAGAATGATCCTATCATCAAGGTCGAGAACCTGAAGGTCCATTTCGGGCTGACAAAGGGAATTGCCAAGAAGCGCATCGGAACGGTCAAAGCCGTTGACGGTGTCTCATTTTCGGTAGAGCGTGGTAAAACCATCGGTATTGTCGGCGAATCAGGCTGCGGAAAGACCACCACAGGTAAAGCCATCCTCAGGATGGTGAGCTCATCCGGGGGAAAGGTCTATTTCCACAACCAGGATGTCCTTGCCATGAAGAGGAAGGAGCACGACAAGATCAAGAGGAAGATCCAGATGATTTTCCAGGACCCTTACGGATCCCTGGATCCCAGACAGAGCGCCTTCTCCATAATCAAGGAGGTCCTGGTTGCTGACGGCAAGAAGCGTACTTCGGAGGAGATAACCAAAGAGGTCAACGAGCTACTTGTGATGGTCGGTCTCTCAGAGGAGATGGGAGAGAGGTTTCCCCATGAGCTTTCCGGAGGCCAGAGACAGAGGATTGGTATAGCAAGAGCCCTTGCATGCCATCCTGAGGTCATCATCTGTGACGAGCCTGTCTCCGCCCTTGATGTCAGCATCCAGGCGCAGATCATCAACCTGCTTGAGAAGCTCCAGCGCGAGCTGGGACTGACCTATATCTTCGTGGCACATGATCTGGCTGTTGTCAGGCACATTGCCGACTATGTCTGCATCATGTATCTGGGAAACATCGTTGAGATGATGGACTCCGATGAGATGTTCACCAAGCCGCTTCATCCTTACACAAAGGCCCTGATATCGGCAATTCCGGTCGTGGACTACCATCTCGAGAAGACCCGTAAGAGAATCGAGCTTGAGGGTGAGATCCCAAGCCCGATCAACAGGCCCACGGGCTGTCCGTTCCATCCCAGATGCCCGTACGCCAAGGATAAATGCGCCAAGGAAGCCCCTGTCATGGACACCACAGACCCGAACCATCCGGTCTGCTGCTTCTACTACAAGGACTTGAACAAGGAAACCAGTAACTGAATCAAGCATAAAAAAGGAGTATTCTATGCCAGCAGCAAAAAGTTTTTTCCAGTTGATCAAGGAGAGGAATGAGATTCTCTGGGCACCATGTGTCTACGACTGCATCTCGGCCAGGGTCGCGGAGGCAATCGGATTCGAGGCTGTCACAATCAGCAGCTCAGAGCAGAGGGATTCACTCACAGGAGGAAGGATGAGAGGTCTCATCAGCATGGATGAGATGCTGTATTCCGCAGAGAGAATCGCAAAGAGCACCAGCATGGCTGTGTTTGCTGACACAGAGGCCGGCGGTGCCACACCGATGGACACATACAAGAACATCAAGCGCTTCGCGGAGGCCGGAATCATGGCAGTCAACATCGAGGATGAGGCAATTGTCCATCTCGGAAAGACAGTCATAGACGACCAGTGCTTCCTGTCAGCAGAGCAGTGGGCGATGCATGTCCAGGCAGCCGTTGAGGCCGTGAAGGGCACTGACTGCATGGTCATCGCAAGGACAAACTGCAAGGGCGGCGGAGCAAAGAAGTTCAACAACGGTTATTTCGCCATCACAGCTGACCGCATGCTGGGCCTTGACGAGGCAATCAGACGCGCACAGCTCGGAATCAAGGTCGGCGCGCACATGACAATGATCCAGAGCATCAACGCTTACACGGAGCGCGAGTCCTGGAAGAAGATCCACGACCTGGTTCCCGGATGGATGTGCTATCCTGACATCCACGCCGATGACGGCATAAGCGATGTCGATGATGTCGACGAGCTCTACAAGATGGGCTTCCAGCTGATCACCTGCCACTGCCTTAGCAAGGGCGCAATAAGCGGAATGATGAAGTACGGCACAAAGCTCATGAAGGACAGGAACACAGTCTTCTCTGAGAATGATGATTATCTCGGTGCAGACAAGGAGCTTCTTGCCAAGTACCGCAGTCTAGGCACAGGAAAGGACTACAAGGAAGTCGAGGCAAAGCTCGAGAAGAACTACCCGAACGTCTGTAACTATAAGTTGTCACTTGAGAAAGTCAGATAAAAAGACCGTGGGAATGCTGAAGCAGTTCTTCTGCCCGGTGTTCCCCGAGGGTCATTCCCGCAAGTCCGTCTACTCGAGGATCTGGAAAATCTACTATCCTGCAGCAATGGAATTCGCATTGCTGCAGCTTGTGTCTATGTTCGACCAGATACAGGTGGGCGGAATAGGGGCGGCGGCCCTTGCAGCTGTGGGAATCGCGAACCAGGTGAAGATGGTGCTCGTCACGGTCTTCATCTCTGTGAACATAGGAGTCACCGCCCTGGTGGCCCACAGCAGCGGGGCAGGAGAGCATGATAGAATCCCCAAGGCGGTCAGCCATGGCCTCATGCTCACATTGGTCATGGCCCTGGCTGTTTCTGTAATAGGTTTCTTCACCGGAGATCTCCTTCTTGTCCCGTTCGGACTGTCGGACGATCCCGTGACAATGCAGTATGCCTCCCAATACCTGAAGATAATACTTGCGGGCTTCATACCGCTGGCCCTGACAACCACGTACACGGCGGCCCTCAGGGCAATCGGGAACACCAAGGCCCCGCTTCTCTACAACTTTGTCGCTAATGTCCTGAACATCCTGTTCAACTGGATACTCATAAACGGAAAACTCGGGCTCCCTGCCATGGGAGTAAGGGGAGCGGCCATCGCGACTGTCATAGGCCAGCTTGTAGCCTTCCTCATCGGCACGTACATCTGCTTCAGGCGCGGAAACGCACTTGGCATGAACTTCACCAAGCCTGTCTGGAACCCGGAGAAGACAACTGCAAAGGATACCTTGCGTATAGGATTTCCTGCCATGCTTGAGCAGGTCTTCCGAAGGCTGGGAATAACAGCATATACGGCGGTTGTGTCCGCGCTGGGCACGAACCTCTATGCCACACATGTCATATGCATAAACATCCAGCAGCTTACCGGAATGAACGGTCAGTCCAGCTCCGTGGCGGCCACAACGCTTGCAGGCCAGAGCCTCGGGGCAAAGAGGCCAGACCTGTCGGAGCTGTACACAACAAGCTGCGTGAAGATGTGTCTCTGGATCTCATTTGTCCTGATGGCTGTCTACACATTCTTCGGTACATTCCTGATAGGTCTTTACAGCGATGTTCCTGAGATAATATCGACCGGAATAGTGCTCCTGAGGATAATCTCCGTCATGCAGCCCTTCACTGCGTTCCAGTATGTCTACTCAGGCGCCCTCAGGGGAATGGGAGACACCAAGCATGTGGCCATCTGCTCCATGGCGGGCCAGATGATCGGCCGTCCGGTCCTTGCCTTCCTGGCAGTACGTGTCTTTGGCCTGGGCATTTACGGAGCATGGTACGCGCACTGCTTCTCCGAGATAGTCTACGCCGTGCTCCTGATCATGAGATTCCGCTCCGGCAAGTGGAAGAGCGGATGGAGAAGGGCCGGCAAGGATATTGCCGTGGAGGAGGCCGTACAGACGGTTTAAGCACAAAAAAGTTGTGTTCTGGGCTGAAGCGTGCGATAATAAGTTGCAATTGAATTCGATTGCAAGATTTCTTGCAATTTGTTGCAATGCTGTTTCAGTTGCTTTCTGCATTTGATTGAAACAAACACTGGCATTCTACCTGCTGAGGAGGGGAAAATGAGCGCAAAGGTATCGTTGAAGGAACTTGTGGCAAGGGAACAGGTCTTTGCCCCTTGCATCTATGACTGTTTCTCGGCTGATGCTGCGGAGGACGCCGGCTACAAGGCCGCGCTCATCAGCGGAGGGGCGGTATCCGGAAGCCTGATAGGGACACCGGACATGGCATTTCTGAATTTTGAGGAGCTGTGTCAGGTGACGCAGAGGATCTGCAGGCACTCCAATATCCCTTTGATCATAGACATGGATGACGGATATGCTGAGAGCCCTGCCGTGGTCTATTACAACACAAAGCGTCTTGTTGATGCCGGGGCAATGGCCGTGACCATTGAGGACTCAACCGGAATCAGAGGCTGGGAGAGACTTTTGCACAACGGACGCAAGCAGAACGCCCTTGTCTCAGAGAACGCCTGGCTTGCTAAGATCAAGGCCGCTGCCGAGGCCTGTCAGGGCTCTGACTGCATTGTCATTGCCAGGACAGCCACAAAGTACACATATGGTCTTGAGGAGGCCTGCAAGAAACTCCAGCACGCATTCGACTGCGGCGCGCACATGGCCCTTGCAGTCGGAATAAGGACTCCGGAGGATGTCGCCTACATGGGCGAGCACCTGAAGGGTTGGAAGATGTATCCTGATGTCGCCGCCCATGACGGAAAGCCTGATGTCGAGCTGGATTTCATGGAGAAGAACGGCTTCAACCTGGTGACCATGCACTACATGGAGAAAGGTGCCATGTGGGGAATGATCAAGTACGGCGTGGAGAACCTGAAGAACAAGAGCACGGTTTATTCAGAATGGCATGACATGAACGGTTATGGTGCTTTTTCTGACAAACAGGCCCATAGCGGGGCATCGAAGATGCTTGAGATGGAAGACAGGTGCTTTGATAATCCCGGCTCAAAAGAGAGATACGAAGGTTAAGGGAGGTGAATATGTCTGCAAAGGTTTCATTGAGAGAACTGGTTTCCAAAGAGCAGATTTTTGCTCCGTGCATCTATGACTGTTTCTCCGCCGACGCCGCGAAGATAGCAGGCTACAAGGCTGCGCTCTTAAGCGGAGGTGCTGTATCCATGAGCCTGATCGGAACACCTGACATGGCTTTCCTCAACTTTGAGGAGCTTGTCCAGGTGACACAGAGGATCTGCCGCCATTCCGACCTTCCGATAATTGTTGATGCTGATGACGGTTATGCTGAGAGTCCTGCGGTTGTCTATTACAACGTAAAGCGCCTGGTTGAGGCAGGGGCAAGTGCGCTGACAATTGAGGACTCCACCGGTATGAGAGGATGGGAGCGACTTGTCCACAACAATTGGACAAAGCAGAACGACCTTGTGTCAGAGAACCAGTGGCTTGCCAAGGTCAAGGCCGCTGTCGCCGCATGCAAGGGCACTGACTGCATGGTGATTGCAAGAACGGCCACAAAGTACACATATGGGCTGGCTGAGGCATGTAAGAGACTGAACCATGCCTTTGAGTGCGGGGCCGACATGGCGCTTGCAGTAGGAATAAAGACGGTTGAGGACTGTGAGTTCATGGCAGAGCACCTGAAGGGCTGGAAGATGTATCCGGATGTCATGGCAAAGAACCATTGCCCGGACGTGGAGCTCTCTGATATGGAGCGCTGCGGCTTCAACCTGGTGACTATGCATTACATGGAGAAGGGTGCCATGTGGGGAATGCTGGAGTACGGAATCAACAATCTCCGCAACAAGAGCACGGTCTACTCGCATTTCCATGACATGGACGGCTATTCCAATTGGCATGACACCAACAACGGATACGGCCAGAGTGCCAAGGAGATGCTTGAGTTCGAGGCCGATTGTTTTGATAACCCAGGCTCGAAAGAGAGGTTATAATAGATTTAGCAAACTAAAAGGCTATGGCCTTAGAAAAAGGAGTAGTTTATGAAAAAAGCACTGGTTTTACTTCTGGTCCTGATCTCTGCATTCGCAGTATTCGCTGCAGGCGGAAATGAGGCCGCAAAGCCTGCCGCACAGGCTGCAAATACCCCCGTCAAGGGCGGTACACTGAACCTGGCAGTCAAGGGAAATCCGACATCCATGCTCGCATGGAAGCTCAGAGGACCGATTGACAGAGCCTACGGCTGTATCATCTGGGAGAAGCTCTTCAATTTCGATGAGAACGGTAACCCGGTAGTTGAGCTCCTGGATTCCTATGAGCAGGATCCTGCAAAGCTCACTTATACCTTCCACGTGAAGCAGGGCGTCTATTTCCATGACGGATCAGAGCTCACAGCTGAAGTAGTCAAATGGAATATCGACACATACAAGGCAGAGGGCGCACAGAGCAAGTCATTCCTCGGAAACCTTGAGAGCGTCGAGGTCATTGACAAGTACACATGTGTTCTGCACCTGAGCGCATGGGATGCACTTATCCCGTTCTACATGGGACGTGAGGGTGGCTGCGGTTATATCCAGTCAAAGGAAGCCTATGAGAAGAACGGCGCGGAGTGGTGTGCGAAGCACCCTGTCACAACAGGCCCGTTCAAGTTCGTCTCATGGACATCAGAGGTCGAGGTCGTTCTTGAGAGAAACGAGAACTACTGGAGAGGCGATGTCCTTCTGGACAAGATTGTCTATCACATCTACCAGGATGACTCGACAATCCAGGCAGCATTCCTCGCAGGCGAGGTCGATGCAATGCTCAACGCCTCAACAACAGTCGCTGACGTCCTCCAGGCACAGGGCTTTGTCGCAACAGTCGGTGGAGTTCCTGCACAGGCACAGACAGTCTGTTTCGAGAGCAAGAAGGAATCTGATCCGTTCCATGACATCCGTGTAAGACAGGCAGTAAGCTATGCAATTGACAGAGATGCAATCGCAAAGGCTCTCTTCGGACAGTACGGAACATCAACAACACAGTATGCGGTCAAGGGATCCCCGTACTATGACGATTCAATTGACGGATATCCTTACAATGTCGAGAAGGCAAAGCAGCTGATGAAGGAAGCTGGATATGAGAACGGATTCACAACTCCGATCTATGTCAATGCAACAGCCAGCTCATCAATCCAGATGGCTCAGATCCTCATCGAGGAGCTTGCCCAGATCAACATCAAGGGAGAGCTGAAGATGATCGACAATGCCGCATACACCAACCTGATTGACGGATGGGATGGCGGTATCCTGATCCACGGAATGGGAATGGACGCCGGTGTACCTACACAGATCGCAGGTTCCTACAAGGACGGTCTGACATCAGGTATCGGCCTTAACTCATTCGACAGGCCTGCAGAGCTCGGACAGGCAATCTCAGCCGGACTTGCATCAGATGCAGAAGGCGTCATCAAGTACTTCAAGCTTGCCCAGAAGATCATCTTCCAGGACAAGTGTCTGCTCAAGGCAATCTCAGTGAACTTCCCGGTTGCAATCGTTTCACCGAAGGTTCATGACGCAGGTCTCGGAGCAACAGTCTCAACATCAGCCAACGTCTGGAACGCCTGGATTGAGAAGTAACAATTATTTTGTTTGAAAACCGATGGTTGCCGGCTTACATGCCGGCAACCGTCTGATTTGGAGTGGAGGTTATGGGCAAATTCATACTGAGAAGATTGGGGATATCACTGATCATTGTTTTCCTGGTATCGCTTTTTGCGTTTTCCCTCATGCACATTTTGCCCGGAGATCCCGCTCGTTTGGCTCTTGGTGAGGAGGCAAGCGAGGAGGATGTCCAAGCTCTGAGAGAGGAGCTGAACCTTGATAAGCCGTTGCCTGTACAGTACTGGCTGTGGATAAAAGGACTGTTCACGGGCGACATGGGATATTCAATTATCTACAACAGGTCGGTCAAGGAGATGCTGACGGAGAAGATCCCGCGCACATTGTCCCTTGGAATACCGTCCCTGATAATATCATCCGTCCTGGGCATCACATTCGGGGTGCTCAGCGCAATCAAAAGGGGAAAGTGGATTGACCAGCTCATCACTTTCCTTGCGACCCTGGGCGCAGGAACCCCTGTTTTCTGGATAGGTATAATCCTGATGTACTTCTTCGGGGTGAAGCTGAGAATCCTTCCGATATCCGGCTGGACCAGTCCGGCCGTTGATTTCACCAAGTATGTCCGTCAGGCCCTAATGCCGGTGTTCTGCCTGTCACTGCATCTGACAGCGTCCATCTCAAGACAGACCAGGGCCAACATGCTTGATGTCGTTAACCAGGATTACATCCGCACATGCAGGGCAAACGGAATAAATGAGAGGAGCGTCATCTTCAGGCATGCGCTCAGGAATACCCTGATTCCCATCATCACCATTATCGCACTGCAGATAAGACAGGTGATCGGCGGATCACTGATGGTGGAGCAGGTCTTCAACATCCCTGGAATTGGTCTGATGGTCAAGCAGGGGATAATGGGCCGTGATTATCTGGTGGTGCAGAGCAGCGTCCTTATCATATCGCTGGTCACCACAGTATGTAATGTTTTCGTCGATATACTCTACGGACTTGTGAATCCGCAGATAAGAAAGAGCTGGGGGTGATTGATATGGATAAGAACATGAGAAAATCAGCCTTCAGGAATACACTGAGAGTCTTCTTCGCACGCGGCCCGATCGTCATAATCTGTTCCGTTATCGTGCTTCTGTTCTTCTTCGCTGCGATATTCGCACCGATCCTGACTCCGTATACGGAGACACAGCAGGACCTGCTGAATACATTCGCAAAACCCTCCGGGACACATCTCTTCGGCACTGACAGCCTCGGACGAGATGTCTTCACCAGAATCCTTTATGGTGCCAGGGTCTCCCTGATCACAAGCCTTATCTCGAGTGTTCTTGCGCTTGTGGTGGGAAGCTTCCTCGGAATGGTTGCAGGATATCTTGAGGGCGCGGTAGGCCAGCTGATCATGAGAATAACAGACGCCCAGCTCTCACTGCCGCCGCTTATTGTCTCAATGACGCTTGCCACCGCCCTTGGCGGAGGAATCTGGGGAGTGAGCATTGTCATAGCCATCTCAATCCTTCCCACTTATGTCAGAATGGTGAACGGACTTGTCCTGACTATAAAGAACAACGACTTCGTGGTGGTGGCACCCCTTGTGGGGCAGACATCATTCCAGGTGCTTTACAAGCATCTGTTCCCCAACTGCTTCCCGTCACTGATTGTCCTTTTCACCATGAACCTGGGCGGAGCAATAATGCTTGAGTCTTCACTGAGCTTCCTTGGAATCGGAATAACTGCACCGGTGCCGGCATGGGGATCAATGGTCTCTGACGGCTACCAGTATCTGTTCAAGGCTCCGTCACTTGCAATTGTGCCTGGAATATTCGTCATGCTTACGGTCATTGCCTTCAACATTGTCGGAGACAGCCTGCGTGACTCGCTCGACCCGAGACTGAGAGGTAAGCTGTGATGAACGAGAAAAAAGATTATCTTCTTGAAGTCAAGAACCTCAGGACATCGTTCTTCACCTCCAACGGTGAGGTCAAGGCAGTCAACAACGTCTCCTTCCATGTGAACAGGGGAGAGGTCGTCGCGATAGTAGGTGAGTCCGGCTGCGGTAAATCCGTGACCCAGATGTCAATCATGCAGCTTGTCCAGTCTCCTCCTGGAAAGATCCTTGGCGGAGAGGTGAATTTCAATGGAAAGAACCTTCTCAAGTACGGACCGAACTCAAAGGAGATGAGGTCAATAAGGGGCAACAAGATAGCCATGATATTCCAGGAGCCGATGACGGCACTGGATCCTGTCATGACAATAGGCGCCCAGCTTGTCGAGGTCATAAGGACCCACAGGAAGGTCTCGAAGAAAGAGGCTCTTGTGATTGCAGAGAAGGCGCTTGATTCAGTCGGAATCCCAGATGCCAAAGCCAGACTCTCAAACTATCCGTTCGAGATGTCCGGAGGAATGCGCCAGCGTGCCATGATTGCGACAGCAGTGGCATGCGAGTCCGAGCTGCTGATCGCAGACGAGCCCACAACGGCTCTTGATGTTACCACACAGGCCCAGGTGATGGAGCTTCTGGTTGACATAGTGCACAAGCGCAACATGTCGCTGATAATAGTCACGCACAATCTCGGTGTAGTGAACCGCTATGCGGACAGGATCTATGTCATGTATGCCGGCCATGTCGTGGAGCAGGGTACTACGGAGCAGATCCTGAAACATCCGAACCATCCGTACACCGAAGGTCTTCTGGCATCGGTCCCCAAGCTTGAGGAGGAGGTTGGAGAGAAGCTTGTTCCTATTCCCGGAACCCCGCCGAACCTGACTGACATCCCGGACATATGCCCGTTCATACCGCGCTGCCGGTATGCCTGTGACAAGTGCAGGAACTCCGTCATGCCCCCGCTTGAGAGAACCGGTGAGAGCGGCCGCTATCTGGCCTGTTACGTGGATATTCATGCCGATGATGTGAATGAGGTCAAAGACAATGGCTGAAGAAAAAGATGTGATACTTGATGTACAGAACCTGAAGATGTATTTCAGGACGGCAAAAGGCTTCAACAAGCAGACTGTCAAGGCAGTCGATGATGTCTCATTCAGTGTCAAAAAGGGTCAGACTTTGGGTCTTGTCGGCGAATCAGGCTGCGGAAAGACTACAACAGGCAAATGCATCCTGAGGATAAACGACCCCACGGACGGACACATCATCTATAAGGGCAGGGATATCGCCAAGCTCAAGAAATCTGAGTTGAAGGAGAACCGCAGGGACATCCAGCTGATCTTCCAGGATCCTTACGGCTCTCTCAATCCACGCCAGAATCTCAGGACCATCCTCAAGGATGCAATAGTCGGAGACCATAAGCCTCACTCAAAGGAGGAGATAAGCTCTGAGATAGACAGGCTTCTCACCCTTGTAGAGCTCTCACCGACCATGGCTGACAGATATCCTCATGAGCTCTCAGGCGGCCAGCGTCAGAGACTCGGAATCGCACGTGCACTTGCCTGCAAGCCCACCCTAGTGGTATGCGATGAGCCTGTGTCCGCCCTTGACGTCAGCATCCAGGCCCAGATCATCAACCTGTTCGAAAGGCTCAAGGAAGAGCTGGGGCTGACTTATATCTTCATTGCCCATGACATTGCGGTTGTGAAGCACATAGCCGATGTGATCGCGGTCATGTACCTTGGCCATATAGTGGAGATGATGGACGCCAAGCAGATCTTCAGGAACCCGGTGCATCCTTACACCAGATCCCTTCTGTCCGCAGTTCCGACTGTCGATTACGATGAGGAGCGTACCAGGGAGAGGATAATCCTCCAGGGCGAGGTTCCAAGTCCGACACATGCTCCTTCAGGCTGTCCGTTCCATCCCAGATGCATCTATGCCAAGGACATCTGCAGCAAGGAGTGCCCTGCATTGAAGGACATAGGAGGCAACCACTCCGTGGCATGTCATTTCGCTGAGCAGTTCTCCAAAGACAAATAAAAAGCAGCCCGGCCGGGCTGCTTTCTTTTGTTCATTTTACAATCATCTGGGAGCAGGTCCCTTCCAGACCTTGTTCTCTCCTGTCCATGTGTTCTCAAGATCAAAGTAATCCTGCGCGTTCATGAACGGCATTGCGCTTGCGCCGTAGATTCCGTCAATCTCCTCCATGCAGGTGTACCTGTTGTTCAGGTTCTTCAGGTTCTCCCTTCCGTGCCTGATCATGGCGTTCATGGCGGCCTTGAGGAAGAAGTGCATGGTCACGAAGTTGTAGCCCATGGCTGCAAGGCCCGGGACATCCGCTGACGGGTTTCCGTTCCTGTCGCATCCGATATCCGGGAACATCTTCCATCCCGGGACGTGGTCTGCGATGTACTTTGCCTGCTCCATGTTCCTTGGAAGACAGAGCGTCATCTCTGCTCCTGCCTCAAGGGCCTCAAGGGCACGTGCGACAGCTTCCTCCGGATCCTCAGCAACATTGACATGGTTCCTGGCGATGATCATGCAGTCTGTGCCTTTGACGGCATCGACTGCTGCCTTGATCTTGGCGATGTAGTCTTTTCTTGAGAGAAGCTTGTTCGGACCCTCGCATGCCTTGTCCTCCAGCTGGATTCCCATGGCTCCGGCTCTCACCAGACGCTCACAGTTCCTGAATACCGCAAGAGGCTCACCGAATCCGTTGTCCATATCAACTGAGATCGGAAGAGGGGAAACTGTCGAGATGTTGTAAGTGATCTTGCAGAGATCGTCTATTGTATGGATTCCCATGTTGGGAAGCCCAAGGAAAGACTCCTCGATTTCGCCCCCGCTGAGAAGAAGGGCCTTGTATCCTGCGATCTCAGCAGCCTTTGCCGACATGCAGTCATAGATGCACGGTGCTACTATGCATTCCTTGGCCACAAGCTCCTTAAGTGTTGTCCTTTTCTTTTTCATCTGATACATGGTTTTTCCTCCCTTATGTTTGGTGATATTAGATTTTCAGTTCTTTTATCTGGCCTCTGACCTTTGCGAAGTAGACTATGAGTGAGACCAGCGGGAATATCGCTCCGTAGGAGAAGACGTTCTGGATTCCGAGCTTCTGGGCTATGATTCCCAAGGTCAGAGAGCAGACACATGCGCCTGCCTCAGTGGACATGGCGAAGATGGAGTTCGCCATTCCCTTCTCCTCGGCAGGGGCAAGCATGACCACAATGGCATGCATTGTGGGCTGGATGAGTCCGTTTCCGAATCCGAGGAGAAGTCCCAGACAGATGATCGGTGCCATTGAGGTGCAGAACCTGATTCCAAACATACAGATCTCAACACAGATGATTCCGATCATAAGCGTCCACCTTGAGCCTATTCCCTTGGTGATCTTACCTACAGTGAGACGGCTGATGGCGAGAGTGATGGCCTGGACGGTGAAGAATGTCCCGATTCCCGCGATTCCGACTGTCTTTGCCCATGTGGGAAGGTATGTGACCGTTCCGCCGGCTCCGATATGGATGAAGAACATCATGATGCACGGGAAGAGCATCGGGGTTGTGAAGAGGGTCTTCATCTTCTGTGAGAAGGTATAGGTCTTCTGAACCTCCTCCTTCTCCTCCGGATGCTCCTTCATGTACTCGCGCTTGCGGATGATCGGGTCATCGTATTTCA
This sequence comes from uncultured Spirochaetales bacterium, assembly GCA_902781545.1. Classification (GTDB taxonomy): domain Bacteria; phylum Spirochaetota; class Spirochaetia; order Sphaerochaetales; family Sphaerochaetaceae; genus UBA9732. The sequence continues at coordinate 46,720 of CACZJR010000004.1, read as the reverse complement.
GAGTTGATCCGATTATCAGGCCTATGACCACAAAGGCCGAGCATGTGAAGAAGAGGTACTTGTATCCGAAGTGGTCGATTATGAACAGCGCAAGTGATGCCCCGAAGGCCGATGATATAGTGGCGGAGAAGTTGTACTGTCCGATTCCCTCGATCAGCCTGTCATCCGGAATGTAATCCGTAGCCATTGTGGTGGCGGATGTGGAGAAGATCGAGTAACACGGTGCGTTCAGGGCCCTGACGATCATGATCATCAGCACCACGTTCATGAATCCGAAGGATGAGAGTATGATGGCGAAGATGATTCCGAAGATGAAGAAGAGCTTCTTCCTTGGGTTGTTGTTGAGAAGCTTTCCGACAAACGGCTTGCAGATTGCCGAGGTTCCCATGTAGACACTTGTCATGAGTCCCGCAATCACAAGGTTCCCGCCAAGACTCTGTACATATAGGGGGAAGGTGGTTGCCTGCAGCTGGGCCACCATAGACACCATTGTTGCAATCAGGAACACCTTGAAGAACTGGAGCGTCCAGATCTTTCCGGAGAGGTTGTTGGTGTTGAATCTGTTCTTAGTCATACAAATACTCCACTTTCGGTTCTTACGTCCCCATGGAGGAGGCATATGATGGGTTTCAGATTTGTTGCAAAAATTATTGCAATCGAATTCAAAACCTCACAGATTCATTATACACCGTTATTCCGTAATCGCAACTTTTATTGAGAATTAACCGAGATATCTGCCCAGCACCATGGCAATCTTGTCAGCGGCCTCCTCGATGAGGTCCTTTGTGATGTTCGCCATGAGGCTGGTGCGGATAAGGCACTCGTTCTCTGTGGTGGCTGGCGGGAGAACCGCGTTGACGAAGACACCCTCGTCATAGAGGTCGCGGACGATTCTCAGGGTGGTGTTGCCGTCTGAGGTGTAGATCGGGATGATCGGGGTGAGGGTGCTCTTGAACTTCACGTTGCGTGCAGCAAGGGCGCTTCTCAGGTTGTCCGCGGCCTGTGTGAGCTGGTCCTTGAGCTCGGGATGCGCCACAAGGTACTCCAATGCCGCTGTAGCCGTGGCGGCGTTTGCCGGAGGAAGGCTTGCCGAGAACATGAACGGGCGTGACATGTGGCGCATGTAGTCAATCACAATCTCATCTGCCGAGGCAAAACCTCCGAGGCTTGCGAATGACTTGCTGAAGGTGCCCATTATGATATCGACCTGGTCCTCAAGCCCGTAGTATGATGCGGTTCCGCGGCCGCCTTTTCCGATTGTGCCTATCCCGTGGGAATCGTCCACCATGACGCGTGCGTTGTACTTGTGTGCCAGATCCACGATGTCAGGCAGTTTGGCGATGTCTCCGCTCATGCTGAACACGCCGTCTGTGACAATCAGCTTGGGGGCATCCTCAAGTTTCTTCAGGATTCGCTCCAGGGAGTCCATGTCATTGTGGTAATAGCGCTTCATCTCGGCATAGGAGAGCTTGGCGCCGTCGTAGATGCTGGCATGGTTCTCGCGGTCACAGATGATGTAGTCGCCTCTGGAGCAGATTGCGCTGAGGATTCCGAGGTTCGACTGGAAGCCTGTGGAGAATGTCATGGATGCCTGCTTTCCGAAGAACTCGGAGAGCTCTTTCTCAAGCTTCAGGTGAAGATCCAGTGTCCCGTTCAGGAAGCGTGAGCCTGAGCAGCCTGTGCCGTATTTCTCAAGTGCTTTGACTCCCGCGTCAATTACGGTCTGGTTTGATGTCAGGCCGAGGTAGTTGTTGGAGCCGAGCATGATGCGGCGCTTGCCCTCCATGATGACCTCAGGGGCCTGTCTTGACTCCAGGCAATGGAAATAGGGGTAGATTCCGGCTGCGCGGACATCTATGGACTGGTGGTAATAGCTGTTTGTATCTTTGAACTTATCGAATAGATCCATGGCGTTTCTCTTGGGGAGATTCTTGCAGAATAAAGGGTCAATAGTCAATATATACTACTGAGAAAGCACGTGGATCAGACGTTGATTCCCCTGGATTCAGCCCAGATGTCAAGGATCATTTTCCCGCCGGTGAACAGGACAGCGACCAGGGCTGCGGCAAGTATGACTGCGACTGTTATCCTGAGCCAAAGCGGGATTCTGAAATGCACCTGATCCTCCTGTGAATTCATTCTATCTGTCTTGAACTCGGTCATGCAAGATGCTATACCGAATCAGAGGGCGGGAAATGAAAAGACTTGTTTTGATAATCATTGTGCTTCTGTCAGTCTCTGCTGTCGCATTTGCCTCGGAAGGGGAGCAGCAGGACCAGCAGACCAGGAAGTTCCAGCTTCAGAACACATTCATCGGGTTCGGAGCAGGCTCAAGGCATCAGGGTGACAGGGACAGCGCCAAGATGCTGCTGGGCCTGGACATCACAGGAACTACCCTTGCCGTGTCAGGAGGGCTGAGTCTTGCAGGCAGCATCATTGTCTACAACGGTCTGAGGGCCATGGTCGGTGATGTGACAAAGGCCGACATCTATGTCAGCGCAGGCGTGCTGGGAGCAGGGCTTGTGACGCTTATAGTCTCAAGGATCCTTGGCTGGAACGCACCTCTGAGGTACTAGGGGCAGGGTATGAGAAAAAGATCAATATTTACTGCCTGTGCATTCATCCTGGTCCTGTTTCTGCTCACCGGCTGCTTTGCGATCAACGACGCAAAGACAAAGCTCGCGGAGGCAAACGCTCTCTTTGACGTGGACTACAACGGCGAGGTGATCAGGGACCTGCGCTACGGATAGGCTGAGCGCAATGTATACGACCTGTACCTTCCAGAGGACATCACGGCTCTGGAGGCGGACCATCTGATCCTGTTCATCCACGGAGGAAGCTGGACCGGCGGGGACAAGAAGGACGGAGCGATGTACTGCCGCAATTACGCAGATCACGGCTATGTGGCCGCATCAATAAGCTACACGCTTAAGGCAGAGGGAGTGGACACCAACATCCTGAAGATCAACGAAGAGGTCAAGGCCGCCGTAAGCGCAATAAAGGAGAAATGCACTGAGCTGGGTATGGAGCTTGAGGATATGGCCGTCTCCGGCTTCTCCGCAGGAGCCTGCCAGGCCATGATGTACGGCTTCAAGGAGGCCTCCGCATCCGCGCTTCCGGTGAGGTTCATAATCCAGATGTCTGGGCCCACATCATTCGAGCCTGCGCTCTGGCGCAACGGAGAGATACACTGGATGGTGAGGAACCAGTCCGGCCTTGACGGCTCTGCAGAGGGCGATGCCGCATGGATCAGCCTGTTCAGCGGGGAGACCGTCACTGCGGAGATGGTGAGAAACGGACAGGCAGAGGCAATCTGGCGCAAGATATCTCCGTTCACTTACGTCACAGGCTCAAGTGTCCCAGTATTGTCAGCATTCGGATCTCTTGACGGGGTAGTGCCTCCTTCCAGCAGGATTGTGCTGGAGAAGGCCCTTGATGATCACGGCGTAAGGCATGATACGGTGGTAATGCCTAACTCAGGTCATTCCCTGGCATGTGACCTGGATAAGGAGAGGGAACTCATAAAACTGATCTACGATTATTGCGCAGAATACTTCAACTGAGCTTGTTTGCCTCGGAGATCTTCTCGAAGAGGCTGCGGGCATTTGAGACATCCTCGTCTGTGATGCCGTTCGGGTCTCCGTAGCGGGCGCGGATGTAAATCTCCCTAAGAGCGCTCTCCTCATCGGAGAGGCCCTTCTCCTCGCTATCGCTGAGCTCCCTTGCGGACTCAAGGACATCAGCTGAGGTGCTTCCCCTTGAGATCTCGGCACCTTCCTTGCGGACAAGGAGGATGTACTGGCGGAAGATTGCCCTAATTGCCTCGATCTTATCAAACTGGGCCTGCTCCTCCGGTGTTCTCTGGACAACATCCTCCACGGCCTTTGCCTTCTTCTTCCTGATGATAATGACCGCAGTCACAGCTCCTGCAATGACCACAAAGGCGCAGACGCAGACAAGGACCCACGGGAAGCCTTGCTCGTCCTCCTTCTCAAGGACGACTACAGGGGCGTCTTCCTTCAATGACTCGTCATCGGAGACATAGCCCGTCTTGTTTGTGAGCGGGGTGTATCCGATGACCGCATCGTTCTGGAACCTGATGCGCTCCGTCTTGAGTTTTGGTGCCTGAGGCCCGAGTGTCGGCGTAATTAGGGAGAACACGAACGTAAGGACCAGATAGAGGACGGCCAGGGCAGCTGCCGCTGATGCGAACAGAATGAGGATCCTGCCCGCGTTCATGGAGCGCCATTTCGCATCCGGATTGCCCTTACGCATCTCAGAGAGGATTATCATGCCCAGAAGGGCGCAGGTGATCGTGAATCCCATGACTCCGGGGAGGTTGATCCTCTCCTTTGCGGCGTCCTCCACTACAATGTAGATGATCAGACACAGCAGGCTCACAAAGCATGCGGCGGAGATAAGCCCTATGAATGAGCTGCGGAATCTCCAGTATTCGGTCTCGAACCTTCCGACGGTCATGAACACGACATAGTAAATGGCCACAAGAGCCAGAAGCACGGCCGCCACCGGATTTGCCTTAGCCCAGGAGAGGGATGTTGCAAAGGTCACCACAGCTGGGGCAAGGGCCAGGAGAAGCCGCAATAATCTGTTCTTGACTGAAGGTAAGAACAGACTTTCAACAGTACATAATGCAGTGAATATCACAAAAATCAATGTACTTGACCTGAACCAGGGCATTGTGCAGATAAGTGCGAAGATAAGACAAATATAAAAAGCAACCCTCAATCCTGACGCAACCTTCATACTGCGGCCTCCTTGAATCTTTGTTTTCCGCCATAAAGCACGCAGACCTCGTGGTCAGAGACGCTCTGAAGTCTTGCAAGTGCCTTCCTGTCCTGCTCATCAAGATACGGGGTGACCAGGATATAGCTTCTGTTGTTGCGGTTTCCCGCTATGCATTTGTCTATCAGCGAGTCAAAGCTCTTGTAGCATGCCGGGGCAGAAAGCCCGATGTTCCTCAGGATGGCCGAGAGATGGCTCCTTCCGAAGCCCTGCTGCAGGTCCCTGAGGTCTCCGTTTGAGATGAAGGCATAAGGGATCTTCATCTCCTCAAGCTTCTCGCATGCTGTGCGTGCCAGCTCAAGGCACCGCTCAAGGTCAACAGGGGATGCGTTGCTTCTCTCAAGGTTCACAGCTATGGCCACATCGGTGTCCAGCGTGAAATCGTTCTGCTTCACCATGAGCTTTCCGGTCTTTGCACTCTGAATCCACGATATCTTCTTCATGGGCTCCACTCCGGTGTATTCCTTGTAGCCTACAAGAAGACTCGGGTCCTCCATTATGAAGCGCCTGACGGAGATGTCACCCAGAAAGCCTCCAAGGACCTCTACCTCAGGATCATTCTCCGCAAGGGCAGCTGTGCAGACGATTGTCTTTGCCCCCTCGATGGTGGTGACGGCTGTCCTTAACCCCAGGATGTCGCCTGCCTCAAGGTAACAGCGCCCCAGCCTGTAGATCCCGCGCTTGTCAAGCGAGATGTGGAACCTGCCCCTGATGCATTTGTAGGGCATGAGGAAGAGGCTCCTGTCCACACTGATTCCGGTGAACGACCTGGTGACGTGTCTTTCCAGCCATTTCTGGTCCTCACAGATTGTGACTCCCTGGTCGAATGAGAACGAGAGCCCCAGATAAAGTACAGGGAGTTTTCCTGTGTTGGTCACCTGGTAGCTTACCGTGATCTGCTCGCCTGGCTCTGACATGAGCATGTCCATGTCATAGCTGACAGTTATGTTCTTCAGCGGGTCCCTGAGGCTCAGAATCTCAAATAGAATGGCCATGAAGATCAGGCCCACAAAAACAAAACCAAGCATCAGTGCTCCAGTGGAACCTCAACATCCTCAAGCATGTTGCGCACGAAGCCCTGGCTTCCCAGATGGCTTCTGCCTGAGAGCATGATCCTGTGCGGGAGAACGGCCATGGCCTCTTTCTTCACATCCTCGGGAATCACATAATCCCTGCCGTTGAGGGCAGCATAGATCTGGCTTGCCTTGTACAGGGCAAGGGATCCTCTTGCAGAGACTCCGTTGACAAGGAGGTTGCTCTGGCGTGTGTATGTGACAATGTCCATGATGTAGGATGCAATCTCATCGCTGACTGTGACCTGACTGAAGGCACCGCGCATCTGCATTATCTCATCAACGGAGACAACCTGCTCAAGGCCGTCCACAATCCTGACTGTCTCAGGACGTCTGAGGATTCCGATCTCCTGCTCCTTGGTCATGTAGCCCAGAGACAGCTTCATGAAGAACCTGTCCAGCTGTGCCTCGGGAAGAGGGAATGTGCCGTATGACTCCACAGGGTTCTGCGTTGCCATGACCATGTAGGGCTCCTCCATCCTGTATGCCTCTCCGTCAACTGAGATCTGCTTCTCCTCCATGACCTCCAGGAGGGCGCTCTGGCTCCTGGGCACGGCCCTGTTGATCTCATCGGCAAGTACTATGTTGGAGAAGAGGGGACCCTTCCTGAACTCGAACTCTCCCTTCTTCTGGTTGTAGAAGTTGATTCCCGTCAGATCAGACGGCATGAGGTCCGGTGTGAACTGGATCCTGCGGAACTGACCTCCGATGCTCTTGGCGAATGCCCTGAGAAGCATTGTCTTTCCTGTTCCGGGAAGGTCCTCAAGAAGCACATGTCCTGATGCGATCAGGCACACCACTATCTGCTCTATGGCCTCTTCCTTGCCGACAATCACCTTGCTGCAGTTGTCGACAAGCTTTTTCCTGCAATTCGTGAATAAGGATGTATCCATTTTCTACCTCTCTTTGGCATGATGCGGACTTAATGATTATAGCATACGGGCATGACAAATACACCATTCCCAAAAACAATTCGGTAATGTATGATTTACTAGCGATTATAATGAGCATCAGGAGAGCAAAATGAGAATTACAGACGATATCATCTACGTCGGCGTGAATGATCACGAGATCGATCTTTTCGAAGGCCAGTACATAGTCCCGAACGGAATGGCATACAACTCATACATCATCATGGACAAGAAGATCGCCGTGATGGACACAGTCGACAGACGCTTCACACACCAGTGGCTGGACAACATCCAGAAGGCACTGGGAAGCCGCAAGCCCGATTATCTTGTGGTCCAGCACATGGAGCCGGATCACTCAGCAAACATAGCAAACTTCATGAAGACCTATCCCGGTACCACAGTCGTGGCATCATCCAAGGCCTTCCCGATGATGAAGAACTTCCTCGGAGAGGACTATGCCTCATGCCGCATCGAGGTAGGAGAGGGCAGCAAGCTCGAGCTCGGAAAGCACACCCTCAACTTCGTCACAGCACCGATGGTCCACTGGCCGGAGGTCGTGATGACATATGACAGCACCGACAAGGTCCTGTTCTCCGCAGACGGATTCGGCAAGTTCGGCGCACTGGATGCCGATGAGGACTGGGCATGCGAGGCCCGCAGGTACTACTTCGGCATTGTCGGAAAGTACGGCGTGCAGGTCCAGAACGTCCTGAAGAAGGCAGCCGGCCTGGACATCTCCATCATCTGCCCGCTCCACGGACCTGTTCTCTCTGAGAACCTGGGCTACTACCTGAACCTCTACAACATCTGGTCATCCTACGGTGTTGAGAGCGAGGGCGTGATGATCGCATACACATCCGTCTACGGCAACACCAAGAAGGCGGTGGAGCTCCTGGAGCAGAAGCTGAAGGCCAACGGATGCCCCAAGGTGGTTGTCACCGACCTTGCCCGCGATGACATGGCAGAGGCTGTGGAGGATGCCTTCCGCTACGGCAGGCTGGTCCTTGCATCCACAACTTACAATGCTGATGTTTTCCCGTTCATGCGCACATTCATTGAGCACCTCACGGAGCGCAACTACCAGAACAGGACAGTGGCCGTCATCGAGAACGGCTCATGGGCACCGCAGGCGGCAAAGATCATGACAGGCCTTCTTGCCAACTCAAAGAACATCACATTCGCGCAGACCACGGTCCACATCAAGAGCGCCCTGAACGATGAGAGCAAGGCCCAGATCGATGAGCTTGCCTCAGAGCTCTGCAAGGATTACATGGCCCGTCAGGAGCAGACGGCGAACAAGAACGACATGAGCGCCCTGTTCAAGATCGGCTACGGCCTTTATGTCATCACATCCAATGACGGAAGACGTGACAACGGCATGATCGTGAACACAGTCTCCCAGGTGACAAACTCACCCAACAGGATCGCGGTGTGCATCAACAAACAGAACTACACACATCATGTGGTGCAGCAGAGCGGCGTGATGAACCTCAACTGCCTCTCGACAGAGGCCCCGTTCTCAGTCTTTGAGCGCTTCGGGTTCCAGAGCGGCCGCAGCGTGGACAAGTTCGAGGGTTCTGATTTTGAGGACCTTCGCTCTGACAACGGGCTGAGGTTCCTCTCCAAGTACATAAACGCCATGATGAGCCTGAAGGTGGAGCGCTATGTTGACCTGGACACCCACGGAATGTTCATCTGCACCGTCACTGAGGCACGCGTTCTTAGTGACAAGGAGACAATGACCTACAACTACTACCAGTCCAACGTCAAGCCTAAGCCAAAGACAGAGGGAAAGAAGGGCTGGGTCTGCAAGGTCTGCGGCTATGTCTATGAGGGAGAGGAGCTTCCTGAGGACTTCATCTGTCCGCTGTGCAAGCACGGGGCCGCTGACTTCGAGCCCATAAGCTGATCTGTCCCATAGCCAATGCACTATCTACGATAAGCTGTATGATGGAGGCAGTTATGCGCGTTCTGAAGAAGATTCTGTCTGTTCTGGCCATTGTCCTTCTTGCAGTCCTTTGTGTCTACGGTCTTGCGATGCTATTCGGGCGTCAAGTCCTGTATCCGGAGTTCACACGCAGCTCAGAGAAAGGCGCCGCCATCCCGGGACTGTCAAAGGGCTTCACGCCGCAGGGTGTCAGCTTCCTGGATGACTGCATCCTGATCTGCGGGTACTGTCCGGGAAAAGAGGCATCTCGCATTTACCTTGTCTCAGAGGACGGGACGGAGAGGGAGATTCTTCTCAGGCGGGAGAACGGGGATGTGTATACCGGCCATGCCGGCGGACTGACCGCATCAGGCGAGTACATCTACGTCAGCAATGCCTCAAAGCTGTTCGTCCTGAGGACCGCGGACGTTCTCTCAGCCCAATCAGGCTCTTATGTCCAGTTCATCGGATACATCAGCGTGCCCTGCAGGGCATCGTTCTGCTCGTCTGACGGACGCTATGTATATGTCGGTGATTATCATGCTGACGGCTATGAGACCGACGAGAGCCACAGGATCAGCACCGATGACGGTGAGCATGGGGCCATGGTTTACGCGTACAGGCTGGACAGCGGATCCGAATACGGCCTTAAGGTGGTGCCGGAGATGGCTTTCTCCGTGCGGGATTTTGTCCAGGGCTTTGCTGTCAATGACGGGAATGCCGTACTGTCATGCTCCCACGGGTTCTCATCATCCGAGCTGTATTCTTACGCCATAGGTGCCCCGGACGGGGATTTTGTCAGGGATGACATGGCGTTGCCCCTTTACATACTGGACAGCAGCAAGCAGAACGGCAGGATCCGCATGCCGCACATGAGTGAGGATGTTGAGATCCGTGACGGTAAGGTACTTGTGGGCTTTGAGTCCTCTGCAAGGAAGATGCTCTCCGGGTTTATCCCGTGCTCACTGAGGAACGTCATGATTGTCAGCTTGCCGTACGCAAAGTGAGGGCATAAGCCGGTTGCGGGACATGCGGCAGGGTGCTGATGTTCCTATCCAGCGTTCTCGTGCTCCATCCGTTCTGGCTTGCCTCGTTCATGTACCATAACCTTGCTTCCTCATCTTCAACGCTTAGAAGAGTGTAACAGTGCGACCATGTAAGATTTGGCAGACATGTCTGCCAAATCATCTTGTCTTGAAATGCTAGATAAAACTTCCTGAAATTACGAAGATTGCGTTCCGAGTATCCTCGACCAAATTCTGAAGCCAACTCTTTGGATAGCATTGAGATGATTCTCTTTTTAAGTAATTTGCGAATGCTGCCAACTGGACTTTTCTTTCTTACGCTTTGATCTTACTGCCTCTGTCAGCAGGAACTCGATCTGCCCGTTGAGGCTGCGAAAATCATCCTCAGCCCAACGGGACAGCTCCTTGAACAGGGACTCTGAGAGTCGAAGCGGAATCTGTTTCTTGCTTTGCTTGTCCGCCATTTGTCAGTAGATTGAACCTGTGTTCAGAACGGGGTTGGCTTCCTTGTTTCCGCAGAGCACCACCAGAAGATTGGAGACCATCTGAGCCTTACGCTCCTCGTCAAGGTCAACAACTCCATCGGATTTGAGCTTGTCCAGGGCCATCTCAACCATGGAGACTGCACCTTCAACAATCTTCTTTCTGGCGGCGATGATTGCCACGGCCTGCTGTTTCTGGAGCATAGCTGCGGCGATTTCGGTTGCATAGGCTATCTGGTTCAGACGGACTTCCACAATCTCTATGCCTGCATTCTCGACTCTGGCAGCAAGTTCGCTCTTCATCTGTTCGGCTACCTTTGTGGCAGAGCCGCGAATCACGGAAAAAATGATAACACAGATTTAGCATCGAAACGAGAAAAACCGTAAAACACGGTTCGCGTAGCCGTTGACAGCTCGTGGCGGATAAGATAGCGGAAATCCGGCATTCAGGCCCTAGAAACACTAAAAGCAGCCTCTCGGGACTGCTTCTAGGGTTTGACTTTGTATTAAAGTCTTCATACAAGGTTGCGGCCAACTGGACTTGAACCAGCACAAGATTTCTCCCACTAGCACCTCAAGCTAGCGTGTCTACCAAATTCCACCATAGCCGCGAAAGTTCGGTTGAACAGAAAGAAACTTACACAATATGTGAGTTTTAGTCAAGACTTCCCGAATCACTTCCTGGTCAGTGTTATGGGCTCAGCAGACCAGTACAGAGTCAGCTTGTCAGTCTCACTGTCATAGGAATACCAAATGGAAAGCTTCTCGCTCTCGCAGCTCTCTTCCTCGAAATGCACAAGCATGTTTGCTTCCTCGGGATCTGGATCTCTTATGAGAGTATTATCAACGACAACCCTTTCAGTTGCATCAAGTACAATGTCCTCGGATTCCATATTGGCGACTTTCTTGCTCTTCTTGAGGGTGGTGGGGTTCTCCAGGCTATTAAAATCATATGTGACATCAGTGATGGAGAGTCCCAAAATATTGTCCTCAGAGTGGAGTGAGAGCTTTGTCCCGTCAACCTTGTACTCATTGAACAGCCGGCCGACATCAAGTTTATTGCCATCATCATCTTCATATTCCGCATATTCCGCCAGTTCACCAGCGCTTGAGCCCTCATAAATGGAATACTTTGCTCCATCTGTCCTGATGAAGATGTATTTTGAGGAATCCGGGTTCTTTGTCTTTGGATCTTTGATATCAATGGTGACAAGCATTCCGTCAAGGCTGTATGTTCCCTCAACCTGCTTGATTGCCGTATCAGAGTCATCTGTCTCTGTCAGCGTGAAGTTCCCCTCTGCGTCCATTGTGACTGTCAGCTTGCAGTCAACCAATGAGAAGCTGTCATTAAACTCCGTTGTATTTCCTTCCCACGTATCGGACAGCGTCGCTACAGAACCGCCACCGCCTGTGGCGTAATCATATGAATCCCCGTCGCCGGAGAGAAGCTCTCCTGCAAGGTCTCCGAGGATGCCTCCAAGCTCATCACATGAGACAAAAAGGAACGCGCATAAAAGGATAATAATAAGAATTGAAAGACATTTCTTCATTTCCTCACCTCCATTATCAAATACCCATGACAAATAAAATTCGTAATCTGCTGAAAATCCACTCATTTGAGGGGATTGTAATTAAACACCACTTAGCGCGAGAATATAGGTCGGGCATTATATGGAAAGGAAAAGGAAATCCCTGTATTACAAGATCGTGAGCGCAATACTGCACCTGGTTGTCCCCAGGGCCAAGACCGTCTTCGAGGTCCCGCCGGGGGATGAGCCCGTTGTGTTTGTCAGCAACCATGCCTCGATCAACGGCCCGCTGATGATGACGTTCTACTTCAGCCGCAAGTGCAGGATCTGGGCAATTGCCGAATCCCTGGACAAGGTCCATACCAGGAGCTATGCCTTCCACGATGTTTTGGTCGGTGACGGCAAAAAGAGTTTCAGGTTCTGGAAGTTCGTCGCGGGGATAGTGAAGGTGATGCTTCCGCCGATTCTCATCTATAACACCATAGCAGTGTACAGGGACAGACGGATCCTAGAGACCTTCCGTAATTCCACGGATGCCCTGAAGCAGGGCTATGACATTATTGTCTTCGGCGAGTCCACCGAGCGCTATTCCGAGTATGTGAACGAGATCCAGCCGGGATTCGTGGGCCTGGGGCGCATGTACTACAAGCAGACAGGTAAGCGGCTGAGGTTCTATCCCGTGTACCTGAACAAGGAGAACAGGCTGATATCAGTCGGAAGCCCCATTGAATTTGATCCCGACATGGACGGTGAAGAGTTCAGGAAGAAGACTTGCACCTTCATCCGCGACGGGATTGACCGTCTGGGCAGGAGCATGAAACCTCATAAGATAATCCCGTTCCTGCCTCAGGACTGGTATGACACATACGGTGAGCGCTTTGAGCACGATGTGGCCGGCTACTGGCACATGATAGACACCGATCCCAGATTCTATTGATCAATTATCTCTCTTTTCTGCGCCTGACGAAGAAGAAGGCCACAAGAACCAGGGAAATGACGATTGCCGAAACAAGCCATATCAGGGCGATATTTCCATTGATGCAGTTGATCCAGTCCCTGAAATCCACACTGTAGTAGTCATGCTGTCCGTTCTCGAACAGGTTGCTGATCACAGCCTGAATCCTGTAGTACAGAACTCCGAACGCAAGAACGTCAACAGCTACCTTCAGCATCCTGCTGAAATCCAGGGCATGCACAAAACCCACAACAAAGAACGGGACAAAGGCATACAGTGATATCAGCATGGCCTTGAAATAGGGGAATCTGACAGTTTCCCTTATGATGAACAGCATCAGGAGAAGGAAAAGAAGAAGCAGGGCAAAATAAACCAGGACCTTGAATCTTGCGAATCTCTCCGGCCAGTAGCGGCGCATCAGAAACGGGGTGAAGAGGGCCACATAACCCAGCAAGACCGCAGAAGCGGCAATGCTGAACCAGCTTCCGCCGTACATCAGGCAGCACACTCCGAACAGAAGGCAAAGCGACAGATAGGACGATCCCACGAACAGTGCAAGCTTGTGACTTTCTGAGAACCGTATCCATGTCGGGGCAAAGGAGTAGGCCACAAGCAGGCTGGATAACACCACTATGGAGAATGACAGCCTGTGGTTCACTGCCAGGTCCACTATCAGGCAGATTACAAGGGCAACGGCATATGATATGGTCAGACCCCAGAACCAGGTCTCGCTGATCCGGTGATACCTTGTGGCATCGTGTCTCATCTTGCGGTAATCGGTGTCTGTCGCTCCGTCAATGAGCTCCTTCTCAGTTACGCCCAAGGTCTTGCAGATATTGGGGATCATGGTGATGTCAGGATAACTCTTGCCTGTCTCCCATTTGGAGACCGCGGATTCTGTGACATAGAGAAGGTCCGCAAGCTCTCTCTGCTTCAGACCTTTCTCGATCCTCTTCTCCCTGATGAAGTTTCCGAATGTCTTGTTGTCAAGCACTGATGTACCTCCACGGTTCTTTGCGAACTACTAGGCCGAGCATAGCATCAGTGCCTTAAATTGTCACTGGAATCTTAGGAAAGTCCGTTTTCAGGCCTTCTTTCCTAAGATTCCTGCGTCTTATTTGGCGTAATACTGGCTGATGATGGACAGGACATCGCCAGGGCTTCCTGTGAGTATGACCCGCACCCCTGTGCCCATGGGCTCGGAAGTGAAATGAAGCTCTGTCTCCGGCTTCATGGAGGTGATTCTCTCACAGAAGAAGTAGGATGTTTTTAGCTTAGGAAGACGATGCTATTCTGACATTGACGGATGTCGGAAGCCGGTGACAGGGGTTGTTGGGTTTGCGATGGACATCTGCTTTGGTGTACCTCTTAGAATAAAATCATTCCAGCCGGTCATCGAATACCTACGGTGGAGATGGCTTCCGTGCGGCATCTGCCGCCGGTGCCATACTCCGATAATAAAAGTGAATGGGCTCGTCGGGCCACATTGATGTAGAAAGTCTTCCGCAGCCGAACAAACACCAAGGAGGTCTGGACATGGAGAACAGACCATTGAAGTTCGGGGCCAGGCGGATCTTCGGCCTCGATCTGTCCAAGAAGACGCTGAAAGCCTGCAGGCTTGATGAGGACAGCGGCTTCGAGAAGCAGAACATCTTCGACGAGAAGATGACGGACGACGGAAGGCACCATCTTGCATCACGGCTACGCAAAGGCGACTATGTGGCGATGGAGGGAGGTTCCTCCACTTCCTTCCTGGCAAGATACCTGATGGAGAACACGGAGGCCGAGATATTCGTCCTCAACCCGTGCAAGCTGCACATCATATTCGAGTCAGCCTGCAAGACGGACAAGCAGGACTGCATAAAGATTGCCAAGTACATCAGGGACACCAATCCTTCCAACTGGTGCCTGATTCCCGTTCCCACCTACGAGGAGACATCGCTGAGAAGCCTGATCAACAGCCACATCAGCACCAGGCAGGAGCGAACAAGGGCAATCAATCAGCTTCACGCATTCTTCAACCTGAACGGAATCTCCTTCCTGAAGAAGAGTGATTTGGGGGATTCTGCAAGAAGGCATGATTTAGTAGAGCATTATTTCAGCCAGAATGATCTCAGGGGAATGCAGGCAAGACTCATGCTGCAGGACATCGACAACATCGAACTCTCGGCGGACTGCTACGAGGAATTGATCAGACAAGCGCTGGTCTCAAGACCCAGGGAAAGCCTGATCTGGATGTCGATTCCGGGAGTCGGTCCTCTGACGGCTCTTGCATGTGTAGCCTACATAGGAGACGGAAAGAGGTTCTCTACTCCGGATCAGCTGCGCAACTATGTGGGACTTGTTCCCAGGATTGACCAGTCAGGAATCAGGGAGGCGATTTACGGAGTAAACCACTACGGTTGCATGCCTGTCAGAAGGAACATCATTCAGGCCGCATGGTCAGTCGACAGACTCCTGTCAGACTGCAATCTGAAACGGAGATGGGTTTTACTCAAAGCAGCCGGAAAGAACAAGCAGAGAATCGCGGTGAAAGTGGCGAATGACATCCTGACAATCGGATGGACACTTCTGAAGAAGGGAGAGCTCTACAATGGTCTCGGGGATTTCTCCTACCTGCAGGAAAAGCTGCACCGTTACAAAATGACAGCCATCGACTCCAGTTGCTTTGGCGAGTGCCTGAAGTGATGGCCGCTTGACTTTGTAGTAATCCCCTACAAGGTCAAGTCTACAGTCTATGTACTCACAAATCAATCCTCCAACTGAGGTTTGGTCGGTTGTCTGCTCATGCCCGATGAAAATGCTTTTATGTGTTTCGTGAAAAATCATTGCAAATTGATGGGTATTGACAGCTAACAACAAATAAAAACCGATGCCTTCATGGCCTCTCCGGTTGAGAGATCGAGGACCATGCACATCTTGTCCCGGTCCTTCGGCTTGGAGCCGAGGAAATCGAAGACAGGGGCGTTCTTCTTGGCATGTATCGATGGTCTGACAGCAGGATGCTGTGTGAATTCCTCTATCTGCTGCGGCGTGAAGGACCATGCTCCGTCTGTCTTGTCTCCTGACAGGAAACCCATGGTTATGTAAGTCCTGATTGTGCGGGTCGTGAGCCCTGTGATCATTGCCAGGTCGTTGATTGAATAGGTGTCTTTCATCTGTTCCTCCTGCTGTACAACTCAATTATAGGAAAGCCGGCGCCTGCCGTTCAATTTGAAAGTTCGCCACTTTTTCAACCCTGAATCAATGTGCTTGTATCGTCAGTGCTATTCAATTAATCTTAAAGCGGGAGATGAGAAAATGGAAAAGATTCATACAGACAAGGCACCTGCTGCGGTCGGCCCGTATTCTCAGGCCATAGCCGCAAACGGAATGCTCTACACATCAGGCCAGATTCCTCTGGACCCGCAGACCGGAGCCATCACAGGAAAGAACATAAAAGAGCAGGCGGAGCAGGTGATGAAGAACCTCATGGCAGTGCTTGAGGCAGCGGGCACAAACGCCGGCAAAGTCGTCAAGACCCTCTGCTTCCTTACAGACATGAATGACTTCGCGGCATTCAACGAGGTCTATGCCAGATATTTCACGGAGAAGCCGGCCAGGTCATGCGTAGAGGTGAGTGCACTTCCGAAAGGCGCCCTCTGTGAGGTTGAGTTGGTGGCTGTGATCTGATCATGCCAGGTACTTTTTATGAGACCGTCTATCAGATAGTCCGTCAGGTCCCTGAGGGTAAGGTGACAACTTACGGGGATATCGCCACTCTGGCAGGAAACCCCGGTCTTGCAAGGGCGGTCGGAAACGCACTTCATGTGAACCCTTATGAGGGTGATGTCCCGTGCCACAGGATTGTGAACTCAAAAGGCATGCTTGCCCGTCATTTCGGCTTCGGAGGCCTGGAAGGACAGAGGAGGCGCCTTATTGCAGAGGGTGTGGAGGTCACTGACGGCCGTGTGGACCTGAAAGCATACAGGTGGAATTCGGAGGAATGCCATGTTGTTGAGAATCAGCAGGTTTGATGACCTGGATGAAAGAAAACTTATGGATATATACTCGGAAAGCAACTTTGAGAACACCGATTATTTCTTTCCGGACATGAGGGACAAGAAAGAGGCGGTCATGAAAGTCGAGGAGGGCTTTCTGGGCTTCCTTAAGGACGAGTTCTTCAGCCAGTCCGGAAGTGAGTATTGGGTCCTTGAATCTGACGGGGTGTGGGTCAGCGCGCTGCGTCTGAGCCGGATTGAGAAAGGCCTGTATTATCTTGAGGCGCTTGAGACACGTCCTGACTGCAGGAGACAGGGCCATGCGGCACGTCTTCTTGACGGCGTGATTGATGAGCTGAAGAAAGCAGGTCCGTTCCGCATCTGCGACTGCATCAGCAAGAGAAACACAGCCTCCATCAGAACCCATGAGAAGTGCGGCTTCAGCATTGTGTCAGAAGCAGGCTACGATTATCTTCTCAATGAATCGGATGACCATGATTATGGTCTTGAGTACCGCTTCATCTCAAAAGCGCCTTAAAACATATCGGTTGTGATATGGCCTGCGAGATGTTAACATAACTGTATCAATTAATGGGGAGTCAATGAAATGAGAAAACTGTTTGAGATCACCCTTATCCTTGTGATGTTATTCGCGCTTGTCGCATGTAAGACAACTGAGACCCTGGATGCCAATGAGCCTGCACAGCAGCCTGAGGTGGCACCTGTCGCCGAACCGGAGCCCGTTGCTGCCGCCCCGGAGCCAGAGCCTGAGCCGAAGGGCCTTCCTGTGTTTGATCCGTTAAAGGGTGTCCTCCCTGGAGTCCTTTATCAGCTGAATCCTGTCGAGGGTCAGGAGCCTGTCGTCAGGGCCGTCTCTTTGAGCGGAAACAGGGCCGGTGATGAGATCAACAAAAGAGAGCCGTCAATTGACAACATCAGGTTTGTGTTTGAGCTGAACGAATGGATAGGAATCACCGCCGACAGTGACAAGACGGACAGCCTGTTCGCTGTCATACTGCCTCATGCCAAGGATCCGAATTTCTATACAGAGGATTCCCTGCAGGCCATTCCAGACAATGCCTCCTATGTGAACCTGGATCTGACTGAAGAAGGAAAGATTTACGGAGAGACCTACATTTATGATTTCAACAATCCGGGCTTCTATGACATCGTGATAGCAGATAACGCAAAGCCTGTGGCCCTGATTCTGATCAAAGCCTTCAAGGAGAAAGAGATTGAGAATTTCTCTGACTCGCAGCTTGAGAAGTACATGACAGATGCGGCCTTGGAGGCAAAGAGCCTCTGAGGCTCAGACGCTCTGAAGCATAATCACCTCATGCTCCCGGAAAGCCCGGGAGCATTATTTTGCCCTTTTACAGAAAACTGTCCGGATTCCTGAACAGAGTCTCAAGCTCCGAGGAACTCCTCTTCAGTAATCTTTCCGTCACCTACCTCAATGAATGTCGCAATGCCTTCGAATGTCCCGATCACCCTTTTGGGGCTTGTATTGCTTCCACTATCTGTGAGGCAGACATCTGAGGCTTCATTTGCCACGGCCGTTGATTCATATGTATTGCTTATATAATCTTTTTGTGCCATTTCTCTGTCTCCTTCAAATCTGATTTAAAGATAATTATCCGGATTCCCGAACAGGGCCTCAAGCTCCGAGAACACCTCCCTGTAGTTCTCCGGGAACTTGTTTGAGCCTGTCGCATATATGTCTGTTCCATCTGACAGAACAAGCTTGAATGTGAAGTCTTCTCCGTCCAACACCCACTTGTTGTACTTGTCAAAGCCGTCCCAGGAGAGAACATCATACTTGCTTATTATTTCCATGACCCTCTGATTCACTTCAGGTCTGAGGGTCTGATAGTCATCGCAAAAGCTGTTTTCCACATGAAGTGTGTAATCCAGGCCATCAAATCCCACCTCATAGACACTGAAGATACGGAATCCGCTTCTGACCATGCGGAGTTTTATCACGTACGGCCGTTCCTTGACGGTTACATTCAGGTTCCTGTCCACCGTGATGTCGTAATCCCTTTCCCAATTGTCCGCAATTGGTGAGGAGCATGATATGTGAGCAGAGGTCCTTCCAGGCTTCTGACCGGTGAATGTCATGACCACATTGTAGCCTGATCCGGTCATCATCTCATGGTCCTCTTTATTGTACTTGCGCACAACATCCAGGCTCACAATGCTCTCGTCAAAGCCGCTCACCTCATACTGCGGACCGCCTCCGTCAAACGATTCAAAGACAAGCACTGCAGATGATTCTGCGTTACAGGGTTCTGCAAATGAGAACGCCATGAGGAGGGAACAGAGCATGAGAAGAATACCAGTGAGCCTCATGCCTTCATGGTAAACGCAAAACAGTTTGTCCGCAACACTGCTTCTGAATCAGATTGTTAATCCTGTCTCTTTAATGCATAATTCACATAGGAGACTGCCATGAGAGAAGACACAATCAAGAGAATCCTGAAGTTCACAGAGGACAGGGACTGGGACCAGTTCCATTCACCTGCCAACCTTGCAAAATCAATCTCAATCGAGGCCAACGAGCTTCTTGAGTGCTTCCAGTGGTCAGACACCGATTACGACATCAACCACGTCAAGGAGGAGCTTGCCGATGTCATGGTCTACTGCATTGACATGCTGGACAAGCTCAAGCTCGATGCCGATGAGATCATCAACGCCAAGATGGACAAGAACGAGGCCAAATACCCCGTCTCAAAAGCCAGGGGCAAGGCGACCAAGTACGATAAGCTTTGAGCAGAAAAAAGTAGACCGTCACGATAGTTCCAGCTTCTGACGGTCTTTAGTCATCAAATTGGAGCCAACGCCGCTCACTCCAGCGGGCTCATTTTTATGATATCTCCTAATTGTTAATACGTCAACAGTTGAATTCAATTGATTATGGGATAAGGTATTAGTTAAAACACAGGAATGATTCTGTGCAGTTCTGTTCGTTCCTGTTCTTTCTTGTTGTCAGCCATTTTTCAACCTCTGTCAAATAATATCATAGCGATCATAGTGAAACCAGTGTGGATCATGTTCCTTCCCTGAGTATGCTCAGGTACTCGTCATAGATGAAAATCCTGTTGCGGGAGACGTTGGTATTCTCTTTCAGTATTCCGGTATCAATCAGCTTCCTGATGGCGTTGGTGGCTGTATTGAAGCTGACACCGAGATCTTGTGCGGTTTTCTTGACATTGATTATCGGATGCTTCTCCAGATAATCGAATAATTCCCTAGTGATGTTACGGCTTCTTGAGGAATGTGGAAGTATGCCCAGGTTTCTCTCGTGCAGTTCTGTAAGCTTCTCAATTGATGAGGTCGCATCCTCTGCGGCTTTGCTGACTGCCTCGAGGAAGAAGCGTACCCATTGCTCGTAGTTTCCGCTTCTTCTGACTTCGCTGATGCGGTCATAATACTCAACCTGATTCTTCTTCAGGAAGAAAGAGACATAGAGTACTGGCTTGGAAAGAAGCTTCTTATCCATGAGGTAAAGGAGAATCAGCAGGCGGCCGATTCTGCCGTTGCCGTCAAGGAACGGATGGATTGTCTCGAACTGGTAATGAATCAGCGCTGCACGGACCAGCGGATCATATTTGTCATTCTCATTGATATATTTCTCTAAAGCAGAGATTGCCTCTGTCATGTCATCGACATTTGGCGGGACAAATCTGGCATCCTTCAGGGCGCAGTTTGCGGCTCCGATCCAGTTCTGGGACCTGCGAAATTCTCCGGGATTCTTCTCCTGTCCCCGTACGCCTTCCATCAGCACCTCATGGATCTCACAGAGCAGGCGGTTGCACAGGGGAAGGGTTATTAACCTTTCCAGCGCATACTGGACTGCCCTGACATAGTTGATCACATCAGCTACATCAAGGTTTGTGTTCGAATCAAGATCGGGATTCAGGACATCATCAAGGGTGCACTGGGTTCCCTCAATCTGAGATGAGATCAGGGCTTCCTTGCGTACATACATGGAAACAAAGAGCTCAGCGCTCGGGATTGAGGATGAGACAGAGTCCAGACGTGAAAGCTGGCGGTTTGATTCAACCAGCAGCCTCATGGTCTCCTCATCAAGCTGAAGCTCAGGCTGTGGTGGAAGCAGTGCAGGTCTGAATGACTTGTAAGCTGCATCGCCTGTGAGATTTGTGATGTATGTTCCTGCTCGATTCATATATGCCTCGTTTCTGAAATAACAGTCTTTATTATACAGTCTTATTTCAGTTTCTCAAGGACTTTCTGAAA
Source organism: uncultured Spirochaetales bacterium (assembly GCA_902781545.1). Classification (GTDB taxonomy): domain Bacteria; phylum Spirochaetota; class Spirochaetia; order Sphaerochaetales; family Sphaerochaetaceae; genus UBA9732. The sequence goes on along the minus strand of CACZJR010000004.1, from coordinate 25,775 downwards.
TAAAGAAGCAAGAAACTGTTTCTTATTTCAGTTTCTATGGAGGTTTCTGAAATAAGATGCGTTTCTTTATGGGGCATTAATGATAAAGCTTTGTGTTTTTCTATTGCATGCTTGATACCGGCAACAGAAAAAACTCAGACTTTTTTCCTGAAAGTTGAAATATTTCCTGCACTTTTCTCGTATATAAGGGCAAAGGGTCAGACCTGACTTGCATGGTCTGCTCTTTGAATCTATTGCTTAGGAGAAAAACATGTAGGAGATCATTGTTCTGATTGATGATCTGTCGATAAGAGACAAGATCCACACCATACGGGGAGTGAGGGTGATGCTTGACTTTGACCTGGCGGAGATTTACGGGTATAGCACTAGCGCATTCAACCAGCAGGTGAAGAGAAACATAGATAAGTTTCCGGAGGATTTCAGGTTTCAGCTTTCAACTCAAGAGGCAAGTGTTTTGCTATCACAAAATGTTACAGCAAACCGTGGCGGAGACAGGCAAACTGAGCCTTGGGCATTCTCCGAGAGTGGTATTTACATGCTCATGACTGTTTTGAAAGGTACATTTGCAACAAGACAGAGTATTGCGCTGATACGCACATTCCGTTCAATGAAGGATTACATAGTGGCAGGCAAGTCCATATCGAGCCAACATGAGCTGCTTCAGCTGTCACTTCAGGTCAATGAGAACAGGAGGGAGACGGAACAGATACGGGAGGAGCTTACGGAGCTTCTCTGGAATCCGCTGCTGGTGCTTTGATGTCTGACTGCGCTCAGGAATGGTCTTTTTCCATATGAAACAGTACGAAACCCGAAAAATCCCGTTCTGTACTGTAGAAAAATGAAAAAAATACAGTACAGAAGTCAAAAAAACGGATTCTGTACTGTAAGAGATGGCAAAATCAGGTAGCAGTCCTTATTCCATGGGGTCGTAGCAGACCTGCTGGCGGGCAACCATGTCGGCGAACACACCGTTGAGCTCCATGAGCTGGTCATATGTGCCGTCCTCGACAATGTGGCCTCCGTCAAGCATGATGATGCGGTCACATTGCCTGATGGTGGAGAGCCTGTGCGCAATGACGATTCTGGTGCATTTGAGCTGAGACAGTGAATCGGAGACAATCTTCTGTGTCACGTTGTCCAAGGCGCTTGTGGCCTCGTCGAACAGGAGGATCCGCGGCTTGGAGGCAATTGCCCTTGCGATCATGATTCTCTGGCGCTGTCCGCCTGAGACGCCGCCGGAGTTGCTGTTGATCATGGTGTGCATGCCCATGGGCATTTTCTTGATGTCCTCCTCAAGACCGGCCATCTTGGCGGCCTCCCAGGCCTCCTCCTCGGTAAGCCACGGGGCTGATATGACAATGTTGGAGTAGATGTCACCGTTGAAGAGCTTTCCGTCCTGGAGCACGACACCGATCTTCTGCCTGAGCGATCTGAGGTCCAGAGTCTGCAGGTCTGCCCCGTCGTAGGTGATGAGGCCTGAATCGGGTTTCTCGAATCCAAGCAGAAGGCGCATGACGGTTGATTTGCCGCATCCGGTGCGTCCGACAATCGCAAGATACTCACCGCTGTCGATTGTGAGGTTCAGATGGTCCACGATGTTCGGTGTCGTGGGATCATAGCGGAAGCAGACATCCTCCAGCTTGATCTTTCCCTTCAGCTCGGAGACTGTCTTCTTTGCGGCGTCAACCTCAGGGACGGCCTCAAGGACAGGTTTGATCTGGGCGTACAGGGGTCCGATCCTTGTAAGTGACTCAACTACGGAGGCAAGTGCCATGATGGCTCCGTTCACAAGGCCGTATGCCGCGTTGAAGGCATAGTAGTCGGAGAGCGAAATCGAGGAGCTCAGTGCCGTAGAGTAGAGGAAGATCTGGCCGATCAGACCTACGGCTGATATCAGCACAGGGCAGAAGAGCATGAAGGCAGGCAGCCTGAAGAGGGCCTTCGCGGAATTCTCAAATGCGTTTGCCCACTGTCCGTAGATGCGCTTCTCCGCGCCTACAAGCTTGATCTTCTGGATTCCGAATATGGTGGAGTAGGAGAGTGAGCTCTCCTTGTTCTCCAGTGAGAGCTGTCTTCCCCTGACCTTTGACGAGACCACACCGAGAATGATGTAGAGCGCAATCTGGAGGATGATGATGGTCACGGCAATAGGCGCCAGTGTCGGAGCATAGATTATGATCTGCCCTATGTAGATCAGGGAGAACACAGATGTCAGCACTGATGAGTAGACCAGGTTTCCGAGGAATGTGGAGAACTGCCTGCAGCTGTACATGCGGCTGCTCAGGATTCCGGCGCTGTTCTCCCTGAAGAAGTGGACCGGAAGTTGCAGGAGGCGCATGACAAGGGAGGCCTCGAACGCAGTGGAGCAGCGGTTGTTTATCCTTGACACCACCAGGTTCTTGAGTGATGTGAACATGACCGATGAGATGCTCATTGAGAGCAGGAACACCGTGATTCCGAAGAACAGCCGCATGCTGTCAGAGTAGATCAATGTTGAGAAGATGATCTTTGTGACCCTTGGTATGAACAGCTGTATCAGCGTGGCAAGGCCGAGGAAGACCATGAACATGACCCTGTCACCTGTCGTGTGGGCCTCCCAGTGGAAGCGCAGCACATCCTTGAAGTCAAGGCTTCTGAGAGGAAGCGGCTTGTAGAAGACAATGGCATCCTCGTCGAACAGCTTCTCATTGGAGGCTGTGACATGGACCTTCTTGCCGGTGCTCTCATCAAAGAACTCATAGCCTCCGCGTCTTGCGGGGATGATGGCACACGGCTGACGGCTCTCCTTCAGGAAACCGAGCATGGGGCCGGATGCATCCTTGTGCCAGCCTTTCTCAAGATAGATCTCACGTGTCATGATCCCGGACGGGCGCAGGAGGAATTCCATCTGGTCCTTGAGGTCATTCATGCCCTGCGGCAGCTCCTTGGGCTTTATGTGGAAGTAGCCCAGGATGCGTCCTATGTCGTCCTCTGCGGATCCCATACCCTGGAAATCCGATGTCCTCCGGCCTGAGACAACATCGCCAAGCCGGCGGTTGGCCTCGGAGAATACAGTGTCGTCCGCTTCTTTTCTCTGCTTTATCTGTTCGTCAAACCAACTCATCTGTCTCTCCTTACTCGCTCTTGACCAGCTCGGCATAAAGCCCGTCTTTCTTCAGAAGCTCATTGTGTGTACCGCGCTCCTTGACGTGGCCGTGCTCAAGCACGATGATCTCGTCACAGCTGCGGATGGTCGAGAGCCTGTGGGCAATGACAATGCATGTGATTCCGCGGTCCTTGATTCCCTTGACAACATCGAACTCGGTCTTTGCGTCAAGTGCGCTGGTGGCCTCATCAAGGATGATGATCGTGGGCTCCTGCGCGAGGACCCTGGCTATCTCCAGTCTCTGGCGCTCACCGCCGGAGAAATCCTTTCCCTCCGGTGCGAGCCTGTGCCTGTAGCCGTCCTCACGCTTCATGATGTCGTAATGAATCTGGGCATCCCTGGCGGCCAGTATCATCTCGAAGTTCTCGATTGTGTTGTCCCACATCTTGATGTTGTTCTCAATCGTGTCCTCAAAGAGGATGATGTCCTGGTCAACGACTGCAAGTGAACCTCTGAGGACGCTGTTGTCAACATCCAGAAGCGGCTTGCCGTCGAATGTGATGCTTCCGCTCCATGGCTGGTAAAGCCCGGAGATGAGCTTTGCCAATGTGGACTTGCCGCACCCGGAGGGTCCTACGAACGCCACGCTCTTTCCCGGCTTGAGGTCAAGGTTGAAGTTCTCTATTAGTGGATCGTCAAGGCGGGAGTACCCGAAGCTGACGTCCTTCATTGTCAGCTGGCCGGAGAGCTTGCTGTAGGTGTCTTCCTTTGTGCCCTCATTCTCGCTCCCGTCGCGCTTTCTCCATGCAATGTCCTCCTCGGTCTCCATGACATCATCGATGCGCTCCATGTTCGCGTGCATCTCCTGGAGGTCCTTCCTTGCCCTGAGCAGTGCTTGTGCAGGAGTTGTGAAAAGGGTCAGGATCCCCTGGAACGCCATGAGGGCACCGGGGGTGAAGCTGCCGTTCATTATCAGGAAGGCTCCGATGATAAGGACAAGGTTTCCTGAGACCGCAGAGACAATGAGCGGAACCATCCCGAGATACTGGTTGACCCTGTTGGCATTGTTCTGCTGTGCAGTCACATTGGCCTGATAGCCTGACCAGAGCTCAAAGTAACCGTTCTCGGCTCCGCTTGCCTTGATTGTCTCAATCATCTGGATTCCAGCTGAGAGTGTTCCTCCCATCATGCCGTTGTTCGTCAGCTGCTCACGGGTTATGCGCGTGATCTTTGTTGCGATCACCTTTCCTATGAGCGCATTCACAAGGACCGATGACACTCCAATGATCGCCAGGAGGGGACTGTAGCTGACCATTATCGCCAGATAAAGGACCATCATGACAACCTGAAGCACGACAGGGCCTAGGATTGTGACAAGGTTCTTTGCCACCTCCACATTGAGTCGCTTGCGGAAATTGATGTCTCCGGGGAGCCTGTTAGCGAAGAAGTTCAGGGGCATCTTCAGAATGTGCCACATGTATGAGGTGCTGCTCACCACAGAGATCTTTCCCTGGATCCGGTTCATGTAGAAGGCCTGTATGGCCATGACGATTATCTCTATGACCGTCACCGCACTCAGAAGGTACAGGAACGGCTTCTCCCAGCTCCCGTATTGCTTGGTCAGCAGCCTGTCCAGGAACAATCTGGTCATTCCCTGGCGGAATATCGTAAGCATGCTGATCAGGAATGTGGTGACCAGCACAAAGAAAAGGGCAACCTCCATATGTCTCAGCCGCTCACGGATGAACTCCAGGAGGGTCTTCCTGTGTCCCTCGGGCTTGAAATCCTCTGAAGGCCTGAAGAACACGCAGAAACCCGTGTACCTCTCCTCGAAGGATTTCTTCGACATGATGTAATCGCCTTTCTTGGGGTCGTTTATGTATACGTTGTCATTCTTCACGCCCTTGACGACAAGGAAGTGCACGTATTGCCAGTGGACCACGCAGGGGAAGGTGGCTTTCTCGAAGAACTCCGGGGCCTTGTAGCGTGCCACCTCTGACTTGAGGCCGTAGCTCTCTGCGGCCTTTGCTATGTGGTATGCGTTGGCTCCGTCCCTGCAGGGACCTACGTCTTCCTTGACCTCACCGGCCGGAAGCCATTTGCCGTAATAGCCGAGGACCATGGAAAGTGAGACTGCGCCGCATTCCTGGTTCTCATACTGTGTGATCACCGGCACATCTGCCACGCCGTGATCAATTGGCTGCGGGATTCTCTGCTTCTTGCTCATTATCTCTTGTTCCCTCCGAACAGGAAATCGAACGGCTTGATGCGCTCAATGATAATGGCCGCCCCGTATGACCCGTCATATCCTGCAAGATCGCGGTCAACCACAATGACCTTCTGGCTCTCGGAGAGACCTGCGAGAGAGAGCTGATACTCGTCAAGGACATCGCCGGCACGCTGTGAGATGCCGTTCTCATGCACATTGCCTATGGCAACTGACTTGTCATTGATGACAAGCTCATTGTCGTCCTTGATCCTCGAGACCTGGTCCTCGGGGATGTACAGGCTGACTTTGCCCTCATGTCCCACGGCCACGGCCTTTACGCTGACGGAGAGGTTTCCGGTGAATCCCCAGACCACCATGCCTATGACAAATACAATGAAGGCTACAAGCACCAGCCAGATGCTGACTGTCGTGAGGCGGATGTACTGGTTCAGGTCTCCGGGCTGGAGGTTCTGCTTTTTCTCTCTTATGTTTGTTTTCTCGTTCATCTTGCTTCCGGATAAGGGGACTTGTGGATTTTTTCAGGCGTCTCCCTATGCTCTTCTGATAATATATTATTTTTTTGTTATGGTTCTCAAGATGATATTGGATATACATTCAGGACATAAGAGAGGCCGAATCAACCTGAGGTTGAGCGGATATACAACCAATGGTATGATAAAGACAACCAACGGTCCGTTCACTATCGGCATGATTAAGGCTAGCTTTTAGTCAGGAGGTTCGGAAATGACAGAGACTTTCGGACAGAGATTTTCAAGGTTAAGGAAAAACAAGGGTTACACGCAGGATGATATAGCCAACAAGGTGAATGTCAGCTCACAGGCAGTATCTAAGTGGGAGAATGACATCAACATGCCGGATGTCGGGATCCTGCTCAATCTGGGCGATCTTCTGGGTGTCAGCACGGACGAGCTTCTGGGCAAGGAGAATCCGGTTCCCGCAAAGTATGAGCCTGAGACAGTGCAGAAGGACTTCTCAAAGCTGATGCTCAGGGTCATTGTGGACTCAAAGGAGGGAGATAAGATCCGCGTGAATCTTCCTCTTAAGATAGTGAAGATAGCACTTGACGCAGGAGTCTCCCCTGCAATGAGTGTCAGCGGGCAGGGCAAGGTCGCGGACGCCATGTCCTCAATTGACTGGAAGCAGGTCTACTCTCTGGTGGAGCAGGGCCTTTTGGGTGAGATTGTCACTGTTGACTCAGCAGACGGAGACCATGTGAGGATTGTCGTTGAATGAGAATCAGTGTCGTTGCACCACGTGAGGACTCGGACAAGTGCTTCAGGCTGTTTCTCCCTGTACCGCTCGGAATAGCCGGATGGAGTTTCATCTGGCGTTTCCTTCCGGAGCAGAGCAGGATGTACGCGCCCATTGCGAAAGAGCTTGTCAGGGCCCTCAGGCAGTATAAGCGTGAGAACGGGTCCTGGAACCTTGTGGAGGTGAACACCACGGACGGGACCCGGATCAGTATCAGGGTCTGACTTACTTCTTCCTGGTGCAGAGACGGGTTATGCCGTATCCGATCCCGTAAATCGCGAAGCCTCCGATGAAATAGTAGATCAGGAAGCAGAGGATGAAGAGCGGGTAGGGCTTCGGCTGCTTGAAGAGGATGCCCAGAAGCGGATACTTGAAAGTGCTGTTCGGAGCAATGTAGAAGAGATTCAATGCTGTGTCCGGATTGGCGTTGATCAGGATGATGTCCAGGATGATGGCGATTGCCACTGTCACAACCCAGAGGATGTAACTGTAAATGAATGTCCTGAAGCCCTCTTTTGTGAGAAGCCCGTAGGAAATCATCGCGTAGACTCCGCTGCAGACCATCAGTGCATGCCAGAGGATTGAGTGCAGTGAGATGGCAATATAAGAGGTTCCGATTACCGCAGCGGGCTTCACGAAGTAGAAGAATGCGGATGTGAAGCTCTGGAATGAAACGTAGCCTATGAATGCCTGCTTGAGCTTCCCGTCCTTCATGAAGTAGATGCACGGCAGGAGGTACATCGGGATGGAGCATATCTGGAATGAGATAAGTGTCAGGTCCGCACCCTCATTCACAATGAGCCTGAAGATGATCTTGAATGCCTCAAGGGCGATGAACACAAAGCCAAGGATTGTCATGGCCTTGTCCCTGCTTCTGCCGCTTCCCTTGGCCTTGATTCCAAGTACGATTCCCAATGCAAGGAATGCAAGCATTGTTCCGATGGCAGCGAAATGTAAGGGGCCGTAGTAGGCCTGATGTGTTTTCCACATGGTGTGCTCCTTATCTTTTTCTAACTAATGTTTTGACAAAAATCACAAAACTGTCAAGATAAATTTTCAGGACAGACCGTCAGAAGGGCAAAACAAAGGCTGCCGCGGTGAGGCAGCAGCCTTGAAAAGGTTTCTTAACCGATCAGCCGAGCACGTATGACAGTGATGAGGCTGTGTTGGCGACCGTCATGATGGTGAACAGCAGGGCGTTGATGAATGCGCCGAGCCAGACTGTTCCGGTCTTCTTGTACAGGTTCCTGGAGATGATTGCTGCGACGATGAGGATCGGGACAATCGGGAACAGCACTATGTAGCCGAGTGCCATGCCGCCCTGCCAGAGGACTCCTGTTGACTTGAATGTGCCGTACTGGATCATCATCACGAGGAAGATACCGGCCACGTTGAAGAACGCGTTGATCGCTATTGTCAGCCACTCAGGCAGGTTCTTCGCGCTGTAGCTCTGGTTTGTGAAGCCGTTGATCAGATAGAAGATGGCGAAGATCTGCGTGTAGCGGAGCATTGTCGGAAGCATTGCCGGGATGTTGAACACCTTCATGTCCAGTGTCCAGATCCTGAAGTCGACCTTGAAGATTCCCCATGTGATGAAGAGGACAAGGTACATTCCAGCGACGATGATGGTGCCGAGGAACGCGGTCTTGATGAATCCGAGCAGACCGCCCTTCATGTAGCCGACCTCGAACGGATTGACAACATACTCGTCCTTCTTCCTTGCCTTCTTGACGATGTAGTCGATCAGCCAGAACACAAGGATCACACCCAGGGCGAACAGTCCGCAGACAACCGCCCACATGCTGACCCAGCCTGTGGTGTCCTGGGGATAGAGATTCGTCTTGGGGAACCATGTTCCGCCGATGCTGTTCATCTTCTGGATGCTGAAGCCGGAGAAGAGGGTGCAGATTATCGCGGGACAAAGGTACATGATCCAGCCGTAGATTCCCTTGACCTCTCTCTTTGCCAGAGGCAGGCTCTCATCGCGCTGGAGGCTCTTGAACAGAGGCAGCTCGAGCAGGAGTCCTGCAGCCGGGAAGATGCAGAAGAAGATCGCGATCAGGCCGATGAAGGAGAATGCCTCCTTGATCCACCATGTCTGGCTGGAGCTCTTGATGTACTTGGCGCCGCTCGGTGTTCCGAATGCTGTGTAGAAGAAGTTCACGACATCCTTTGCGCTCTTTCTCGAGAAATGGTTCAGCGGATGGATCTCGTTGTTCTCATAGACGACCCTGAACGGAGCAGGGGCTGCTGTTCCCTCCTTGACCTCTGTCAGGACTCCGTTGATGTAGATCCCGTCATTCACGACATTGATCGGTCCGTCGAACTGGGCTCCGACAAAGCTTGCTGCTGCCTTCGAGATCAGGTACTGTCTTGCGATTGTCCTGTTGTTCTGGTAGTCCTGGCTGCCGTAGAAGAACTCATCGTCATTTGCCTTGAGGTTTCCGACTGAGACATCGGCGCCTGCGCCCATGAATGAGCTCCATCCCTGCATCAGGCCGGCCTTGATGATATGAAGGCCGTTTCCGGTTGCCTTGCCGTTTGCGTCAAATGTCGCTCCGTTGTCCGAGGACAGCACTGATGCGGTTGTCATTCCGCCCATGGAATGGCCGGAGATACCGATCTTCGTCTGGTCCACGTAAGGCAGGTTGTAGACATACTTCGCGCTGTCGTAGAGACCTGCGGTGGCCATCATTGCGTTCTGGCTTCCTGAGTTTGGATAGTTGCCGTGACCCTCGCGGTCAATGGTCAGCACGACAAATCCGCGGCGTGCGAGCTCGATCGCGTTCTGCAGCTGGAGCTCCCTGTTGTTCAGATAGCCGTGTGTGAGCACGACCGCCGGCCTCTTGTTGGTCTCACTGGCTGCTTTGGGCACAAAGAGTATGCCGCTGACGACTTTTCCGGAGACGGTGGCCTTCTTTCCGTCAATCTCGATTGATCCCGAGTTCGTCTGATTGCGCAGGTCATAGACCTTGACCGTGAATCCGGCGCTCTGGATCATGCTTGCGAAGAAGCTGCTGCAGAGGATCACGCACAATCCGATGCAGAGCAGAATAAGGTTTCTCTTCACTTTCTCTCCCATTTTTTTCTCCTTTCGGGGTTTTCCCTACCTTATATTCTCCGTTATCCCTTTCAGTAATACAAGAATTATTATATTCTTTGTCACATGGGCACATTAGCTAGGGAGCGGCTCGGTACCGAGCCGGTTAAGAGACTCATGTTCAGGATGGCTGCCCCGTCGGTTGTGGCAATGATAATGCAGTCATTGTACAACACGATTGACTCTGTCTTCGTGGGCAAGATCAGCGCCGCCAGTCTTGCGGCTGTCACACTTGCGTTTCCTGTGACAATGTTCACAGGCGCAATCTCAACAGGCATTGGGGTGGGCATAAACTCAAGCATCGCCAGGGGGCTGGGAGAAGGGGATCCGGAGCGACCTTCCAAGTCGGCAGCGAACGGACTTGCGCTGGGACTGATCTCATTTGCCGTCATGCTTCTCTTCGGGATCTTCGGATCCGGATGGTTCGTCAGGATGTACTCCACGGAGGAGCAGGTGATAGCTGACGGGATCATCTACATCAGGACCCTGTGCATGCTGTCATTCGGACAGATATTCACGCAGATATCGTTCTCCATACTTCAGGGGTCGGGGAACATGATCATACCGCTGTTCTCCCAGATTGCGGGAGCCGCCAGCGTGCTGATACTTGATCCGCTTCTCATACTGGTGTTCCATCTTGGGATAAGGGGTGCTGCGCTGGCATCGGGCTGCGCACAGATAATATCCATGGCAGTCGGACTTTTCGGGGTGTTCGTGAAGAACCGCAGGAACCTGCCTGTGTCATTCAGGTCATTCAGGCCGGAATGGAAGGTCATAAAGGACATCCTGGCTGTCGGAGTCCCATCTGCGCTGACACAGGCCACAACATCAATAGTGGGCGGCATAATCAACAAGGTCATCTCACGCTACGGCTCAGTGGCAATATCCGTGTACGGCGGATACTCCAAGATAAGTACGTTCGGTGTGCTTCCTGTGTTCGGTGTGACAAGGGGAATGACCCCGATCCTAGGCTACAGCTACGGCGCCAAGAACCGCGACCGCTTCCTTCAGACCAGGAGGATCGCGATCTTCACCGCATTCTGCATCTCATCTCTTGCAGGGCTTTTCTTCGTGCTCCTGCCCGGTGTGGTCCTCAACATGATCAGCGCCACGGATGAGATGCGCCAAATCGGCATGACAGCCTACAGGATACTCGGGACATCGCTTTTCATAAGCGGGATCTCGATTGTCTGCTCGCAGTGCTTCCCTCCGGCAAAGAGGTCATACCTGACAATGATCTACTCGCTTTGCAGGCAGATAGGGCTGCTGCTTCCGATAATGCTGCTGCTCTCAAGAACCATGGGCATGACAGGGGTCTGGCTCTCATATGTCATAACTGATTACCTGGGATTCGGGATTGTCACCGCGATGAGCATCTGGTTCAGGAAGAAAGTGCTGGACACATGGCCCGCGGTTGTGGAGAATGATAATATAAGCAAAGAGACTACTGCTACAGAGGAGAGCGACAAATGAAATACAGGATTCTGATTACTCCGCTATACGGAGTCAGCGCAGGCGGAAAGCTTCATTATTATTTCAACGAGAAAGGCGACAAGACATGCTACTGCGATGCTCTGCTCAGTGCAGAGGCAAGCTGCAAGTACGTGCTTGCCAACGACACCATTGATGAGATAATCACATTCGGCTCAAAGTCGACATATGACCCTGAGGACGGTCTCAAGTCTGTGGTGCTCAAGGAAGGAAGCACATTCTACGCCACTGACATAAAGGACATGTCAACATACAGCCTGTTCCGCTACCGTCTCGCGGAATACCTTGATGACATTAACGTCGAGGAGCAGGACATCCGTGAGCTTCTGACAGAGGAGCAGCAGAAGGCCGCCACTTCATTCATCGAGGGATTCTTCAAGAAGTTCAACGCATCAGGCGACAACCGCTTCAACAGGTTCTTCGACCATCTAATGCAGGACTCCGAGCTCAGGAACAGGCTGATGGCCTCGATGAATGAGGAGATAGAGGACTTTGACTCTCATGCGATGAACTACATGACCTGGATGTTCCAGTACCTGTACAACCAGATGAAGGACTCATCCAAGATGGAGATCCTTGAGAGCAACTCAAACGTCAAGATCCGCTTTGTCCCGGTGGGCTCGGATGCGATCGGCGCGTTCGTGGAGAACTTCACGAGGATCATGAAGGACTTCGGTGATCCTGATAATCCGGCCGATGTCGAGATCTACATGTGTATCCAGAGTGAGGATGCGTCAGACACATTCGTCATGATGAACATCATGAACCTCATCAAGGCCGTGCCTGAGTCCAACATCAGCATAGCCAAGATCATCACCACCACCAGGAATCCCGACGGAATTGTCAGCGAGATCTCAGATGACACCGAGAAGTTCGCGGTTACCGACCTGCTTGCGGGAATCAGGGCATTCCTCAAGTACGGCAAGACAGACATGCTCCTTGACTACTGGAACTCAACCGGCCTTCATAACTCCGACATCCAGCGCCTGCTCTACGCCATGCGCAACATCGACACGGGAATCTCACTCTGTGACATCTCTGATATCGAGCGCGGAATAGACAGCCTGCGCGAGCTCTTCAAGGAGAAGAAGGACCTTGGCGGCTCTTCGTTCGCGGAGAAGTTCTTCGGAATGATAGCCGAGAGCATCCGCCAGGACTACGGTCCGCTTCTCAAGAACGATGACATAGAGTTCATCGACCTTGTCAGGTGGGCATACCGCAAGGGCTTCTGGCAGCAGACACTGACCATCATCGAGTCCAAGGCCCCGGATGACATCGTGGACAAGGGATTCTACTACTACAGCAACTCCCCGTCGAACTCCGAGTCTGTCCTGAGGGTCCTGGGTCAGGCATACTATGACCTGAAGCCTTATGAGAAATGGAAGATCACGAGCAGCGTCGAGCACTATTACATCAAGAACTACAGCGCCATACACATGGCACGTAAGGGCGATCCCCGCTCAAGCCAGATGGAGGTCGCGAAGGGAAGAGTGATGGAGGTCGACAACAAGGAGATTGACGGCATTGTCGCGCATTCCATCTGCCCGGACAAGGATGCCCTGAGGAATCTCCTGTTCGCCTACTACTATGTAGGTGTGGTGCGGAACAACACCAACCATGCCGCAGAGGAGTTCGACGGCTTCAGCTCCATCATGCAGGACTCTGATGTGGGTGAGAGGATGAACACCATCATCCAGTCCATCGAGTACTTCATCCACTGCTATGATGTGGTCGCGGACCTTGTGGCCCAGAGCGGTGAGGTCGCGGATGTGGACAAGATCACCGTGGACCAGATAATCGAGTACTCAAAGACCTTGAAGCCGAGGTTTGATAACAGATATCATAGAAGATAAAGATTACATAAAGGAGTAAAAAATGGATCTTAAACTTAAGGACAAAGTTGTTCTTGTGACTGGTGGAACAGGTGGCATCGGAACTGCTATCGTGAAGGGTTTTCTGGCAGAGGGAGCAAAGGTTGCTTTCTCCTCAACAAGCCAGGCTAAGATTGATGCGCTTATCCCACAGCTCGGTGCCGGATCAGGCAAGGTGGCCGGATTTGTCGCCGACATGACCAGGGAAGAGGACATCAAGAACTTTGTCGAGAACGCAAAGGCTCATTTCGGGACAATCGACATTGTCGTTCCGAATGCAGGATATGAGGGAAAGGCCCATCCGGTTCAGGACATGGAGCTCGGTCTCTTTGAGCAGGTCTACATGCTCAACGTGTTCTCAGTCATGCTCACAATGAAGTATGCAGTCCCGACTCTCATTGAGAAGAAGTCAGGCGCCATTGTCGTGGTTGCATCTGCTGCAGCTTATGAGCCAACAGCCGGCAACAGCGCATATGTCTCATCCAAGTATGCTGTCTCAGGTCTGACAAAGTGTGTCGCACTTGAGCTCGGACCACTTGGAATCAACGTCAACTACGTCTGCCCGGGTCCTGTGGACACTCCGATGATGGTCCGTATCGAGAAGGATTTCTTCCCGCAGCTGTCACATGAGGAGGCAATGGCAGCCCTTGCTGGCGCCTATGCCATGGACAAGCGCTATGCAAAGCCGGAAGAGGTCGCAAACGCAGTTCTGTATCTTGCCTCAGAGGTCTCAGCCCACACAGCAGGAATGGGAATGCATGTCGACTCAAAGGTCGGTCCGACAAGCTGAGTAAAAGCTTTAGATGAAAGATGTGCTGAGCACAAAGAAAATGCCCTGCGGGACAGCTCCCGGCAGGGCATTGTTTTTTAACCATTGATGATCAGATGAGCTTCTCGAGCTGGTCGAGCAGGTTCGCGAACTTGCGCGCTGCGGCATCGACAGGCTCCTGGGTGGACATGTCAACACCTGCTCCCTTGAGGGTCTGGATCGGGAACTTGGATCCGCCGGACTTCAGGAAGCCCAGATAATCCTCAAGCTCCTTCTTTCCTCCGTTGAGGACGCGCTCTGAAAGTGCGATTGCGGCGGAGATTCCGGTGGAGTACTTGTACACGTAATAGGCGTTATAGAAGTGCGGGATTCTCATCCCTTCGAGATCTGATGTCTCCTCGAACTTCATCTCAGGACCGAAGTAGGTCTCAAGAAGGCCCCTGTAGGTGCTTCTGAGAGTGGATGCCGTAAGAGGCTGGCCCTGTTCCTGCTGGGTGTGGCACAGAAGCTCGAACTCTGCGAACATCGTCTGCCTGAACAGAGTGGCGATGATGTCATCGATCTGTTTGGCGATGATGTAGGTCTTCATCTCGGGGCTTTCTGCGTTGTCCGTGAGGTACTTTGCCACCAGCTGCTCGTTGAAGGTCGATGCGACCTCGGCCTCGAAGATGGTGTAGTCGTAGCAGAGGAACGGGTTGTTGCGCTTTGAGTAGTAGCTGTGCATGCTGTGGCCGCCCTCATGCGCGAGTGTGAAGACATCTCCCAACACGTCCTCCTTGTAGTTGAGGAGGATGTAGGGCGCTCCGATGAATCCGCCGCTGGAGAAGGCGCCGCTGCGCTTTCCCTTGTTCTCATAGCGGTCTACCCATCTGTCAGTGGTGATTCCCTTGTAGATTGTCCTGACGTAGTCCTCTCCGAGCGGCTTGAGGGCGTTCTTGACAATCTCCGCCGCCTCCTCATATGTCTTGTGGGTCTTGACCGAGCTCACGAGCGGGACGTAGACATCGTAGTGTCTGAGCTCATCAAGGCCCAGGACCCTCTTTCTGAGTGAGTAATATCTGTGAAGTGTGGGCAGTGCCTTGTGCACTGAGTCTATCAGGCCTGTATAGACGCTTCTGGGGACATCGTCACGGTAGAGGGCGGCATCAAGCGCATTGTCGAATCCGCGCACACGTGCGTTGAAGATGTCCTGCTTCACTGACCCGGCGTAAAGGGTGGCGATTGTCTGCTCATGTGCCTTGTATGTGCCGTAGAACTGCTCGTAGGCGCGGCGTCTGACATCTCTGTCAGGATTGATCATGAACTGTGACCATGTGCTCTGGGAAAGCGGCTGTCCGTCAATCTTTCCGAAGTCAAGGTCTGAGTTGGTGAGCATTCCGAAGGCCTTCTGCGGGGTGCTCTGGAGCTCTGACTGCTTTGCGAGAAGCTCCTCCTCCTTGGGGCTGAGTGTGTGCTCCTTCTGGCGCAGAATCTTGTTGAGGTAAACGCGGCTGTCATCGAACTCCTTCTCCTGGATCCACTTGCTGAGGTTCTTGATCTCAAGGATCTCAGGATCCATGTAGCTGATTGCTGCCATCAGGTCGGTGTAGACCTGTGAGATGACTCCGATCTTCCTCTGGTTCTCAGGGTCATTGTTCTCCGCGGCGTACTTGAGTGAAGCATAGACATAGACCTGCTCTCCGAGCATGCAGGCGTCTGAGAGCCACTTCATTGCCTCAAGCAGGTTCGCAGGGTCCTTTCCGAGAGTCCCCTTGAACTTTCCGGCCTCTTCAATCTTCTTCTGAAGCTTCTTGAGGTCTATTTCCCATGCCTCATCACATGGATAAAGGCTGCTGAGATCCCATTTGTCGTTTTCCGCTACCTGACTTCTCAAAGGTATTTCTTTTGCCATAATCACTCCTTTATCAACTTGAGTATGCTTCTTGCGGCCTTGCCCCTGTGGCTGTAGAGGTTCTTCTGCCCGTCCGGCAGAAGGGCCATTGAGCAGCCTGCCTCGTTGCAGTGGAACACCGGATCATATCCGAATCCGCCTGTTCCTTTTGCTTCCTCATGCAGGATCCTGCCCGGGGCGTTCTCCACCGCGCAATAGATCCTGTTCCTGTCGAGGATCATGACAATCGCGCAGACAAAGACAGCCTCTCGGTCCTGCTCGGGTTTTCCCTCCAGCATCCTGATCAGGAGCTGATTCTTCTCATGTGCGCTGAGAAGGGGACTGCCGTCTTCTGATCCGAAGCGTGCAGTCCTGACTCCCAGGAGGCCTGGCAGGGCAGGGACAATCAGGCCGGAGTCATCGGCCATGACCGGAATTCCGAGGCTCTCTGCCTTGTCATAGAGGGCGTTTGCCTTGATCAGTGCGTTGTCAAGGAAGGTCTCTCCGTTCTCCTCACAGTCGAAGCTTAGCCCCAGATCTGACGGGAGAAGGATCTCGTAGTCAGAGAACAGCTGGCTGAACTCATGCCTCTTATGCTCGTTGGAGCTTGCAAGAAGTATCTTTCTGATTTGTGCCATGCCTTGAGGATAGTCCATTTAAGGTTGAAAGTCTATGCTATGCCGATGCCTCGTGAGGAAAAGCGGATCTGCTTTTGTGGCTTTGGGATCATTGTGATGTTGAACTGCTCAAAAGGCTCAAAGCGTTTCGGAACAGCCTCTCTCAATACTGCTTCAGGAAGCATCATTATGCTTCTGAGGTTCGGGGAAACATCCTCCTGTCCTTCCTCATCCAATAACATCCTGAGGATCTTCTTGGAGCGGTGGACCGATACTGTGACGTAGGAAGTCTCAACACCTAGGATCTCCGCTATCATCTGATGCTGGATGTTCATCTTCTTGTGGCTTATGCTGTTGTTTATGTCTGCCAGACGCTTGCTCTGGTATTTGAGCTGGCTCTTTATCCTCTCCGGCCAGAGTGTGTACCTGAGATGGGACTTGAGCTCTATGGTGCGCATCATGATGTAGTTCCGCCTGCTTTTCATGTAGTCCACGCCGGATCTCTTGAGGTTCGGCCCATCGGTCAGGCCGCAGAGGTAGTCCGCTATGGCTGTTGTCTGTGTCCTGTCAATGTTCAGAACCCTGCAGAAGTTGTCCACAATCTCAGAAGTGACGTAGGGCAGCAATGTGCAAAGGAAAATGAAAAGATGTCTCTGTCTTGTCGGGTTGGTCCAGCAGATGTACTGCAATCTGCTTGTGGCGTCCCTTCGGAAGGCGCTGTCAGCCTCATCCTGTTCCCCGAGGATGATGTCCTCAGGTCCCGGGTATTCCGGATCTATCGGAATGAGGCTGTTGATGAAATGGGAGCTGAAGCATTTTGTCCTTCTCTCATAGGCCAGATAGCTTAATGCCCTGTTCTCCATATTGTGCTTGAGAAAAGGCATCACGGATTCCCTTTTGGGGTCAAATGAGTCAATCATGGTCCTGAGGCTGCCTTCCACATAGAGCACGAAGCCGGACATCTCCTCCGCTGAGAGGATTGATCTGACCGAGCTCATGAAGTATATCTCGACAATCAGAAGGTCCCTGAGCTTTGAGTACTGCTCTCTGACGCACTGCGCGTCAGGACCGAATTCCTCTGAGAGCCTGAGATAGGTTCTGGCATGATGAAGCAACAGCTCCTCTGAATTCATTATCCGCTCCTGTATGTAATCTTAGGGTAGCAGATAAAAAACGGGCAGGTAAGTGAGCTTTTGACTGTCAGGACCGTGTGAACCTGAGTTTTTTCTGTTGTTTTTGAAAATACGGGCTGATTTTTAAGTAATTCTATTTCAGAAAATAAAATGTTTTTTGTAAATAAAAAAGGGGACTGCTTTCGCAATCCCCCGTTTCACTTTTAACAGACTTCAGAGATCAATGTCATCAAGTGCGACATCAATATCCTCTGTGGCGTCTCCACCGATGGCGGAGAACTGCTCGGCGATTTCAAGATCGGCATCATTAAGATCGAGGTTATCCAATCCAACCTCATTGAGACTGTCAAGGGAGGTAGCGATGCTCTGGGCGATGCGTGCCTCATCTTCCTTGTAGTTGTCAACATATGACTGGAGTTCCTCGTTGTGACCGGTTATGAGTTTGATGTCTCTTCTAAGAGCGTCGTTCTCAGCTCTCAGCTTCTTCATGTAAGCTGCTGCCTTCTTTACTCTCTCTTCCAGAAGTAACATGTTTTCATAAACTGTCATGGCTAACCCCCTTTCTTAATGTTAAGCCCTTTTCGCTCAAGCCTCAAGTGCTTTTTTTGCTGTTGCAACCAAAGCGCTGAAAGATGCCTTGTCCTCGATTGCCATGTTGGACAGTGCCTTTCTGTTAAGCTCGATGTTCGAGATCTTCAGAGCGTGCATGAACTGTGAGTAGGAAAGACCCTCAGCCCTGACTGCGGCAGAGATTCTGGCGATCCAGAGCTTTCTGAAATCTCTCTTCTTCTCTTTTCTTCCGCGGTAGGCATAGGCTCCAGCCTTTGCCACAGCATCCTTTGCAACACGGTTATTGGTGCTTCTGCGTCCGTAATAACCCTTTGCAAGCTCCATGATTTTCTTGCGTCTGTCTTTGTGTTTGGTTCCGTCTACTGCTCTTGGCATAATTCACACCCTCCCATCTCAAGCATAAGGAAGCATAACTTTTGCTTTCTTTGCTTCTACGTCGGAAAGAATACCAGTTGCACGGAGAGCTCTCTTGCGCTTGGTTGTCTTCTTGGTGAGAATATGGCGAAGTCCCTGTTTCTTGAACCTGACCTTGCCAGTACCGGTGACCCTGTACCGCTTTGCTGCGGCCTTTCTTGTTTTCATCTTAGGCATGTGTTACCTCGTTTTAAGCGCCCTGAGGAACAAGAACCCTCAGTAGCTGCCGTATCTGGAACTAAGTTCCGTTAATCCCCAACGGGAATTATTTGACCTGTTGTTTCTTTGTCGCACCCTTGACCGGGGAGAGGAGCATTGACATGTTTCTTCCCTCCATGACCGGCTGAGTATCAACATTGTATGATATCTCTTTTTCGGTTAAGAGTTCAAGTATCTTATATAATACGTCTCTTCCGAGTTCGGTGTGTGCCAGCTCTCTTCCGTGGAAGCGGATTGTGACCTTGCACTTGTCACCGCCTGCGAGGAACTCGGCTATTGCCTTGGACTTGACCTCAAGGTCGTGTGTGTCGATCTTGGGCTGCATCCTGATCTCGCGCATCTTGACGATGGTCTGGTTCTTCTTGGCTTCCTTGAGCTTCTTCTCCTGCTCATAGCGGAACTTGCCGTAGTCGATGATCTTGCATACGGGGGGATTCGCGTTAGGGGAAATCTCCACAAGGTCAAGCCCTGCGTCCTCTGCCAGCGCAAGAGCGTCGAAAAAATTCATGACGCCTCTCTTGTCTCCGTTCTCATCAATCAGGAAAACCTCTTTAGCACGGATCTGTCTGTTGATCCTAAGTTCCTTAGTAGCCAAGCTCACCTCTTTTCAGTCAGATAAAGAATCCGCCGGACAAAAACGTCCAGCGGTTGAAAATATATCATTGAATGATGTTCACTGTCAAATATGTTAAGGTGGGAAAAGGCCTTATATTACGCTTCCAGGCCCTTTTTCCTGAAAATGTGGACCATTATCCAGGTGCTCACCTTGGTGTAGGTTCTCTGCACGCCCTCAAACCTGCTGGCTATGGCGTTTCCGAGCTCTGCGAACACAATGCCTCCGGCAATGTCCACCAGTACATGCTGGCGGGTGGCGATGGTGGAGAAGAAGACCGCAAAGGCCATGAGGCATGCGAAGATCCTCCAGGCCAGCGGGAACTCCTTCTTGCCCCTGACGCCTATGTAGCAGAACCAGCTGACCATGCAGTGGATTGACGGGAAATAGTTGTCACACGGGTCAATGGCGTACAGATTCCTGTACAGGACGTCCCAGAATGAATTTCCCGTGATCTCTGGCCTGATGTCGGCTGTGGTGGGGAAGACAAGGAACATGATCATCACAAGGATCTTGGACACCGCGACTGCGCTGAAGAACTGCTCGCTCTTCTGCCTGTCATCCTGCAGGGCTATGATGGCATAGCTGATCCCCCAGAACGCAAAGCATCCGAAATAGATGATCAGCGTCCAGGGTATGAGCCTGAAGGTATGGTCCAGCGGAGTTGCTATGTCCCAGTGATGGAAGTACCTGGTGATGAGTCTTGTGTCCTGGTAGATGATCTGGTTACAGAGCAGTGCCAGGGCAACAGACATGAATACATATGGGAATTCTTTCTTCGTCAGTTTACGCATATCGCCCGAAGTCTAAAAAAAAAGGCCGCTTTATTCAAGCGACCTTGTGTCTGTCTTACGACTGATCAAGCCTTGCCTGCTGAACCAAGGACATCAATGTTCTTGTGCATGTACATCTGCTTGAGGGCCTCACGTGCCGGACCCAGGTACTTTCTGGGGTCGAACACTTCAGGGTGCTCTGCCAGGACCTTGCGGATCATGGCTGTCATGGCAAGTCTTCCGTCTGAGTCGATGTTGATCTTGCAGACTGCGCTCTTTGCTGCCTCTCTGAGCTGCTCCTCTGGGATTCCGACGCTGTCCTTGAGCTTTCCGCCGTACTCGTTGATGATCTTGACGTACTGCTGCGGGACTGATGAGGATCCGTGGAGGACAATCGGGAAACCGGGAAGCTTCTTCTCAATCTCCTTGAGGATGTCGAAGCGGAGCGGTGGCGGAACAAGGATTCCGTCAGCGTTTCTGGTGCACTGCTCAGCTGTGAACTTGAATGCGCCATGGCTTGTTCCGATTGAGATTGCCAGTGAGTCAACACCGGTCTTTGAGACAAAGTCAATGACCTCTGAAGGCTGTGTGTAGTGAGAGGCCTCTGCCTGGACCTCATCCTCGATTCCGGCCAGAACTCCGAGCTCGCCCTCGACTGTGACATCGAACTTGTGTGCGTACTCGACGACTTTCTTTGTCAGTGCGACGTTCTCCTCATAAGGAAGTGATGAACCGTCGATCATGACTGATGAGAAACCGTTGTCAATGCAGTCCTTGCATGTCTCGAATGAATCACCGTGGTCAAGATGAAGAACGATTGGGATGTCGCATCCGAGCTCGTGTGCATACTCTGTTGCACCCTTGGCCATGTTCCTCAGAAGGTTGATGTTTGCATAGTCTCTGGCACCCTTTGAAACCTGAAGGATGACAGGTGACTTTGTCTCGACACATGCCATGATGATTGCCTGCATCTGCTCCATGTTGTTGAAGTTGTATGCAGGAATTGCATATCCGCCTTTTACTGCCTTGGCGAACATATCTCTGGTGTTGACCAGACCCAGCTCTTTGTATGAAGTCATTTGGGTAATCTCCTATTACCTGCAATACTAATTATTTAAATCATTAGCGTCAATAATTCTCGCTTGACGGAAGGATTCAAGGAGGCTAATCTTCAAGCCATGGACAAGAAGCGCAAGAAAGGGAAGGCTGCCATAATCATCCTATCTGTCATCATAGCCGTTGCTGCGGCTGCCGCGGCCGTGTACCTTTTTGCGTTCGGCACTCTGACCATAGTCTCAGATTCCGCATTCTCCCAGGTCGTCCCCGGGGGAACAATCGCAAGGCTGCGTTCCGAATATGCCATGAAGGGTATAAGGCTAAGGGTGAAAGGGCTCTCAGATGACTGCTTCCGCTCAAGGGCTCTCTTCTCCGAGACCCTGGGCAGGATAAGGTCAGACTATGTCGTGCTTGGCCCGCTTGCCGCAGCCTATGCCGTCCATTGTGAGCTAGATGTCTCCGATCTCCTGCCGTCTTCGGTGGTCCTTGCGATTCATGGTCAGGAAGGCTCAATGCTGTTTGACGGAACTCTTGTCTCAGATGTCGGATCTGGCTGGATGAAGGCTGCGTCGGAGATCTCACGTGAGACATCAACGATGTCCCAGAATGTAGGTCTTGTGTATGATAATGACTCAAAAGGCATGGCAGAGGTAATCATTTCATGCTTCCCGTCTGGTCATGTGACTGAGTTTGACAAGAGCTCTGCCGGCAGGCTTTTCGCCTCAACAACCATCGACCAGATGAACAGGCTGGGCATAGTGATCGCGATGTGTCCGTCCGTCAGTTCGTTCAATGACTTCTTCAGCTCGGACAGCTCCATATCCTGGGTCACCGATTACAGGCTTGCACTTGCCGTGCCGGAGAAGAACCTTTACGGCGTTGTGGTCCCCGACCTCTCAGCTCTCCTTGACACTGCCAAGTCAGTCGGGAAGGGTTCCCACACCATATCCGTCCTGGAGTACAGGTATGAGAAGAAGTGACGTCGTGCTTGACGAGGCATACTTTGACAGGATCTTCAGTGAGTTCAGGCAGGTCCTGGCTTCTCTGGGCAAGGTTCTTCCAGCAGTCTCCCTGGTTGCGGTGCAGAAGCAGGACCCGTTCTCGGTTCTGATCTCAACTGTGATCTCACTCAGGACAAAGGATGATGTGACACTCAATGCCTCAAGGCGTCTTCTTGCAGAGGCACCCGATCCCCGGGCGATGCTACAGCTGTCAGAGGACCGCATAGCGGATCTGATCTTTCCCGCTGGTTTCTACAGGCGCAAGGCAATGCAGATAAGGCAGATCTCGGAAATCCTTGTCAGTGAATATGACGGCAAGGTTCCCTCTGATGCCGGCCTTCTGATGCAGCTTCCCGGCGTGGGGATAAAGACAGCCAACCTGACGCTGAATCTGGGATTCGGCATTGACGCCATCTGCGTGGACTGCCATGTGCATCAGATATCAAACCGTCTGGGCTGGATAGAGACAAAGACACCGGAGGATAGCGAGAAGGCGCTTCAGCCTGTCATGCCAAGAAGATTCTGGATTCCGCTGAACGAGCTTCTTGTCTCATACGGGCAGGAGGTATGCACAAGCGTCAGTCCCAAATGCTCCATGTGTCCGGAGAACCGCAGCTGCCCCAAGGTGGGGGTCACACGCTCGCGGTAAGCCTGTCGTAATTATCCTTTATAATAATAGCAAGATCCTCTGCATTCATTCCCAGAGTCTCTGCGGCACACTCATATGTGTGGATTATGAATGACGGGTTGTTGGACTGCCCCCTGAGCGGGACAGGCGCAAGGTAAGGGGAGTCTGTCTCAAGAAGAAGCCTGTCCATGGGAACACGCCTTAGCATCTGTCTGAGATCCGTGTTCCTCTTGTATGTGAGATTTCCCGCAAAGCTTATGAAATAACCTTTTTCCAAGGCTGCCTCAAGCACGATGGGGCTGCCGTCGAAGCAATGGATCACACCGCCTCTGTCAGGTCCGAGCCTCCTGATGACCTCTGCGGTATCTGCGTCCGCGTCCCTGTCATGGATCAGGACCCTCAGTCCCATCTCAGATGCCCATCTCATCTGGGACTCGAATATCAGATGCTGCTTCTCATGCGTGCCGTAGTCCCAGTAGTAGTCAAGCCCGATCTCCCCGATGAACGATGCCTTATATCTGATTATGTTCTCCTTGAGGATATCCAGCTCAGATTCTATCTGGCTTATGCTCTTTGCGCTCTGGTACTCGTATTCCGGCTCCACAGGCTTTGTCTCGCTGCGGCCGGCCTCCCAAGGGCCCATGGCACCTGAGAGGAGGATGGCAGGGTAGTCCTTCAGTAGCTCTCTTCTCTGCGGAAGATCGTCATGGGTGCATCCGATGTCTATCCCTCCTGCGAAGCCACCGTCAAAGAGCCTGTCATAAAGAGAAAAAACATCCATGCCCCTCTGGAGCATGGACTGTGTATGAAAATGTGAGTCTATGACGTTACGGTATGTCATGTCAGGAGCTTTCTGTCCACTGCCTTGCCATCGGCACCGAGAAGAACGGGTTTTGTCTTCTTCGTGACGGTGGACTCCTCAATGACGATCTTGGCAACATCGCTGTAGGACGGGACGTCATACATGATGTCCGTCATGATTGTCTCGACTATGCTTCTCAGGCCACGGGCACCGGTCTTCTGGTCGAATGCCGTCTGTGCGATGCTGTGGATGGCCTCCTTGGTGAACTCCAGCTCGACATTATCAAGCTTCATTGTGGCCTGATACTGCCTGATGATCGAGTTCTTGGGCTCTGTGAGGATTCTCTCAAGGTCCTCCACGTGAAGCTCGTTCAGGGCCACATGGATCGGAAGCCTTCCGATGAACTCGGGGATGAGGCCGAACTTGATCAGGTCATCAGGAAGCACATTGGAGTAGAGGGTGGCAAGATCCTTGGCCCTTGAGTCGCCGACGTTCTTTCCGAAACCCATGGAGGATGTGTCCATCCTCTTCTCGATTATCCTGTCAAGCCCGACGAATGCTCCGCCGCAGATGAACAGGATGTTGCGGGTGTCTATCTTGAGCATCTCCTGGTTGGGATGCTTTCTGCCGCCCTGGGGCGGGACGCTTGCCACAGTGCCCTCGATTATCTTGAGAAGCGCCTGCTGTACGCCCTCACCGGAGACATCACGTGTTATGGAGACGTTCTCTCCCTTTTTTGCTATCTTGTCCACCTCATCAAGGAAGATTATTCCGTGCTCGGCGGCGGAGATGTCATCATCAGCGGCCTGAATCAGCTTCAGGAGTATGTTCTCCACATCCTCACCGACGTAGCCTGCCTCTGTGATTGTGGTGGCGTCTGCAATTGCGAACGGAACGCTGAGCCTTGTGGCGAGGGTCCTTGCAAGGAGGGTCTTTCCGGTTCCAGTGGGTCCCATCATCAGGATGTTGGACTTGTCCAGGGAGACGTTCTCCTTGTCCTCAAGCTCTTTCTCGAACTTGACTCTCTTGTAATGGTTGTAGACGGCAACAGAGAGGATCTTCTTTGCCTGGTCCTGTCCAATCACGTACTGGTCAAGGTATTCCTTCAGCTCGTGCGGGGTGGGAAGCTTGTCCGGAAGGGTGCTTGCGGAGCCTGTCTTCTGGGTCTTGCTGTCATCGTCATAGAGTATTGACCTGCATTTCTCCACGCAGCTCTCGCAGATTGTCACGCCGCCCGGGCCTGTGACCATCCTGTTGGTGGAGCTGCCGCAGAATGAGCAGTACTTGTTGTTCTTTCCGAATGCCATTATTAGCCCTCGCGCCTGAGAATAGTATCGACAATGTGGTAGTCAACCGCATCCTGAGCAGCCATGAAGTGGTCTCTCTCGATGTCTGCGGCAATCTTGGCCGGATCCTGCTTGGTGTGCCTTGCAAGATAGTCGATTGAGAGCTTCTTCAGCCTGATGATCTCCTTGGCATGGATGCTGACGTCAGAGGCCTGACCCTGCACACCGCCCCATGGCTGGTGAATCATGACCCTTGCTGACGGCAGGATTATCCTCTTGCCCTCCGCACCTGCGGCAAGGATCAGGGCCGCCATTGAGGCCGCCTGACCCATGCAGATGGTTGAGACATCCGGCCTGACGCACTGCATTGTGTCATAAATGGCAAGGCCTGCTGTGACACTTCCGCCGGGTGAGTTGATGTAAAGGCTGATGTCCTTCTTTGAGTCCTCGGATTCCAGGAACAGAAGCTGCGCAACCACAAGATCCGCCTTGGCGTCGTCTATCTCGCCGTCAAGGAAGATGATCCTCTCCTTCAAGAGCCTGCTGTAGATGTCGTAGGCCCTCTCATTGAGTCCGTTGTGCTCTATGACTGTAGGTACCAGATATGATGCGGTTCTGTCCATTCAGATTCCTCAGTTCTCTTTCTTCTCTTCAGCCTTCGGGGCTGCTGCCTTGAATGTGTTGTTCTCAAGCAGGAAATCACGTGCCTTCTTGAACTTCACGTCGTCCTCGGCATAGATCTTCATTGACTCGTAGTTCGGGCTGTCCTTGGTGATGTCCTCACCGTAGTTCTTGAGCTCCTCAGCAAGCTCCTCCTCGGAGACTTCGTACTTCTGCTCTTCCTTGATCTGCTCGATGATAAGCTGTGCCTTGATGTTCTGAAGGGTGTCTGCTCTTCTTGTCTCAAGGAACTGGTCCTTTGAACCGCCCTGTGCGCCCATGATCTTAAGCACATCTTCCTCGCTCATGCCGAAGCGTGAGATGAAGTTCTGCCAG
>CACZJR010000003.1 GCA_902781545.1 uncultured Spirochaetales bacterium | reverse complement strand
ACTCGATTCCTTTGACCGTTTTTCCGCCGTTTGAGCGGAAATGGTGCCTGATTTCGTTGATTTCACTTACAGTATCCGCCATTTCAAGGATCTGATTATCCGCATTTCTTCCTGTGATAACAACATGCGGGAAACCCTCCTTATGGACGTTCTGGGACAGGTAATCAAGCACCTCTTTCTTGTCCAGAAGCCCGAACGATAGCACGTAAGTGAACTCATCAAGCACAATCAGGTCAAAGTCGCCGCCAGAGGCCTTTGTCTTGAAACTCTCCCACCCCTGACGGCAGAGCTCGGCCGTAGGCTCAAGGGTCTTCTGGTCCCATAAAAAACCCTGACCCCATGACTCCCAGGGAACTCCGAGCTTGGTGAATGTCCTGTATTCCCCCAGTGCCCTGGGATTGGACTTAAGGAACTGGATGACGGCACATCTGAGACCCTGTCCCAGGGCACGGCTGACCATGCCCAGGGAACTTGTGGTCTTTCCCTTGCCGTTTCCGGTTATGACGAACAGCATCAGATTCCAACTACTCCGCCACTGCCGGTTGTGGTTGAGGCACCTGATTTCTCAGTGCTGCTGATCTGTGCGTTCGCGGCGTTCTCCTGGGCCTCAATGTTCTTCAGGACATTGTAGAGATCAAGTGCGTCCACATTTCCGTACTTGTTGTAGAGCTCCTGCGCTAGAGCATATGACTGCTCGTACTGGCCCTGTGTGAAATACAGGATGGCCGCGTTGTATCCGGCAGCGATGTTGCCTGACTTCTTGTACTCATCGGCAAAGAGCCTGAGAGCTGTAGCCCAGTTCTCATCCTCAAGGGCATCGTATGCAGGCTCCAGCCTGTCGACCTTCGGGTTCTTGTTCGGCATGAAGTCGAAGTAATGGGTCTCGTAATGCGGTGAGAGCTCCGTCCTGAACTTGTCGGCGAACTGTTGGATCAGGTCCTCGAAGAGCCTTGATGCCGGGGTAATGTTGAAGTAGCTCTCCCTCTGGAATGTGCCGTAGGAGTCGATGGTGTATCCGAGTCTTGTCTTCTTGACCATTGCATCTGTAGTGAATGTGCCTGTTGCGATGATCTTGTTGTTCTCTACATCGGACAGTGTGTAGGAGATTGACATCTGGTACTTCTGATACAGGTAGAAGTTGATGCGGTAATACTTGATTCCGCCCTTGTCGGTCGAATAGTAGCTCTCCCTCTCCTGTGAGATGTACTCATCATAGTAGAGGTTGGTGATCTTTGTGGTCAGTACGGCATCGACCTTGTTGTCCATCAGTGTCTGCTGGAGGTTGCCGTTACGCTGTCCGACAGTGACCAGTGAATCGGTGTACTGCGGGTCCAGGACGTTGAAGTATCCGGTGTTGATCGCCTTGTAGATGGTGTTTGTGGCGGCATCGGTGATCCTGCTGGAGGCATTGAAATCCAGATATGAGCTGAATGCCAGATATCTGAGATACAGGTCACTCACACCTGTGATGGGGACATATGAGCCCCAGAACACCGGGTGTACCCAGCGTGTCTCATCAATGGTTGACCTAACGCCGATTGTCTTATATCCGCTGACATCGACCTTGGCCGGCACCAGTCTCTTTATGGCGATTGTGGTTGAGCAGCTTGTGAGAACAAGGGCAATTGCAATCACAAGGATCAGTAAGGTTGACTTAATTCTTTTCATGGTCGCTCCTACGTGTTTAAGTATGTCTACTGAAGTATAATAGCAATAGGCCAAAAACTCAATTGACATCGCACTGCAGTGATTCTATCCTTTTATTATCCATCCACAAAGGAGGAGAAACATGCCAAAGAAGAGAAGACCTTTCGGCGATTATTACGACGACTTTGACGATGATTTCGATGACGATGACCTTGATGACGATCTCGATGACGATGACGACGATGACGACGATGATGACGATTTCGACGATGACGATGAGATCGATGACCTCTACGACGCGCCGCGTGTGATCAACTACGACGACGATGACGATGATGACGACGATGACGATGATGACGACCTTCTGGACAACGGCTTCTTCTATGACGAGGGCTACAGCCGCAAGCAGAACTCTGACGAGGATGACTTCTGATGAGACGCCTCATAATAGTCGCCCTTGCAGCGGCTTTGCTTCTGACTTCATGTGTCTCCAACAAGGCCCTTTATATTGCCCCTGAGGAGAAATCATCCCAAAGCAGCCCAAGCTCCATCGGAGCCAAGTCTCAGGACGGACTTCAGATCGTCGCAGGCTCAGACTACTTTGACGGCAAGAACGCCAACTTCATGCTTTCCCTAGCCTCCCTTGACCAGAGGACCTTCACCTTCAATGACACAGACATCGCCATCTACGGCGGAAACTCAGACAAGGACAGATGGACGTTGATCGAGAACTGGAACAGCAGCGACTACATCGTCCACGAGAAAAACCGCGCAAGCGCCGCGATTGCCGCAGCAGGTGTGATCGGAGCCCTGGCTGTCATAGATGCCATAATGAACCCGGATGACAGCAACTTCTACTTTGACTTCTACTACGGTTATCCCTGGGGCTATCACAACTCGGTCTACTACCGTGCCACAGGCCCGGTCGGAGCAGCCTTCACCGCACTTGGCGTCATTGAGTCCACAGTCGTGCTCAGCCAGATGTCGGAGATGTATCAGGCGGAGCTTGAGCATACTGTCCTCCAGAGCGGCGCAGTCACACCGGAAAAACCCGTGTCAGGAAGCGTGTCATTCTCAAATCTGCCCACATACCCTGACTACAAGCTTGTGTTCAACAACGGCAAGCAGGACATGGAGTTCACTTTCATGCGCTCTGACAGGGAAGAGATCATAAACCCCTGGGCAGACCGTTCTTCCACCCAGGTCGCGCTGAACTACACTTATACAATAGGGACAAGACGCAGCAACTTCATGCTTAACATACTTCCTCCGAAATACTTCGGAGCCTTCCTCGGGATCTCATTCTTCCCGAAGATGTCCGCAGAAAACCTTGCAGGAAGCGTCGGAGGAAGCATCGGAGTCAACATGAAGCTCATGCCTTACATCTGGCTTCAGGGTGGCATTGAGGTCTTCGGCAAAGAAGATGAGTCTGAAGGCATCGGCCTTCTTGCCACAACAGGCCTTGAGCTGTGCATCAACCACATAAGCGTCTACGGCGGTGCGGTCTATGACATCATTGACAGGTCATTCTACGCCGAGGTAGGCGGCGGGCTGGCATTCTGACAGCGCTCTCACATTGCCTCAGTATCATCCTCATTGTATGAAACCGTAAACGGGGCCTTCATGATCTCATCCTCAGAGCCAAGGAACCTCTTGTCCAAGAGCCCTCCCTTCAGAAGCAGATGAAGGACCGTGTCATGGATCACATCAAGTAACTCAAAGTAGATCCTGTCTCTCAGCCCTCTTCTGCTCAACGCACGGCTGACCCTCACAATGCTCCCGTCATGATAAGTGATGTAAATGGCAAGCGTCGGTTCCCCCGGCTTTGAGTCAATATCCTCAAAGAGAACCTCGTCAGTCAGGATATCCGAGCTCTGGTCCAGTATGCTGCGCACCTGCTGCTCGCATCTGCACACGTATATGCTGTTGAAGCAGCTAGCTGGGAATCTCTTGCTGTAGACCAGGACCCTGTCCTTGCGGTCCAGGGTGATTGACTCCATATGGTCCATGTCCTGCAGCTCAGGAAAGATGTCTGTCATACTCTCGTTGAACTCATTGAAGCAGAATCCAAGCATCAGCCTCTCTATCCTGGTGGGACTGACCAGCTGAAGGACAGGGAAACGGTTATCCAGGATCTCCGCCAGATCCTGGAGCACAGGCCTCATATCCGATGTGCAGACATCAGGGCCTGAGGCTCTAACAACATCATTGTCCCCGAAGTCCACCTCAAGGCTCCAGGTGTCATTGTCCTTAGGATTATACGGAAGACGAATCTGATGGATCAGATCAAGGGTCCCGTTTTTCTTGAGCTTCTTAAGGAACCTTTCAGAGGCGCTCTTACTCAGAGCGTTTCTCTGGGTCTTCTCAACACCGAGACCCGGAAACAGGATCTCGTACTCGATTTTGCCGCTCTTCTTGAACAGGTTGACGGCAACACGTGTTCCGATTGAATTGAACATGCTTAGTTTAAGGCTTACGAACATGGTCTTTCTCCTTTTCGCAAACCTATACGAAAAAAGTGCAGAGAATATTTCAAATCAACAAAAAAAAATCAAAAAAAGTGCCGGAGCAAGCCGAGATCAGCCGGCGAAACTGTGATAGAGGACGCGGATGGTGGTCTCGAACTGGCTGTTGTCAACACCGACAATGATTGCAAGCTCATCGGAGCCCTGAGCGATTGTGCGGATGTTGATGCCCTCTTTTCCGAGCGCGTTGAAGAGTTTGCCCGAGATACCGGGACGGAATATCATCTTGCGTCCCACGGCAGCGACAAGGGCAATGTTGTCCTGCACGGATACATCGTCCGGAGAACACTTTGCACGGATGTCGCCGATGATCTCATACAGTGCATCCCCTATGCTGGTCTGCGAGAGGACAAGGGCGAACTGGTCGATTCCCATTGAGATGTGCTCCGCGTGGACCTTGTGCCTGTCCAGGATCTCCAGGACATCACGCAAAGTCTCGTTCGAGCCGTTGATGCGCTTGGATACGGTGAGGATGATGAAGTTCCTCTTGCCTGAGATTCCCGTGATGAAGCGGTCCTGGTCAGCCTCGTTCCCGCCTGCCTTGTCGACTATCATCGTTCCGGGATGTGACGGGTCATTCGTGTTGCGGATGTTGAGAGGGATTCCTATCTCCTTGACAGGGGCCACTGAATCCTCATGGAGAACAGACGCGCCCATGTAGGCAAGCTCGCGGAGCTCGGCAAACGTGATCTCGGAGATCGGGCTGGGATTGTCCACAATGCGCGGATCAGCCATGAGGATACCTGAGACATCGGTCCAGTTCTCATAGAGGTCGGCATTGCAGGCAGCGGCCACAAGGGAGCCGGTGATATCGCTTCCGCCTCGGCTCATGACCTTGATCTTGCCAGACGGCAGCACCCCGTAGAAACCGGGGATCACAACACCTTTCTCCTCGTTCAGAACCTCATTGACTGCCTTAGATATCTTCTCAGGAAGAAACCTTCCGTCATAATCCATGAAGATGCATTTGGAGGCATCCAGGAAAGAGTAGTCAAGGTATTCGGCCATGAGCCTTGAGGTAA
Organism: uncultured Spirochaetales bacterium; assembly: GCA_902781545.1. Taxonomy (GTDB): domain Bacteria; phylum Spirochaetota; class Spirochaetia; order Sphaerochaetales; family Sphaerochaetaceae; genus UBA9732. The sequence goes on along the minus strand of CACZJR010000003.1, from coordinate 62,811 downwards.
GATACTCTCCCCTGCTGACAAGCTCGTCAACCGAGAAGTCCTTGTTGAGCCTTGCCCTGAGGGCATCAAGCTCATCCTCGATCCTGAATGACAGTCCCAGCTCATCCCTTATCTCAATGAAGCGGCTGCTTATCTTGTCGAATATCTCATCACATGAGACACCATATGTCAGATGGGCATGGCACAGATACAGAAGGTCTGTGATCTTGTGGTCCTTGGAGTCCCTCTTGCCTGCGGCAGAGACAACCACAAGACGTCTTGACGGGTCTGAGAGAATGATGTCCCTGACCTTGCGGAACTGTGCGGCGGAGGCAACCGAGGAGCCTCCGAACTTTGCGACCTTAAGCATGATCAGTCCTCCTTCTTCTCAGCAAAGAACAGCTTTGCCCCGTGTCTTCTGAGCTCTGCGGCAAGATCATGCATTGCCTTCACTGTAACTGCCTCAGTAATGGCAAACACTGAGCCGCCCTTCTCGCAGATGACCTTCTTGACAGGGATGCTGCCGATCTGGGATGCGAACGTAGAAGCATCAAGCCTGATGAAATAGTTTCTCTCACATTCCTTGGAGTTGTTGTAAGGGAAACCCACAAGACACTTCTCAGTCAGCATCTGCTTCTGTCCGTCAGCAACAGATGTGACGTCCCTCAGGATCGCCGATGCTGTAGGATATCTTCCGGCACCCTGGCCCATGAAGGACATCAGGCCCGAGTTCTTGCCCTCATAACGGGCAAGGTTGATGTTGCTTCTGATTCCGCTGTAAGCCGAGTCCATGTCACACAGCACCGGCTGGACATAGGCGTAGAGCCTTCCTGACTCCGCAAGGCCGCACTTTCCGACAAGCCTGATGGTGCATCCGAGCTCCTTCGCGACCTCGAAATCAAGCGCGCTTACATTCTGGATTCCCTCAATGTTGTAGTCTGAGTTAGGCAGCACATCATAGGCCACCATGCTGATGAGCATTATCTTCCTTAGAGTATCAAGACCTGAGATGTCCGCGGTCGGGTCAAACTCGGCATAACCAAGGGCCTTGGCCTCTGCAAGGGCATCCTCAAAGCTCATGCCGCGTCTGTCCATAGAGTCCAGGATATAGTTCGTGGTTCCGTTGAGTATTCCGCCGGCCCAAAGGATCTCATCCGTGCGCCTGGCAAGGCACAGGTTCTGGAGAATCGGGATTGCGCCGCCGCAGGCCGCGCTGAACAGAAATGCCTTGCCATTGCGACGTGCGATGTTCATCAGGTCAATCCCGTGTGCGGCGACAAGGGCCTTGTTTGAGCTGATGATGCTCTTTCCGGCCTCAAGGCATTTGGAGGTGAACTCAAAGGCAGGGTCAATTCCGCCCATGCATTCGATGACAAGATCAGAGTCGTCCTCAAGGACGGTCTCAAAGCTCTCCGTCATGAAGGATGCTGTCTTCTCTCCTTTCTTAACAAGTACATTGCGGATCTCATAGCCCTGATTGCTCCTGAGCATCTCCCACACGCCTTTTCCTACAATGCCATGACCGAGAATCGAAACCTTCATACTGTCTCCCTTTTGACGCGCACAAAAAAATAAAATGTACGTCTCTCAAAAACACTTGTCTTTTTATTGAGGACAATGTATCATGCAATGCAACAAAATGGCAATATGCGGAGAGAAAAATGCTTGAAAACTACCTGATAGTGCACAAAAGTATACTACCCGATTATTACGATGCGGTGCTCAAGGCAAAGCACATGATAGAGGAAGGCAAGGCAAAGAACGTCATGCAGGCCACAAGGATGGTCGGCATATCACGCAGCACTTACTATAAATACAAGGACTTTATCTTGGAGCCCATACGCCTCTCAGACGGAAGGAAGGCTGTCATATCGATGCTTCTCTCCCATGAGACAGGTATCCTGAGCCACGTCCTGACCGTGATCTCATCTGCCGGAGCAAGCATCCTCACAATAACACAGAGCCTTCCCGTCCATGGGAAGGCAAGCGTGACGATCACACTGGACATCAGCGCCATGCCGGAGCCTGTCACAGGGCTCCTGAAGGACATTGACGAATGCACCGGGGTGGATAACACCAAACTCATAGCCATAGACTGACAGCAGACAACAAGGATTGAACATGAAATACATAAGTACGCGTAGCAACTACAGCTGTAATTCCCTTCAGGCCGTCCTCTCCGGCATATCACCTGACGGAGGTCTGTTCATCTCGCCGGAGATCCTCTCCAGCCCGTTTGACTGGAGGTCCGTAATCGGCCAGCCCACTCTGGAGATGGCCCGCCTGATCCTGTCCCACCTCCTTCCTGATTTCAATGACATGGAGGACCTGGTACAGAAGGCCTACAGGGGCAAATTCGAGACAGAAGACCTGACACCGCTTGTGAAAGTCGGAGACAAATATGTGCTTGAGCTGTTCAGGGGTCCCACATCTGCGTTCAAGGACGTTGCTCTCTCAATGCTCCCACAGCTGATCACCGCGGCAAAAAAGCAGACAGGAGACAAGGATGAGACCGTCATCCTGACGGCTACATCAGGTGATACAGGCAAGGCAGCTCTTGAGGGCTTCCACGACGTGCCGGGAACAAGGATCATAGTGTTCTATCCAGACGGAGGCGTCTCCCCCATCCAGCGTGCCCAGATGGTCACACAGGAAGGCTCCAATGTAAGAGTCTGCGCGGTGCGGGGCAACTTCGATGACTGCCAGACCGCAGTGAAGCAGACCTTTGCCAAGGTAAATGCAATGGAAGAGCTCAAGAATGCAGGAAAGACCCTCTCCTCCGCGAATTCAATAAACATCGGACGTCTTGCCCCTCAGGTAGTCTACTACTTCAAGGCCTACTCAGACCTTGTCGGAGAGAACCGCATCAGCCTCGGAGACCAGATTGACTTCGTGGTCCCGTCAGGCAACTTCGGTGACATCCTCGCAGGTTACTTCGCGAAGCTCTTGGGACTTCCGGTAAGGCACCTCATCTGTGCGTCAAACGAGAACCGCGTCCTGACCGACTTCCTGACAACCGGCCTTTATGACAGACAGCGTCCGTTCTACCGCACAAGCTCGCCGTCCATGGACATACTGGTCTCATCCAACCTTGAGAGACTTCTGTTCCTGGCCTGCGGATGCGATGCAGAACAGGTGAGGTCATGGATGAGTGACCTGAGCTCAAAGGGCAGCTTCAAGGTTCAGGCCTCCGTGCTTAAGAGAATCACAGATACATTCAAGGCATACTGCTGCACAGAGAAAGAGACTATCTCCACAATCGGAGAGACCTACCGCAAGGACGGTTATCTCTGCGACCCGCACACTGCTGTGGGAATCAAGGCCGCCGGAGACTACATGAATAAGGTGAAGGACAATGTCCCTGTTGTGGTGCTGTCCACAGCCAGCCCATACAAGTTCCCTGCCCCGGTATCTGAGGCGATAGGACTTCCTGTCAGCGGCGATGAGTTCTTCCAGATCGAGCAGATCTCAAAGAAGACCGGAGTTCCTGTACCCAAGAACCTCAGCTCATTGGAGAGCAAGAAGGAGCTTCACGATGATGTGATTGACAGGACCGCAGTCATGGAATATGTGCTGCAGGTGCTGGGAATCTGAAAGGAGTGAATATGGAGATTATCTGTCTGGACCTTGAAGGCGTGCTTGTACCCGAAATCTGGATTGCATTTTCAGAGAAGACCGGGATTCCAGAGCTCAGGATCACAACACGTGAGGAGCCTGACTATGACAAGCTCATGAGATACCGCATGAACATCCTCAGGGAGCACAACCTGACACTGAAGGACATCCAGGATGTCATTGCCACAATCCGCCCGCTTGAAGGCGCCCGCGAGTTCCTGGACAAGGTCAGGGAGATCACGCAGGTAGTCATTCTCTCCGACACGTTCACAGAGTTCGCCAAGCCCCTGATGAGACAGCTGGGCTGGCCCACAATCCTCTGCAACAGCCTGATAGTAGATGACAAGGGAATGCTCACCGGCATGAGGCTGCGCCAGCAGGACGGAAAAAGAAAGGCAATCGACGGCTTCAGGTCAATGAACTTCCGCACCTTTGCCGCCGGAGACAGCTACAATGACCTGACTATGATCCGCAAGGCGGACAAAGGCTGTCTGTTCCGTGCTCCTGTGAACATACTCAAGGAAGAGCCTGATTTGAAGCTCTGCACCACCTATGATGAGTTCTTCGCTGAGATAAAGGCCTTTGTGGATGAGAGTCAGGCCTGAGCAGGCCAGCTGATCACAGCACTTACAAGATCATCCTCTTTCTGGGTCAAAGTGATCTGACCGCCATGCAGGAACACTATGGTTGATGCAATGGGAAGACCAAGACCCGAGCCTCCGCTTGTACGTGACCAGTCACCACGGGCCCAGGGCTCGAAGAAATCTGCGTCCATTGAAGCCGGAATACGTCCGGGGTTCGTGATCTCCATCCTGTAGCAGCCGTCAGCCTCCCCCACCGTCCAGACCACAGGATCGGTCGAGTCACCTCTGGCTGCGATAGCATTGTCCAGAAGCTCTGTCACGGCACGGAACATGAGGCTGTCATCACATCTGATGCTCTGACATGTGGCCGATGCCTGGACTGACTGTGCATCCTTGAAGGAGGACAGGACATCACTGATGAACTGACTTGCGTCCAGGTTCTCCATCACCGGCTTTGCGTCAGCCTGGAGGTTGGAGAACTCTATGACACGTCCGATTCTCTCAGAAAGCTTGTCGTTCTCGACCTGAAGCTCCCTGAGTGTGCTCTCATCAGCAGGGAACACCCCGTCATTCAGGCCGTCGATTATCATCTTCATCGCCGCTGTAGGCGTGTTGAGGTCATGTGAGATGCTGCTCAGCCATGCCTTACGGCTCTTTGCATTAGCCTGAAGGTCCTTATCCAGCTCCTCTATGGCATCAGAGATCTCATTGAGCTCGCTGTTGCCCTGCTTGGGGACTGTGACATTCGGTTTGCCATGGGACAGGTCATTGAGGGCCTTGCGGACATCGTTGATGTATCTCGTGTTCCTTGAGCTGATGATCCATGCCGCTACAAGCGCGAACACAAGACAGACAGGGATGCTGAACATCAGGCCCTTGATGCAGGAGTTGATGATGTCCTTGGAGTACTCGTAGGTTCTTGGGCTGAATGTCAGAAGATCGATTATGAACGAATCCTCTCCGTCAAAGGCAATGACAATCGAGCCTATGACATCCTGGCCTTTGAGCATCGCGGGGATCTTTATCTCGGATTTCCCGGATGTGACACCGTCAATGGAAATATCAGAGACAAGCCCAAATTCGGAGTAAACGACTTTGAGGTTGATCCTTGTGAGCTTTCCGTTACGGGTTGTGGACTCACCCTGGTCCTGGAGTCTCTGGTTGCCGGAGAAGAGACTTGTCAGCATGCGCCCCTCGGCCGTCTTTCCGAACGCCACCATGTTGGAGCCGCTTGCGTCGCGCAGCAGGAATCCGCTTACCCTGTTGTCATCTATGTTGGAGACGGCCATCATTATTCCGTTAAGCCCATAATCGGTGAAATCACCGTCTGTTATTGCATTCTCCACAGAGACGACAAAATCGTCATAGACCTTGTTCTTCCACCTGTCCTGGCTTGTCCTATACTGAAGAAGCAGCACGCCGAACTGAACCAGAAGCACAACAACAGCAATTGAGAAAATGCTTATGAAGTAACGGAAGAAGAGCTTCCTCATCAGGCCTTCTCCTCCACCGGATAACCGATGAACCTGTATCCGTAACCACGGACCGTCTCAATCCACGGGTAAGGACCGAGCTTTGCCCTGAGGTTCTTTATGTGTGTGTCGGCGATCCTCTCATAGGACTCGGATGTGTAGTCAAAGCACTTCTTGAGGATCTCTGATCTGGGCAGGATCCTGGAGGTGTTCCCGATCAGAAGTCCCAGGATCCTCCACTCTGCGGCGGTGAGTGCAACTGGCTCATCGTTGACCGTCACCTTGTGCTCGACCTCGTCAAAGCACATGATGCCGCTGTCTGCCTTATAATAATACTTATGGCTGGTCTCGACCTCCTGGCCTCCGTCAACCCTCCTGAGGATGGCCTGGACCCTCAGCACAAGCTCCTTCGGTGAGAAAGGCTTGGAGATATAGTCGTCCGCACCGAGCTCAAAGCCATGGATGCGGTCCTCCTCAGCTATCTTGGCCGTCATGAAGATCACCGGGATATCCATGCTCTTCCGGAGCTCCTGGACGAACTCAAACCCGTCCCCGTCCGGCAGCATCACATCCTGGATCAGGAGATCCGCCTTTGTGATCTTGAACGCATCACGGACCGATGCCAGATTCCCGAACCCGAGCACCTTGTAGCCTGCAAGCTCAAGGTACCTGCGTACTCCGTCTCTAATTACCTGATGGTCTTCCACGACATAAATCAACTTCATGTTTTCTGTTTACCCCTCAAAGAGACTTTAATCAATAATAAGTTTCAATCACTACACAAAAGTTCACATTAGTTATTTGGGATGGAAGTCCGTGACAATGTGGATGTAGATGTTTGACTTATAGCTTCCTGCTTTCAGACCGAGTGACTGAGCATCAGGATATCCGTTGACCTTCGGAATAGTCAGATAAATCGCACCGTCGTCATGCCACCTGACATATGAGGCCGACTTGTCCTTGTATTTCTCCGGCTCTATGACAAGGCTGTAGTCATAAAAGTTTGCAGCGTTATAAGAGACAGCTCCATTTGAAGGCAGAGTCTCCGCAGACTGAGGATCTCCATACTTGTGTCCGAACGTAGTATTGCTTGATTCCAAAGTGGTCAGATACTTAATTGATGTATTTGTATGCTGTTGTTCCCTTGGTCCGTCAATCCAATCAAGACTGAATTCCGCATTGTTGGCATTTCTTGCATCAGCAGAGGTTGAGAGGAAGATATAAACATTTCCTGGATCCGAAGCGCTGTAGGATCCGGCATTCTTTGAGTTGGTAGTGAAATGATACTGGGCAATCTCGACTTTTGCACCGGTATCATATGTGTTTGCGATATCAATTGCATCTTCGTTTCTCTCAACATAGAAGATGGCAGTGCTGTCCATCGAGGAAGAAGGGTCTCCTGGCTTGTAATAGCCTACTACCTGGACAAGATACTCGGCAGCGAGGGTCTTTCCCCGATAGCTTAAGACAACATCCTCACCTCCCGGCCCGGGGGTCGCAGAAATCAAACTGATCTCGAATGTGAGATTTCCTATATAATAGGAGTCTGTTGGAATCAGCTGGTCGTCACCCATTACCGGCAAATCTGTGACAAGGCAAATGTCGAACCAAGCGGATCTGTACTTGCTGGTACCATTGGAATTACCTACCTCTAATTCAATTGTACTTACACCGGCATCAATTCCGCCCTGCTTTCCAAACCGGATGCCGGTATCAGACTGATTTCCGTTGACACCAGTGACATTGAAGTCACCGCCGCTTCCGGTGGAGGCACGTGCGAATAAATCCACCCCGAAATGCCGTTTGAAATTACTGTCCTCCACAAGAGTGTAATACCAGTTCTCACCAGATGTGACAGTGACTTTGAGTTTTGCATTCTCAAAGCCCGACTGACCATTCAGAAAATTCAGGTCAATGATTCCAACGGTCGCAAGGGCCTGTTTGTAATAGTAGAAGGAATCATTTGACAAACCTGAAGTATCGATGTTCTCGGACTGGTCCTTGTATTCTGAAACCATGGTGTGGGTCAGATACTTGTTTGTCCCTTGGGAAAGAGTCGGCTCCAGGTCTATGAGATTACACCTGTCATTCAACTTGAAATACATGGTGGGATCAGCAAACAGAGAGATAGAGAGAATCAATAGAATTAGACAGATCAGAACTCTTTTACTTCCCATCAGTTTCTCTCCAGCGTTATTGTTACGGTAGCGCTATAGTTGCCATCCGGCCAGCTGTATCTTGTATCCTGGTCATAATAATCCAGCATGAATCGTATCTGCTTGTTCTGGGAAGAGATTCTTTCATTTCTTGAGAATGTGTTCTGTCTTCCGCTTTTGGCAATCAGATCTACGACCTCATCTCCGTCATCAAATCCGAGTGCAAGATAATAATCTATCTGGGTCTGAGACGATCCGTCTGTAACCATGAGAGATGACGGCTCAATACACAGGGTCCATGTGCTGTTGTTTCTGAGATCCACAATGAATGTCCAATACCCGATCAACCTTCCCAGATCAAAACCACCAATGATTGTGCCGTTATTATTCTCAATATTGGCATTGTAAGTGACATCATCTCCCAGAAGATCAAAATCCATCCCAACGGGACCGCCGCCATGGTTGATTGTGCTGACAGAGAGGATCCAGTATTCTCCCATGAATCCGTAAACGGGAATACTTCCGGCATTATTGTTGTGAAGATATTCTGTAGCAAAGCAAATTGATATGGAGAGAATTAAGAATGTAATGACAAGTAGAAACCGCTTCATTCTTCCTCCCCTCAGTTTGCTCCTATGGTGATGGTCACAGTCGAGATATAGTCTTTCCCGCCGGTGAGATTGTTGAAATTAATATCTTTCAGGCTGAACACCCTTTTCGAGGTCAGCATTTTGGTTCCAATCCCAGGTAATGTGCTGTTATGGTTGTTGACCAGGATATCAGAGCTCTGTCCGCCTTTCTCTGCAATGACCTTGTTAGTTAATGATATTGTGACATTGCTGTTTCCGTTGGATTTTGCCTTCAAATCAAGGACATCAGAGGTCTCATACTGTTTATTTGCAGTTGTCAGCTTTGAATAGTAGTTGTAGTATTCCCCCTCATAAAGGCAGTTCTCTGCAGAGCCTATGAAATCGTTGCTGCCCGAGTCCGGGTTAGGCGAGTAATAATTTGCATCCTTCCAATTGCTATTATTATCAAGTACAGGGACATCACCGTTATAGGAATAGCTTTTGAACGGTGTGAACTCCAGTGTGATTACCAAAGTGGTTTTTTTGTTTGTTATATATTCGATTATTATCGCGTCTGCAACAGTATTACTGCCCTTGGCTGCAATTGCAGTAATATCAAAGACACTTGACTGACTCGGGCCACTTGACCCGTCCTCGGAAGTATAAGAGAAAGAATCCGATACTCCGGTATACACATTGATGATGGTCTTTGGAATACCGCCTCTCTTAAACGCCGTAATATCAAAAGATGTATCAGAGAGCTGTTCTGAATACAGGGCCGAGACAACAACAAGGATGATCAGCACAAGAACAATCTTTTTCATGTGTTTGATATGACCTCCACTCTTATTGTTGCGGTGTAGGTTCCTTCCATCTCATAACTGTGATTTGAGAATCTGAAGGCTATAGGATAAAGCCACCCTTCCCTATAGTGATCAAACTGTGGGTCAGAGTTCGCGAAGGTTGAGCCTGAATACGGCGCATCCTTTGATGTCGGAGTATCCTGTTTTTTATACTCCCTGTCATTGAAATCAATGATGATGGTTGCATCACTGGATGACTCCGGAGAAACTGTGACTCTTCCGGCATTATCGGAGAACTCATCAAGCTTATCACATGACTCAGAGTACTGTGTTAATCCGGGATTTGTGTTGAAATACACAGGCTTGTATATTTCAACATCATAACCGCCATAGTAGGTCACGTTGTTCTTGGTCATCTGCATCCTGGAGAAACTGAATTTCAGGGAAAAGAAAAATAAGCTTTTCGTCCATGTGCCATAACCTATGGTAGGAACCTCTAGTGTTGAATCCTGGAAGCTGAGATTAGATGCAGTATTTTTCTTATAGTTCGCATAAATGTCGTTTGCAGTCTTGCTTATATCATATGAGGTGAAACTTGACTTGAAATCATAGTTTTGAGACTCCGGCTCCTTATGCAACTTGAAACCGATTGATACCTCACAGAAAGCAGAGGGCACAATAATGAGCAAAAGCAATACTGTAAGAATCAATGCTTTCTTCACCCGTCTCTCCCTCTCCCTTCTGGAATCCAGTCTCAAATACGGTCTATAAGAAAAATATCCTTTTATCCCAATAATAAATGTATATTATCAGTATATTGCAGTCAAGCTTTTTGTTTAATATTTTTCATTTTAACCGCCAAATTGTGTAAAAAATTTTTACGAACTGAAAGACTTTTTTTTACAGTTGCCCAGAAAGTGTCTAGTATGCTATTTTCTGACCTGTGACACAGACTCCGGTAAAACTCATCTGCATTGATGTGGACAACACCCTTGTGGATGACCAGAAGAACATCCCAGAACCCAACAGGGAGGCAATCAGGTGGGCGCATTTTGAGAAAGGCGCACATATTGCCATAAACTCAGGCCGCATCGCACCGTCCACACGTGATTACATGGAGCGCCTCGGGGTTCATGACGCCTACCCTTCTCTCAACGGCTGCGTTGTCCAGGATTGGGACGGGACTCTCATAGAGGAGAACAACATTATCCGTGATGTGGCACTTGAGATCAATGCGATAGCCAGGGATCTAAGCTGCGCGATGTTCGTTTATCATCATGACCTGTGGTATCTGGATCCGGGAAATGACTACTGGGCGGAATCCGAGTTCAAGGCCACGAACATCAGAGGGACCATCACTGACACAGACAGCCTCATTAGGCGCCTGATCCCCAACAAGATGCTCGGAGTTCATATTGACCCGTGTATCACAGATTTGCTTCAGAAAAGGATATCAGAGCGTTTCCCTGCTGATGTCGATTGCTTCAAGTCAGATCCGCGTTTCCTGGAGATTGTACCCAAGGGAGTGAACAAAGGCACTGCCGTGCAGGCACTATGCAGGCACTATGGCCTCCAGAAAGAAAATGTCATGTCCATAGGCGATTATTACAATGACATTGACATGTTCCTGGCCTCAGGAATCTCCGTTGCCATGGCAAATGCCCCTGAGGACATCAAGAGCCAGGTTACATATGTGACAAAGGCAGACAACCTCCGCTGCGGTGTGGCAGAGGCAATCTGTAGATTCTTGAGCTAGAAGAACAAAACCCAGTTAATTAATGCTTTATCGGTGAGATTTTCATATTGCATATTAGATAACTTTATAGTTATCATTTCGTGAAAAAGACCCAGAAGACTCCGGCTTCAGAGATCAGGAGAGCAAAAGCCGAACTGGCGCAGTTTTTGGAGGAACATGGTGATGAAAGGTAAGCTCACAACTTGGGAGGATGTAGAGAAAGAAGTATATACTCCTGAGGAGATAGCAATAAGCGATCTTTACGCAGAACTGATGAGTGAGCTCATCAAGGCAAGAAACGAGAGAAGGATATCTCAGAGAGAACTTGAGGAACTATGCGGTGTCAGGCAACCTGTAATAGCAAGGATGGAAAAGGGAGAGAACACAAAAATAGATACAATCATCAAAGTGCTCATCCCTCTTGGAAAAAAGCTTGCGATTGTTCCTTTGACTGAAACTGCAACTTATTAAAACCTGTTCTTCCTTTTCAGAACCCTGCCTGAAATGCTACCTGTCAGCTTCCCGTCCTTCAGGGCAAAGGTTCCGTTGACCATCACATAATCAAGGCCGGAGCATCTTTCAAACGGGTGTGCCATGTCGGAGTTGTCTTTAAGGGTCTTCGGGTCAAACAGCACGAGATCGGCCTTACACCCTTCCCTGACAAGGCCTCTGTCCTTGATTCTGAGTCTGCGGGAGACCTCGGATGTCATCTTCCTTATGACGGACTCAAAGCTGTAACGCTCTTTGATGCATCTCTCATAAAGCAGATGGATCGCACCGTTAGCGCTTCTGGGATGGGCAAACGGACCGGTATAGAGGGCATCGGTCCCGAAGCACATAAGAGGGTCCTCGAATATCATCCTCAGGCTCCCGGAGCTCTGGGTTATGTCTGACATCAGGGCATAGCCCTTCTCCCTTGAGAGGATATGGAGAAGCGCATCATAAGGCTCCATGGAAAGGGTTTCCGAAACCTGGGCCATGTTCATCCCGTTGAACTCAGGAGAGCTCTCCATGGTCACTATGCTGATGTCCTCCCAAGGGCAGAGCTCGGAGATGCTGTCCCAGCCGTGAGGATGCATCATCTCATTCACGATCGAGGTCCTCAGCTGGCTGTCATGCTTTGTTTTCTCAAGCAAATCAGAGAGGTCATTGGGAGACAGCCTCAGGACATCGGGAGGAAGCAGGCTGAATAGGCTTGTGCTGCCGTATTCGTAGGGATACTGGTCAAAGGCCACATCAAAGCCCTCATCCCTCATGCGGTGGATCTTCTCAAGCACCAATGGGACTTTGGCCTGGTTCTTGCGCCCTATTGCCTTGAGATGCGATATCTCAAGACGCACCCCGGTCTCCCTTGTATATGAAAGAATCTCGTCTATGGAAGGAAGAATGTCATCTCCCTCGCACCTGTGATGGACGGCGAAGATGCCGTCATGCCTCTTCACGACAGACAGAAGTGCAAGGATCTCCTTCTTGCCTGCATACATGCACGGGGCATAATAGAGGCCGGTGGAAAACCCGAAGCATCCCTGCTCAAGGGAAGTCTCAAGAAGAGAGCACATCCTCTGTATCTCCTCATCAGTGGCTTCCCTGTTTGGGTTCCCCTCAATGGCATTGATCCTGAGACAGCTGTGGCTCTGCAAGAATCCGCAGTTGATTCCGGGATTCAGCTTCTCCGAGTATGTCTTGAAATCAGTCCAGTCCCAGCTATCGTAGTGCCCTATTATGTCGAAGAACCTCGGTTCATCACCCCGCCTCCATGGATACACGCCAATGCCGCAGTTTCCCGACAGGTCAAATGTGATTCCCTGCTGGATCTTGTAAGGCATGGACGGGTTCCTGATCAGCTCCAGGTCACTGTGGGCATGCATGTCCATGAAACCCGGGCAGAGGATCTTGCCAGTTGCATCAATTACCTCTGCATCCTGCTGTGTGACTAAACCTTCCGGACAGATTTTCACGATTGTGGTGCCGCGCACAAGGACATCGGCCTCAAAGGGCCTTTCTCCTGATCCGTCGATCACCGTGGCGTTTCTGAATAGGACGGACATGATTACTGCTTGTTACCTGTCACCGCATCAAGGATCATCGACACCAGCATCTGGCTGTTGCCGCGGATTGCGGTTGATGCAAGGGCCGCCTTGAGCTCCGGAATCTGGTTCTCACCGAAGAGTGCCGGCGGGAGCTTTGCCTTGTACATCTCGTTGGCAAGAAGTACAAACGCAATCTCAGGAGTGCCCTTCTCAAACGGCTGGATCCTCAGGATCTCGGCAAAGAGGAATGCTGCCCTGGCCACAGGATGGAGTACTGACCACGGACCCGAGTACTGCTCGAACATCGCCTCTGTCTCCTGGCTCTGATTCCCGCCAAGGCGGTACTTTCCGGCACTGCGCTCATCAATTGACATGAGCATCCTGCTGTGCAGGTCCAAAAGCCTCTTCTCATTCAGGTCAAACGGGATTGATGAAAGAGCAGATCTCATGTTCAGGGCCATTATCTGCTTCTCAAGCGGAATCTCGACCTGGTTCTCAAGGTCGAATATTGCAAGAACCTGCTCAAGGCTGATATCGGTGTTGTCATATGTGAGGGCCTCAAGGACAATCTGGACCTTCCTGTCAGCGGAAAGGGTTCCCTGATTTGAGCTGGCGCGCAGCTTGTCTGCCTCGCGGTAATCCTGGTTCCCGGTCCTGAGGGCACGGTTCTTCATGTATCTGAGCGTTCTGCCGTCTGCCGGCTTCTGAGTTCCCGCAGGAATGCTCCACACCCAGTCACCGCAACGTGCGGCGCCCTCGATCTTACCCTCTGCGCATAATGATCTTACGCGCCTCTCACTGATACCCCACTTCTGGGCAGCTTCTTTTGTGCTTATGTACTCCATGAGAATAGGATATTCCGAACTCGGTATGAATTCAAGAGACTCTTGTTCTGTTTCAGTTTATTTCAAAGTGCTTTCAGAGCGGGGCTTTCACTTGCCGAAACGCTGCCAGAGTTTTTCCAGAGAATAGAAATCCCTCATCTCCTGACTCATCAGGTGAATCACTATATCTCCGCAGTCAATCAGCTCCCAGCCGTCATCACCTACAGCCTTATGGCGGTTGCGCACCTCAAGGCCAACGCTGTCTATCTCGCTCCAGATCTCGTGGGCAAGGCCTCTGAGGTGTCCGAGGCTGGTCACAGTGCAGATAATGAAACAGTCAGTCCAGGAGCACTCCTCTGACACATCAATCAGTGTGACCTCCTGTCCCTTGTGGTCTTTAAGAAACTCGCAGATCTTCTCAGCCTGAAGTTTGGTTTCGTCTTTCATCTATTTCCTCCAAGAACCTGCTCCAGCCACTCGGTGAAATAGCGCTGCGAGAAGTTCAGATCATCTGTGTTGAAGAAGCTGTGTGCATCATAGCACCAGCTGTCCGGGTTTTTCTCAGCAAGGAGCTCCAGAAGCGACTCCGCATCCTGCCCGCTGAGCTGGTTTATCTTATCTGACAGTGGTTTTTTGCTCAAGGCTTGCGCCTTCTGGACCATTGTCTTTACTCTCTTCGTATTCGTCGCCGGCTCGTCGCTCTCCGAACCGAGCACATCAAGGATATCCCTGATTGCCTTGAGTGAGTCCGTGTTCCCCAAAAGGAATCCGCTGTCCTTAAGGCCCACGTAGTTGCGCATGGCAATCGGGATTGAATCCAGTCCGCTGGCCTTTCCCCATCTCAGGATCTGCTCAAGCGGAAGCTGGATGCAGTAGAAGCCGTTGCTTGACGGGTTGTAGATCATCGCATAGGCGCTGTCCCCGTAATAGGCATAGTAACATGTGTTCTGAGAGGAGCTGCATCCCGTGACAAGTAAAAGAGCCACGCATGCGATGAGAATGGACAGGATTATTGACCGTAATCTCCTATTCATACCTGCAGCCTGCACTCCTTTCCAGAAACTCCTTCATTGCGACCGATCCGCTTGACGCGTCATGGAAGCCTGTCTGCCTCCAATGATCAATCATATCACACAAGACCCTGTAGGCGCATTGGGAAATGCTCGCAGATCCGAGATAAAAGGCCCTCCTCTCATCTGTCATGAACCTGCGTGTGGGCTCGATGTAATCCGCGATGAACAGGGCAAGCGCAAGATCATCCATACCGGCATTGCCTGTGGTATGGACACAGAGAGCCTTGTACCATGACATGGGGAACTCTCCCGCCAGCTCCATGGCAATCTCCGCTGACACAACGCCGTGAGCCAGAACCGGTGCCTCGATGTCCTCAGAAGACAGATATATGCCATTTTTCCTGCAATACTCAAGAATCTGGTCATCTGACATCTCCCTGGCAATGTCATGCGCAAGCCCGCAGAAGACAGGGGCGTCAAAGCCGTTCCATCTTCTTGTGTAGTCCTTGCACCCGAAATGCTCCAGGACCTTCTCAGTGGTCTCCGCCACCCCTACGCTATGCAGGTACCTGCGCTCCGAGACAGCGTTCCTGAGGTAAGACCTCAGTTCATCAGATGTAAAGATTGTTGGCTCTGACATATTCGCCTACCCTTCTTGAGAGATAGTCATTTCTCTCAGACACGTTCTCCCTAATCGCGCTTGAGGACTGGGGTGCCACATCCGCAGGCTCAAGCCTCCTGTAGCACAGTCCCTGTGGCAGAGTGTCCCAGCAAGTCCCCTCCGGATTTCTCCTGCAGATCAGGAACTCCACGTTGTCCCTCAGATAAGGAAAATCATGCCAGCGGGAAAGTCCCGAAACATGATCGTCACCCATGACCATCCCTATCCTCTTCACGCCAAGCTCCTCCTTGAGGATCCTGATTGTATCTGAGGTATAAGAGACCCCGCCGCGGTCAAGCTCCATTGTCGAGATCGAGATATCTGCCTTGTCCTGTGGATAGAGGTCATGATAATCCAGAAGCGCAAGGCGCAGCATCTCAAGACGATCTGCGTCACTTGCCTTTGGGCTGTTGTCCTGCTTGAAGTTGCTTACCTTTGCCGGGATTATGAGAAATGAGCTGTAATCCGTCATGCTGACGGCGCAATGAAGCAGAAACATGTGCCCCAGATGAACAGGGTCAAAGCTTCCGCCAAGGATTGCGGTCTTATCTGAGCTCATATTCCTCCTGTGTCTCCGGATAATAGGCATCGGTGTCCGGCCTTGAGCTGAAGCCCTTCTCCTCGGTGTTCTTTCCGAGCATGTCCACAAAGGCCTTCATGATGGGTTTGACCGAGTCCTCGTCAAAGATGGACATCCCGAACACGGTCTTGTCGCTGAATTTGGCCTTGAAGCGCTCAAAGTTCTCCTGCGCGCCGTCCTCGTCCAGCTTGGTCCCTATCAGGACCTCCTTCTTCTGGACAAGATCCGGGGAGTAAGTCTCAAGCTCATGCCTGAGAAGCTCGTACTTGTCCAGGCAGTCAGGCTCCGACATGTCCACGAGGTAGGCAAGTCCGCCCGTCCTTGCGATATGCTTCAGGAACTTGAATCCCATTCCGGCACCCTGGCTAGCACCCTCTATGATTCCCGGGATATCCGCAAGCACCACGTCCTGGTCTCCCAGGCGCATCATTCCCAGCTGAGGGATCTTTGTGGTGAACGGATAGCTGGCGACCTTGCTCCTTGCATTGGTGAGCATGTTCATCAGGGAGCTCTTACCCGCATTCGGGAAGCCCACAAAACCGATGTCCGCTATCACAAGAAGCTCAAGACCGACTCTCATCTCTATTCCGGGCTCACCCGGCTGGGCGAATTTGGGAGCCTGCCTTGTGGATGTCCTGAAATGATAGTTTCCAAGACCTCCGCGTCCGCCTTTCAGGAAAACAAAGCGGTCAACACCTGTGAGGTCCTTGATGATCTCTCCGGTGTTGGCGTCCTTGATGACTGTTCCGGGCGGTACCGGGATCTCCATGTCGTTTCCGGCACGGCCGTAGCAGCGTGCCCCGCTGCCGTTCTTCCCGTTCTCCGCACGGAAGGTCCTGATGATCTTCAGATGAGCCAGTGTCCTGAGGTTGTCCTTGACGACAAAGACAAGATCGCCGCCCTTGCCGCCGTCACCGCCGTCAGGGCCGCCCTTCTCGACGAATTTCTCTCGTCTGAATGAGACACAACCATTGCCCCCGTTTCCGGAGGCAATGTCGATATAGGTTTCATCTGAAAAACCAAACATTGAGATTAATTCTCTTGATTACTCTTCAACAACGATGCTGACGTAGTTGCGGTTGTTCCTTGCATGATAAAGGACCTTTCCGCCAACCTTAGCAAAAAGAGTGTAATCTGATCCGAGACCGACGTTCTCGCCCGGATGGATCTTTGTTCCGTGCTGACGGACAAGAATCTCACCACCCTTGACGACCTGACCACCGTAACGCTTCACTCCGAGACGCTGTGCATTAGAATCTCTTCCGTTCTTTGATGAACCACCACCTTTATGATGAGCCATTGATTGCCTCCCTTAAGCGTTGATCTTGTCGATCGTGAGAATTGAATACTGCTGTCTGTGACCCTGGGTCCTGCGGTATCCCTTTCTTCTGTGATACTTGTAGACACGAACCTTGTCGTCCTTGATGTTGGACTGAAGTGTGGCTACAACGCTGGCACCCTTGACATAAGGAGCGCCGAACTTGACGTCATCTTCCTTAACAACTGCAAGAACAGATTCATAGGTGACCTTAGCGCCGACTTCTGCATCAACCAGATCGACTCTGACAGTCTTTCCCTCTTCTGCCTTGTACTGCTTTCCAAGAATTTCTACGAGTGCGTACATTAAACACATCCTTGTAAATGAAATTTGCTTTGTCTTTATACAACCTTGCGCAAGTTTATTCCATAGAAAAGGAAAAGAATCTTCCCGAAATGCTGTTGACTAACTAACGTTCGGTAGTTTTTAATGTCATTATGAGCACCAGGGAAGACATAATCACGGCAATGCTGGACCTCGGGGAGGAGAAAGGACTGGCGAATGTCAGCCTCTCGGACATAGCCCTTGAGGTGGGAATCAGGAAGGCAAGCATCTACAGCCACTTCGAGAGCCAGCAGGCCATAATCGACGCGATGCTCCGCCATTGTCATGAGGAGCTCGGGAAGAGGTCATTTCTTGTGGACTTCAAGGCAAAGGATGCGAGAACCATGCTTGTCGGGCTGTTCGACAACATAATCAAGGTCTTTGCTGAGAAACCGATATCATCCTTCTTCTCAATAGTCCAGCAGCAGCGCATGTTTGACGACTCCTTTGCCTCAGAGGACAGGATGATCTCATCCATGATAAACGCCAGGATCAGGATCGCCCTTGAGTTCTGCATTCAGAGAGACTGGCTGGACATAAAGGACACGGACTATGCAGCGGACCTGATGACAGCCGCCGTCATGCGCAAGATCTGTGATGTGCTGTCTGATTCTGCCGACTGGGAGACAGACCGCCTTGCAGACGGCCTGATTGAATTGTTCTGATTTTCTAGCACGATTATCCCAAGGAATCAGATAATCTATTCCATTGACAATAGGAATTTATTAACAGATAATGAAGATACATAGAGGTGCTGCCGGCAGACGGCTGACCTCATTCGAAGTTTTGCGATAATCCGCTCAGACTTTTGCAGAAGTCAGATGGGCGGATTTATTTTTTTCCTAACTCAACTTTTGCAAGAGTTTCCTACAAGCAAAATAAAACTTTTGCAAGTCAAAAATCAATCAAAAATACAACTTTTGCAAATAATAGCGCTCACATCTTCTCCAAGAACGGAATGCCTACAAGGTCAAATGCGTTCTTCATGACCTGCAGCACCATCTCGCAGAGGCTGACACGTGCCTTCACAAGGGCCGCTGTCTCGGCCTTGAGGATCTGGTTGTCATGGTACCAGTGAGAGAAACGCTTTGACATGTCATAGAGGTAGGCGCAGATGATGCTCGGGTCATACTGCCTGCATGCCTTGGAGACAGTCTCAGGGAATGCGCCTATGAGCTTGACCAGCTCTCTCTCATCCTCAAGCGAGAGGATGGACGGGTCGAACTCCACAGAGTCATAGTCTGAGCGCACCTCGTCGAACTTGCGCAGCATTGAGGAGATTCTGGCTCCCATGTACTGAAGATAAGGTCCGGTGTTGCCGTTGAATGATAGCGACTCCTTGGGGTTGAACACAAAGTCCTTGTTCGGGTCGAACTGGAGGATATAGTAGTTCAACGCACCGAGTGCTATATCGTGTGCGGTCTGGTCCACATCGTCAAGCTCGCTGTCCCTGCCCTTCTCGATTATCTCCTCACGGGCCATCTCTGTAAGGGATTTGATGAGGTCGTCCGCATCAACGACCGTGCCCTCGCGGCTCTTCATCTTGCCCTCAGGCAGGAAGACCATGCCGTATGAGAGATGGTGCAGGTCCTTGGCCCACGGATAGCCCAGCTTGTCCAGGACGTGGAACAGGACCTTGAAGTGGTACTGCTGCTCGCTTGCAACAACATAGATCAGGCTGTCAAACGGCCAGTCCTCATGGCGGTTGATGGCAGTCCCGATATCCTGTGTGATGTAAATTGACGTTCCGTCCTTCCTCAGGAGGATCTTCTTGTCCAGGCCGATATCGGCATTGTCGATGTAGATGGCACCGTCCTCAGCCTTCTGGAAGACACCGCGCTCCAGGCCCTCGAGGACCTTGTCCTTTCCGAGCTTGTAGGTGTCACTCTCATAGTAGTATCTGTCAAATGAGATTCCCGTGTTCCTGTAGGTCTCATCCACCCCGTCCAGGGTCCACCGGTTCATCTTCTTCCACAGCTCAATCACCTCAGGAACGCCCTTCTCCCAGTCACGCAGCATTGCCTGGGCCTCAAGGTCCGGAGCATTGATCTCCTTGGCCTTTGCCTCAGCCTCCTCCGGCTTCATTCCCTGTGAGACAAATGATGCGATGTCCTTGTCCAAGACCTCTTTCTCCCACTGGGCGAAGCGGACATAGTAGTTGCCCACCAGATGGTCGCCCTTGATTCCTGAGGACTCAGGAGTCTCGCCGTTTCCGAACTTCTTGTAGGCGAGCATGGACTTGCAGATATGGACTCCCCTGTTGTTGATCAGGTTGACCTTCATGACCTCAGCACCGCCTGCCTTGAGGATCTGGCTCATGCTCTGGCCGATGCAGTCGTTTCTCACGTGTCCGAGATGCAGCGGCTTGTTGGTGTTGGGGCAGCTGAACTCAATCATGACCTTCTTCTTACCCAGAAGATTTGTCTTGCCGTAGTCTGCCTTCTGTCTGACTATCTGCCTGTAGAGGTCGCTCACCATCTTGTCCATGTTCAGGCGCACGTTCATGTACGGGCCTGCGGCAAACGCCTCCCCATCCGGTTTGTCCTCCAGGGCATTGATGTCCGCGGAGAGCTCCTGGGCAAGGATGTTAGGGGCCTTTGAGAATGCCTTGGCAAATGCAAAGAGCGGGAATGCAAGATCTCCCAGCTCCGGCTTGGGCGGAACCTGGATCACAACATCCTGGAGTTTTCCCTCATGTCCTGACTTCTCATACAAGTTCTGAAGCCTGTCCTGAACAAGCTGTTTCCACTGTGCTTTGTCAATCATCTCTTTATCCCTTATTCCTTACGCTGACCTCTCCTGTGGAGAGAACAATCTCTTTCCCGTCATCACCGGCAACATGCAGGAAGCATGAGTCGTCTATGAACGCCGCGGTTCCGGACCCGGTGACAGAGCCGGCCTTCAATATTAATACTTTGTTTCCGATAATTGTGCTAGAGCCTTTGTACTCATCAAGCCAGTTTTCATCACTGCCGTAGACAAGCGTGTACACATTGTCTATCAGCTCATCGATGAAGGCCCTCATCGGAGGAGCATCCTTAATGTCATCATATAATGAAATGGCTATCTCCCTGACATCCACAGGAAGCTCCCTGATGTCTACGGCATAGTTGACGCCAATTCCCAGAACTGCCTTGTCCTCATAACCCTGTGCAAGAATCCCGCAGACCTTTTTGCCCTCATAGATGATGTCATTAACCCATTTGATGCCGCACTTCTTGCCGCACATCCGTTCAATGGTCCTTTTCACGGCAACTCCGGCCTTTGCGGTAAGAGAAAATCCGTTCCGGTGCACAGGAACGAGCATGCTGATGTAGACCCCGCCCTCAGGTGATGAGAAGCTTCTTCCGAGCCTTCCCCTTCCGCTGCTCTGCCTGCGGGCAAGCACAACCGTCCCGCAAGGGGCACCTTCCTTCGCCATGTCCAGCAGAAGCCTGTTCGTGGAGTCTAGCTCCTGATATTCAAAAACCTTGATCTCCGGAAGAGCATTCACAGAATCACCTCCGCAAGGTCCTTGCTTCTGATCCTGACATTGAGAAGGTCTCCGACAGATGCACTGTCCGGGGCTCCAGCCACATCAAGCTTGAGATAGTTTCCGGTAAGGCCGTGCCACTTGCCCAGACGGCGGCCCTCAAGTATGACCTCTGCGCACTTTCCCACCTGACGCTCCACATAGGCGGCATTTAGCTTGGCAGAGAGGTTCCTCAAAACAAGAGCCCTCTCGTCCCTGATGTTCTCAGGAACGCGGTCACGTGCCCTCTCAAGTGCGGTGTCAGGCCTTGGGCTGAACGGGAAGACATGCATCAGAGCGAATCCGTGCCTCTCCAGGAACGACCTAGTTATCTCAAACTCCTCATCCCCCTCTCCCGGAAGACCTGTGATGATGTCACATGCCAGGAACGGATCATCCTTTATCTGGCGGAGCCTTGAAATCACATACTCAAGATGTGAGCTGTCATATGTGCGGTTAATCCTCTTGATGACCTTGTCTGCCGCGCTCTGGATCGGGATGTGGAAATAAGGCTGCATCCTCGGATCCTTCAGTTGCTCAAGCAGAAGGTCATCTATATGGTCCGGCTCCAGCGAGGAGAGCCTGAAACGCATGTCAGGTCCTACTGCGGCGAGAAGCTTCTCAAGAAGACCACCGAGGCCTCTTCCGGTGTGGTCATACATTGTCAGGTTCACGCCTGTCAGGACAATCTCATGATAGCCTTTTTCCTCAATCTCAAGCGCTCTTTTCACAACAATATCAGAATCCAGGCTATTGGAAGGTCCGCGGGCTATGTGAACACGGCAGAACCCGCAGTTGTTGTCACAGCCGTCCTGGATCTTCAGATAGGACCTGCTGTGATAGCTGAACTGGCTGGGAGCAAAGTCAAATAGGTTCCCGTAGCCTTCCCTGCGCTCTTTGGCAAATTCCCTAATTGAGGTCACGATATCCTGGTCCTTGCGGTCATTGAGAAAGCCCGCCAGTCCCAGAAGCTCAGGCTTACGCATCAGGGGGAAGACCACGACATTGTCAGCAAGACCCTCGATCTCCTTCGGGTTCACCTGGGCATAGCAGCCGGTGACAAGGACCGGGGCCTGCTTTGAATACAGCCTTATCTCACGCCTTGCCTTCTGCTCGGCCTTGCTGGTGACGGTGCATGTGTTGACTATGATCAGGTCAGCCTTGTCATATGACTTGAGGATATTGTGCCCGTTTTTTGCAAATGACTCGGCAACTGCCTCGCTCTCACACTGGTTTACGCGGCATCCGAGGGTATAGACAAACACGTTCATCCCTGAAGACTCCTCTTCAGGGCAAGGATCTGCCCGACAGAGAGCTTCTCTGCACGCTCTGTCTGACTTATGCCGCATTCTGTAAGCGCCCTGTCTATGTCAGCGGAGCTCTTGCCTGTTGCCTTCAGGTTGTTCTTCACGGTCTTTCTCCTCTGTGCGAACAGTATCCTGACCAGCTCCAGGAAATCCCTTGCCTCTGCATCCGGGACAAGAGGATTCTCCCTCTTTCTCATGACTACTACCGAGCTGTCCACGTTCGGAGACGGGAAGAAGCAACCGGATCTGAGCCTCATGGCATCGGTGTTCTCATAATCAATGCCGGTGAGGATCGAGAAGCCGGAGAAAGCGTCATCGGTCTGCTTTGCGCAGATCCTGTCAACGACCTCGGACTGCAGCGTGAACACCATCGTCTGAGGAAGGCACCTGTTCTCTATCACCGAGGCAATGAATATGGATCCGACGTTATAAGGCAGATTGGCGCAGATGATATCCGGAGTGCCCTGGGTCTCCCACTCCGTCTTCCAGTTCCTCAGGGCATCGCCCTCCACAAGCTTGAAGTTCGGCACATCCACATAAGCCTGCTCACGCAGGATTCTGCAGAAGCCATGGTCTATCTCAAATGCGGTGACCTCAGCACCGGAATGAAGGAGCTTTGTCGTCAGAGCCCCTATCCCGGGACCGACCTCCCATACCCTCATGCCCTCGCATGCACCGCTCAGGGCAGTGATCCTGTCAAGAGCGCTCATTGATACAAGGAAGTTCTGGCCGAACTTCTTGGTCATGCCAAGGCCGTTCTCTTCCAGGAGTCTTGTTATAGAGGAAATGGAGCTGTAGTCAAAATCCCATATTGCCATTGCAAAAGGGATTATATAGAAATAACCGAATCTGTTGAAGTGCTCCACCGATGCTGCAACCTGTTCAGGACAAACATGGACAGAAGCAGAAGGACCAGTATCCCGTAACCGAGCCATCCTGCCTTGGGGAAATCAAGAAGCATGTCAAAGAGTCGCTCCATGCAGCTGAAGATGAGGCTGTTGGCTTTCAGTATCCAGGCCGCACGTCCGAAGACAAGAAGAAGCAGCCCCATGGACATGGACAGTCCCGCCAGAACGCCTGCAAGAGGAGATGCAACTATCACCGCAGGGCACCAGAAACCGTTCTGAAGGATATATACCGGAGCGCTGAAGGCAAGAACGGCCAGTGTTGCGCTTACCAGGGAGGAGAGCCTGCCGCAATATTGAAAGAGAACCGCCCTGATATATGGAGAGAGCGAAACAATCGCGAATATGGCAAGATATCCGTAGCAGCAGCCCGGTTCTCCCATGGTCATGGGGAACAGGATCAAGTGAATGCAGAACACCGCCACAGTGCGCTCTTTCAGCGGGATGAAGAACAGAAAGAAAGACAATGCCGCCCTGATGAGCGATGCCCTGGGGCCTGCGGCAAACACAAATGCCGAGACAGCTGCAAAGGCCAAAACTCGTGCGAGCCTCCCTTTGCCGAAAAGTGACATGCATATTCCTGCCAGCAGACCCAGATGCATTCCCGAGAGCGCAAGCACATGGGCACAGCCGCATTGTCTTGCCTTCTCCTGAAGACCTATCTTAGCACCATCTGCACGGCCCAGAAGCAGCAGGCTGCTCAAAAGCGATGCATCATCGTCATCATCCCCGAGCACCCTCCGCTGAAGCCTTGAGATCAGGTTCTCCCTGATGTCATTCAAGGTGTTACGCTCAAGGACCTGGATATCATCATAGATGAAGAGTCCGTCCGAGAAAGCACCGTTGAGCCTGACATGCACCCCTGCTGAGATGATCTGAACCTCATTGCCAACGACGGTAACAACCCCTGAGGCGGTGCCTTCGTCGCCAGTATTGGTGATGCACCTTCGGAGCCTTATCTTCATCATGTGGTTCCCGTTCTTGGTAAATGATGAGTCATATATCACACTGCCCTCTATCCTTGTTATGTAGGCCTCAGGGAAACAGATCTCCGGATCAAGGCTGCGGCATGTCACAAAGGCCAGTGCTGAGGCAGCAAGACCTATGAATGAGACAACAGCCGCCTGACGGATCCTGGCAGAGGGAAATAAAGTGCCGCAGGCCGAGAGGAAAGAAATGGATACAACGAACAGATGGACAATTATGAGAATGCAGCCTGCGGCACAGGTTATAAGGCAGAATGAGAGTACTGAGAGCAGAAGACATATCATCAGATACTTCATGCCCTTATATACGAAAAAAGTGTCGGAAATATTTCAACTTTCCGACACTTTTTTTGATTTTTTTCTGTTGCTGGCTCAGAACATCAGTTTGAAGCCGCCTGTGCAAGTGTGATTGCAGCAGTGACAACGATGTCTTCGGAGCTGCATCCTCTTGAGAGATCAGAGACAGGCTTTGCGAAACCCTGGAGGATAGGACCATAGGCTTCTGCTCCTGCAAGTCTCTGTGTGAGTTTGTAACCGATGTTTCCGGCCTGGAGATCCGGGAAGACCAGGACGTTCGCATGACCTGCGACTGTTGAGCCTGGAGCCTTCTGTGAGGCGACTGACGGAACAATGGCTGCATCAAGCTGGAGCTCTCCGTCAACCTTGAGGTCCGGGCACTTCTCCTTGACAAGTGAGAGGGCTGTGGTGACCTTGTCGACCAGCTCACCCTTCGCGCTTCCCTTTGTTGAGTATGAGAGCATGGCCACAACCGGCTCTGCCCCGAGGAATGTCCTGCATGAGAGAGCTGATGCCTCTGCGATCTCGGCAAGCTGCTCGGCTGTCGGGTTAGGAATTGTTGCGCAGTCAGCGAAAATGAGGGTGCCGTCAACACCATACTGCTTCTTGTCTGTCGCCATGACAAAGCATGAGGAGGCGCTCTTGATTCCCGGGCGGCACTTGATGATCTGGAATGAAGCCAGAAGAACATTACCTGTTGTATTCTCAGCGCCTGCGACCATTGCATCGGCATCGCCCATGTGTGTCATCATGGCGCCCCATCTGAGCTCGTTGACAATCAGGTCATTGGCCTGCTCCGGAGTCATTCCCTTGTGCTTTCTGAGCTCATAATACTCATTGGCATAAGCGGCTCTCTTCTCGCTCACAAGAGGATCGACGATCTTGATCCCGGTGAGGTCCACTCCGAGCTTCTCAGCGTTGGCCTTGACCTCTGAGACATTTCCAACAAGAGTCACGGAAGATGCGATCTTCTGGTCAAGAATCATTCTGGCTGCCTTCACAGTCCTAGGCTCAAGTCCCTCTGGCAGGACAAGTGATTTTCCGGCCGCAATGGCCTGTGCCTTCATTTTCTCAGCAAATGTCATGTTATTTATCTCCTATAAATAATACTCAGTCAAACCCTGTCAGGGGGCTGTTGTTCCCTCAGCGCCTGCATTGGCTGCCGCCTCCGCCGCCATTGCATCCTCGAACTGCTTCTCGAACTTGGCAAATGCATCATCCAGATACTCACTGATCAGGTCAGAGGCAGGTGTCTTGCCGTTCTTTTTGGCATAGATCGCGAGCTGGAGTGCGGTGCGCCTGTATGTGTCATATGCGTTGGCTCTTCCGATTCCGCGCGGGAAGATCTCAGGAACTGTCTCAAGGTCAGTGAACACATTGCTCAGGTAATATGAGAATGAAGGGTCAAAGACGTGTCCGATGACCTTCGCGTACTCCTCGACATCACAGCTGAGGGCAAAACTCACACGACCGACAAACTCAGGCTCCACGAATGAGCCGTAGATGAAGTAGTCCTCCTCAATCTGCTCATCGGTCTGGGCAGCGGCCTCAAGGAAGAAGGTGACGGGATCATCAGGCATGAGATAGACCTGATTGAACTGAAGAACATCAAGGCAATAGATGGTGGGATTGAACCAAAGCGCATCCCAGAGAGAATATCCATCATCAACGCTTTTTACCGTGAAAGGCTTGTAATAACCCGGATATTGGTTGTCTTCTGCAAAGACACCCTGTGCTAACGCAATGCAAAGAACAAGTGCCATTGCCAGAACCATGATTCTTTTTGACATCGGAGTCCCCCATTTTCATGTCATCAAGACAAGACTAATACTTAGTACATTCTTTTTCAAGAATGCCTTATGATTCACACAATTCTTCACTTAATTACGCGAAGAATGAAAACCTTCAGGTACTCGCTCTCCGGAAACGACAGCCTTACAGGATGATCCTGCGCCTGTCCCAGGGTCTCAAGCACCTGCACCTCAACTCCCGCATCCTTTGCGCTCCATGCAAGAACCGTCCTGAATTCCTCACGTGAGAGAGATCCGGAGCAGGAACATGTGACAAGAATGCCCCCGTCCTTGATCTTCTCCATGGCGGTCCGGTTCAGTTCCTTATATGCCTTCTTGGCATTCTCAAGGGCTTTGATGGTCTGAGCCAGCTTAGGCGGGTCAAGAATTATCACGTCATACTTGTTTCGGGGCATCGACCTGAGATACTCGAAGATATCGGCCTTCTCCGCGTCAACACGGTCACGTGAATCAGGATCAAGGGTCCCTAGCTCCACGTTCAGGTTCACATTGGACAGAAGCCTGTGGACCGCCTCGGATGAGCTGTCAACCGCCTGGACATGCCTGGCTCCTGTCCTCAGGGCATGAAGCGTGAAGCCGCCTGTATAGCTGCATCCGTCCAGAACCTCGGCGTCACGGACATACTGCTCAAGCCTGATCCTGTTCTCACGCTGGTCACAGTAGAAGCCGCTCTTCTGTCCGGAACCAGGTGTGAGGGAATAATACAATCCGCTCTCGCGGATCTTTATGTCCTCAAGCTTCTCGGTAGGCGTGAATCTCTGTCCCTGTCTGTAATACTCGGTGACCTCATGAAGATGCTCTATGGCACAGAACGAGGAATCAGTGTTCAGTATGATCATCTGCGGATGAAGAAGATCCTCAATGGCAGAGACAACAACAGACCTCATGTTCCATGCGATTCTCGCGCTGAGAATGATCCTGACAATCTTGCCGTAGACGTCAGCGGCTATTCCGGGAAGCATGTCGGCCTCACCGTGTATTATCCTGAACGCGGTTGTCTCGGATGCCTTGTCCTCAAAGAAACGCCTGCGTCTGATGACGGAGGCCCTGACTGTCTCACGCCACCACTTTTCATCCGGAAGGACATCCTGCTTCCAGGAGAGAAGCCTGAGCTGGATATGGCTCTCAGGATCATAGGCTCCCCAGGCGATGAATCTCTGCTCGCTGGTCACCACACGGCAGATGCATGCCTCCGCAGGGACAGATGAGTCCTCTATCGCACCGGAGAACACCCATGGATGATGGCGCAGCAGGTTCTTCTCCTTGCCGCTTTTTATCACAACCTGAGCAGTATCTGTCATTTCTTCGGGTCCAGGTTCTTGAAGTCGCTGACATCCTGTGTGTAGATGATTCCTATACCAGGCTCGTCAAGGCATTTCAGTGAGGAGATGGCGCTGATGATCTTCTCCGCCTGTTCTGCCTCACTGAGAATCAGGATCATCTCCTTCTCAGGGACAATCTCAACGCCCATGAACTTAACATCATCAGCCGTTCCGGTTCCTCTGGCATGAGTCACCGTGCCGCCTCTGGCACCCGCCTTCCTGGCAGCATCCATTATGTCATCGGCATAACCGATGTTCACTATTATGGTAATCATCTTCCATTTAGAAGCCATGTTTTCCTCCTTCTCGGATCTGAGCAAAGCTGCCACACCCTGTATGCGTCCGTCAGAGCGGACCTCCTCCACAATCTTATCCGCAAGGTCTTTCTCAATGACCATGAGGATCATCTCCTTGGAAGTGTCTCCCAATCCAAGGAACCTGAGGAAATTGCCTGTAGCAGTTCCTCTTGCGGGAATCACGGTGCCACCGCCTGTGCCCGCTTTCCTGGCAATGTCAACAAAGCGTCTCGCCTGACCTTTGTTGACAATGGCTATCATAAGATTATTTTGCAGCAGAAGCATCGGTCACCCCCTCCTTTCCCTTACTCTTCTTCTCCTTCAGCCTGAAGATAATTCCCAGGATCTGGATCGCTATAAGCGGAGAAATCGCTATCAGGCCCACAAGTCCGAAACCCATGTCCGCCGAATCGGAGACCCCCAACGCGAAAGACAACAGGAACGACGTGCTCATAGGACCGCTCGCAACTCCTCCGGAGTCAAATGCAATGCCTGTGAACAGAGACGGAGTGAAAAGCGTCATGACAAGCGCAAGACCCACTCCGATGAACACGAACCAGAGGTAGTTGATATGAAGAAGTATCCTCACCATGGCAAGGGCAACGGCGACGGCGACACCCATGCAGATGAAGATCATGACCATTGAGCGCTTGATTCTTCCGGCCGTGACGCTCTCGACCTGTTTTGTGAGAACCCACACCGCGGGCTCGGCAAAGACAACAATGCCTCCGAACAGCAATGCTATTCCGACAACAAGCACAGGACTGAAATTCTGGGACATTGTCTTGCCGAGGAAGAATCCGACATCGGAGAATCCATAGCTGACTCCGGTCAGGAAGACGACTATTCCCACAAAGCTGTATACAATACCGAACATGATGTTCCTGAACTTGATCTTCGGGAAATGAAGCATCGTGAACTGCATCAGCACTATGATGGCAAGAAGCGGAGCGAACCCGATCGCGGTCTCACCAAGTGTTGAGAGCAGGACTCCGGCAAATGTCGTGGCAGAGGCCTCGGCAGCCACGGAAGAGGCTCCGCCTGTTGCCTTTGAGGCCATCATTGCCATCATTGCGACTGCAATGATCGGACCTATGGAAGCCACACCTGTAAGACCGAAACTGTTGTCACTGTTGTTCTTGGTCGAGGATGACACACCAAGGCCGAGGGCAAGGATGAACGGAACCGCCAGCGGACCTGTCGTCGCACCGCTTGCGTCAAAGCTGATGGAGGCCATCGCCTGGCCTATGACTGCGACAAACACGAACACCAATCCGTAGAAGATGAAGAGAACCCATCTCAGGGGGAACCCCATCACGGTGCGGAGCAGCCCGATGTCTACGAATATGCCAAGTCCAAGTGCTATCATCAGCACCAGTGTCCTCTCGGAAATCGCAGGGTTGAGGTCATGAACCTGAGATGCCAGCACTGAGACGTCAGGCTCTGCCATTGTCACGGCAAAACCGATGATGAAACCCACTGCGAGCATGAACCACACATTGCGTTTCCTTGTGAGGGTGGATCCCAGTTTCTCCCCTACAGGCACCATCCCGATCTCTGTTCCCGCAAGGAAGAGAGACAGCCCTATTATGAGCATCACTCCCCCCAGGATGAAACGCAGCAGCCTGTCTGTCCCCAACGGCGTGATTGTGAAGTTCAGAATCAGAACAATCACCATTATCGGAAGAACAGACGTGAGCGTCTCCTTCAGTTTAGCAATAAAATCCATCTATCTACTTCCTAAAAAGTCAGTTCTTTGTCTCTTCTTTCTTGTAGATCTCCTCGATATCCGAAAGCATGTCGGAGGTCTTCTTCTCAGCATCATCTACGGTGCGGATGACAGGCCTGTGCTTTGCCTGCGGACCGCCAAGGTTCACGGCAGAGCTGAATGCGCCGGAAAGCCCTGCGGAGAACGCAAGAACCGGCTCCCTGTTTCCATAGGAGACATCTTTTCTTCTCTTCAGCTCCTTGATGTGGATCTGCCTGTATGAGCCATGGCCCTCCTCATAGAGGGACTTCTGGTTCGATCCGTAATAGCCGTAAGACTTTCCGTAACCGTAACCGTAGCGTTTCTTGGCATAGCTGCCATATGCGCCATAGTAACCGTAGGTTCCGTAGGAGCTCTGGTTTCTTGCCACAACGCCATAGTAGATGAACCCCAGAAGCGGTGCACGGAGGAACTCAAGGTCCGAGATGAAGCTTGCAAGCGCCCTCTTTGATGAAACACCAGCCCTGACGTTAAGGACAAAACCGTCCAGATGCTTTGACAGGTGTGTGAACTCCGAGCCGTATGAGAGCGGCGGACAGTCTATGATGACATAATCATAAACGGTCTTGAGCTTCTCGATTATTTTGCTGAATTTCTCCGAATTGTAAAGTGCGTTCGGATTCCTGGTTCCTGATCCCGGAGGCAGGATGTGCAGGTTCGGAACCAGCTCTGTAGGCCTGACAATGCACTTCTCGAGCGGGACGTTGTTGATGACAGCGTCCACAAGACCGATCTTTGACCTCTTGAGCTTGAAGAAAGACTCAATGGCAGGCTTACGGAAGTCACCGTCAATCAGAAGGACCTTCCTGCCTGTCATGGCATAGGATGTGGCCACGTTGCATATGACGGTGGTCTTTCCCTCACTCATGTCGGTGGAGTTGATTGACAGGACCTGGATTTTCTTCGGCAGTGAATAGATGATGTTGTTCGAGATTGCCCTGAAACGCTCGGAGACCGAGGCATCGGGATCATTCAGGACAAACAAGGCCGGAAAGTCCTTCTTCACCTTCTCGACATCCTTGATGAACGGAGTCCAGCCCAATGACGGGACATCACGTCCGACGATGTTCTTGATTGTGTCCTCGCTGCGGATCGTGTCATCAGTGAACTCAAGGAACAGACCGAACAGCACTCCAAGCACTACTCCTCCCACAACAGCAATGGCCAGGATCATGAGTTTTCTCGGACTCACCGGAACAGTGGGGACAACAGCGCTGTCAATGACGTTGACGTTACCAACAACGGCGGCCTCGACCATCCTGGTCTCCTCAAGGAGCTGCCTCAGTGAGAGCAGAAGCTGCTCGTAGATCTCAACGTTCCTCTGCAGCTCGAGGTACTTGCGCTCCATCAGAGGATAGTCGGCAAGATCACTGTTGTATACATCAATTACGTTCTCAATTGCCTCTGTGGCCGCAGTGACAAGGATATAATCAGATGCGGCCTTGGCATATGCGGAGTTCGCCTGTCCCACAACAGCCACTACGGCATTCAGGATATCCTTCTCCTTGGAGGCAAGTGCGTTCTGGAGCACGAAGATCCTTGAGGATCCAGCGGAGGACTCGACATTCTGATACATGATCAGCTCTTTGCTGTTTGCCTTGTACTCATCCAGCATGGCATCAAGGGCCGCCTTCTCCTTGATCTGCTCCACGGAAGGAAGGCTTCCGTCGGCGTTCAGGCTGCCCATCAGGCTCTGGGCCTCTATCATCTGCAGCTTCAGCGGCTCGATCTCAAGCTGGAATGATGCGATCTTGGATGTCAGGAGAGTGTTCTTCTGGGTCATCTGGGTGATTCCGCTCTGCTCCTTGTAGTCGGAGAGCTCCTCACTTGCCTCGGCAAGAAGGGCCTCTGTTGCGGGAATCTGGGTCTCAAGGAACTCGCGCTGTGCGCTCTTTGAGTTCTTTGCAATCCGTGTGAGCATCTCGGTGTATGCATCCAGGATGGCATTGGCGAAGTCCGCGCAGAACCGGGCGTTCTTGTCAGAGACAGTCAGCTGGATGACTTTGGTGTTGCTCACCGTCTTGACCGAGACTTTCTTTGTGAAATTCTGGCCCTTCAGGTCCTTCTCCGAGTACGGTACCCCTTCCGGATCCAGGTACTGTGTCAGGTCAAGTCTGTCCAGGGCGTTCTGGAGGTTTGTCGTTGATGTGATCAGCTGGACCTCGGTGTCGATCTTGGAGGAGCTTGACGTAGATGTCAGCAGGCTCTCGATTGATGTGGCGTTGGAGATCGGCTCAACAAGTGCGCTGGCTGTAGCCTCATATGTGGGATCGGTTATCTTGAGATAGAAGATTGCTGCACCAAGTGCGAGGATGAAGAACAGGTAGATCCAGATCCTTCTCTGCTTCACAATGCCAAGAAGCTGTGAGATTGAGATCTCCTGTTCGTCCCTGTCTGCGTTGTACTGGATGTCTCGCTTTTCATTAAGCTCTTTTTCTTCCATGAATTACCTCCAGCATCACCATGTGGCGATTGTGTGACCGTTGATCACTATGGTCAGGACAGTGCTCACTATCGAGAGAATTGAGGCGACAAGCGCTATGTTGTTCGTGATGTTTGTCTTGTTCGCTACAATGGTCGAATCAGCAGGGACGGTGCTGTCCTTTATCTTGTTGCCGTCCTTGTCCAGGACCTTGACCCCTTGTGTGGCCACATCAGAGAAACCTCCGGCGAGGTTGATGTAATAGTCTGTGTTGCGGTCAGGCACATAAGTGAAGGAGCCGGGATTCCTTACAGCTCCTGTGACAGTGACCGTGAGCTGTGAGAACGGGATGACCACAATGTCTCCCTGCTCAAGGTAAATGTCACCGATCTCAGCTGATGTGAGTGCCGCAGAGGCATCGACATAAATCTTCTGTGAGCCGCGCAGGATGTAGATGGCGCTTGTGTCGCTTGTTGCAAGGAGCCTCGGCGCAATGTTGCGCACCAGCTGCAGGGCTGTCTCGCCGGGGATGAAGTTGTAGTTGATCCTGCTTGCAGCCGTCAGATTTGTAGCGGATTCAGATGCAAGTGCGCCTGTGATTGTCACATAAGGCATGGCCTGAGAGCCAGAAGTGATGTTGATTGAATCCCCGTCAGCAGGCACATATGACTTCGCCTGCTCCATGGACAGCTGTCTGGCGCTGTACTGGCCGTTCTGGAAGTTGGATACGGAGATCACCCTCTCGTCCGCGGAATTAAGGAGTCCGCCACCGTAAGACTCTATGACCTGGTAGAGTGTCTGCCCTGCCAGAGGCTGATAGACTCCGGGGCTCTTGACCGCTCCTCCAAGGGAGATGATGGATGAGGCCTTGTTGAACCTGACCTCACAGCCCGGTGAGAGAAGCGGATTATCCTCAAAGGAGTCATCCCTGAGAGCGGCATAAAGGTCATAATCGCGGCTTGTGCCGTCCTTTGTGATCAGTGTCACGGACCTTGTGGATGCGAATCTGGTCGCATAGTCTGCAAGATCGGAGAGCCTTGAGAGTCCCCAGGCTGTGACATACTGTGTGAAGTTGACCTCTCCGCTTACCCTCACGGAGAAGACACCGCAGTTCTTCAGCACAAGCTGCGGGGCAGAATAGGTGTAATACTTGGAGATCAGATCCTCGACCTGGAGCTTGAACTCCCTGTATGTGAGGCCGGCTGCCTCTACTACACCTACGGACTGGATCATGACACGGCAGTCGCTGTCAGCCTGAAGCTCAAGCGTGACAAGGTTCTTGCCGTCTGAGTAAGCAAGAGTGAAACTGTCTCCTGGCGTGACGGGATAATCGGTGTTTCCGATGGCCTGCAGGACAGCATTAACGGGAATGGATGTCGAAGAACCGGAAATCCCGAGCTGTGAGCTGTATGTATAGCTTACATCACCCGGGTACAACGGAGACTGCACGAACATGCCGTCGGCGAAAACCGGAGCAATGGCAAGTGCAACAAGTATGACCACTAACAGGCAAGGCTTGATTCTCATAAAAAAGGATACCTCTTCCCAGTACAGTCGTACTGATATTATTAATACAACACATGATAAAAGTAATCGGCCCTGTTGTCCACCCTGTTATTTCAGCATGACCCAGACAGGCAGATGGTCCGACACACCTGTCAGAAGCCTCCTGTTCCATGCAGCGGGCTTGGAGTCTGCGGTGCTCAGGATCCCCTTGAATACAACCCCGCAGTCATTGACCTCCAGTCCCGCACCGTCGCGTCCTGATGAAGAGACCAGTATGTTGTCATAACATCTCCAGCTGCCTGAGTACCAGTAAGAGCCGTTCGGCCAAAGAGATAACCCCTGATCCTCCCAGAAACAGTACCAGGATCCGGGAATAAAGGACCCTGATGCCTTAAGCGGTCCGTCAGGTCCCATTATGCGGTTGTCCCAGCATTCCTCGTTCATGTCTCCGCAGACAAGGATCAGGCACCCGGGGTTCTCCCTCTCAATGACTTTAGAAATCTGAGCGGTGACCTCGGCCCCCTTCCGCCTCAGGAGTGCTGTCTCCTCCACTCCTCCGAGGTTCGACTTGAAATGAACTGCAAGGATGAAGAGCTTTCCCCTCCCGGTCTCTATGCAGACCTCAAGAACCGGTCTCAGATTCTCATCCACCTCATGCACGCTCGCATGTTCTATCGGCAAAGAGCTGATCACAGCTGTCTGGACAGCAAGATTCTCAGATGAGGTACAGGCAAACCAACAAAGTCCTAGATTTGTGATATCATTGGTTTTTATCAGCTCTTCAACCACATCTGAACCCTCGACCTCATTCAAGACAATAATCTTCTCCCTGGACATGGGAAGATATCCAAGCACGGTCCTAATGCTTGCCAGGCGTCTCTCATATGAACCCTGGTCCCACCCGGATTCCGGCTTGTACTCGTCATATTCACCACCATCAAGTGAAGCGTTGAACAGGTTCTGGACATTCCAGCTTGCGATGCAGACCGAGCTTTCATCTGAGGCAGGCACCTGCTCCCTGCATGAGACACTGCATGATGCAAGGGCCATCAGGATCAAAACAGACATAATGATATTTCTTGCTTTCTTCATACATACATATACGAAAAAAGTGCAGGAAATATTTCAGGTAATGAGAAAAAAGTATGATTTTTTTGTGTTGCCGGCCATTCCGGATGGCAAATGGAAGGGTTTGGAAGATATGGAAGATACGGAAGACATTGCCTAAAGAAGTGAAAAACCGGGAGACTTCTCATTGAATTCTCCCGGTCGTAAATAATCAGATAATAATAGGGTTCAGGCTATGCCGAATTCCTTGAACAGCTGTTCCCTGTAGTCAGTGTCATAAGATGCTTTCTGAAGATCCTCTGTCCTGCCTGCCTTCAGAAGCACTGAGACAAGGCCAGCCATCCTGTCAGCACCTTCGGCACGGCCTGCCGCAAGACCTTTCTCAAGTCCTTTCGCCTCACGCTCGTCGCCGTACTCCTCAACAGCCCTGCTCATGCCGTACTTGCTCATCGTGTTCTCCTTCAGGTACCTTACCCTCTCCGCAAGTTCATTATATGTCATCTCATCCGCGTTGGTGCAAGAGAATCCCTCATCAGACAATCCATCTCTTCATCACCGCGGCACCTGCAGTTCACATAGATTATGTGCAGCCTGTCATTCAGCTAATGTTACGCCGAGCCTTTCAAGAATCATATCCAGGTACCTTCCGTCTTTGTTCTCGCTGATCTCAAACGTCCTGCGTCCCGCATCCTTCACAGAGGCCCCTATGTGATACATCCTCTCCCTGTCCAATATGAGGAACCTGTCATGGAACTCATCGGTGATCCGTACCTCCAGTGACGGGTACTGGGCGTTGAAGTCACTGATCTCCTTTCCTGTGATCCTGTTGCCCCGGGATGAGGTGAACAGGAGGACTTTAACACCGTCTCTCTTTCCGGACAGCATGTCCAGGGTATGTCTGTCCACATAGCCGTCTATGAGCAGTATCTCCCTGTGCGCCTGCTCAAGTATCCCCCTGATGCAACTTGAGGCGTCATAGAGCTGGCCCTTGAAGAATATCCTCATCCCCAGCTCCGGATACTTGTCCTCCAGTCTCTCGACCCTGCCTACCAAGTCCGACTGAGTGCTGTCTATCCTGTTGACCACATTCACAAGGTCCAGGTAGTTCTCCCTGGAGACAAGCACTCGTGATGGCTCCACCGCAAAACCCCTGAGCATGTAGGATTTCAGGATCTTGTTTGCCCATTGTCTGAAGAGTGTGCCTCGTTTCGAATTGACTCGGTATCCTACTGCGATAATCATATCAAGGTTGTAGAATTGTACTCTTCTTTTTATTCTTCGTTGCCCTTCAACTTGAACTAATGCGTTTTCCGCATAAGTTGTCTCCTTCTCCAGTTCTTTCTCTTTGTAAATGGTAGTGATATGTCTGCTTATTCGACTTTGATCGACTTCGAATAACATTGCCATCTGCTGTTGCGTAAGCCACACCGTGTCCTCCTCAGGACTCACATTCACCTCAAGCTCAAAGCTGTCGTCAACGAACTTAACTAATTCATAGGTTTCTGACATGATCAACTCCTCCCGTATATCTGTTTTCACCCTTATATACGAGAAAAGTGCAGGAAATATTTCAGGTAATGAGAAAAAAGTATGATTTTTTTGTGTTGCCGGATCTATTACAGCTTGCTTCTGCTCTCAACGATCCTGCTGATCAGGCCGTACTTCTGGGCCTCTAACGCATCAAGCCAGTGGTCCCTGTCGGTATCGGCGGTGACTGTTTCAAGGCTCATGCCGGTTGCCTCGGCGATGATGCAGTTAATCTTCGCCTTCATCTTCTCAAGCTGCATGGCATGGATCTCGATGTCGGTCGCATTGCCCTTCATCTCGCTGAGAGGCTGATGGATCAGATATGATGAGTTAGGGAGCCCTATCCTGCGCTCTGCCGGAACGGCAAGAAGAATCAGAGAAGCGGCACTGGCCACAAGACCCATACCGATCATGATCACTGGGCATGTGACGAACCTGACCATGTCATAGATGGCAAAGCCCGCATCGACATCACCGCCAGGGGAATTGATGAAGATGCGCACCGGATCACTGCTCTCTGCCTCAAGGACAAGGAGGTCCTTGATCAGCTTGTCCGCGGAATCCTTGTTGATCTCTCCTGAGAGAAGCAGGGACCGTGTCTTGAGCAGCTTGTCATACTGCCCTGCCGCATTCATGTTCTGCTCGTTCTTGTTCTCTTTGTCCTCAAGTCTCATATGGCCTCCGTGACGCTACTAAAAGCTCACGCTTAAAAATAACAGTAATCCTATTTGTTTTCAATGATGCAGATCAATCCGGCCCTGATGCTCAAGCCAGGACCGGATCAGATCATGGAGAAACTACTTTTTTGTGAATGTTTTCTCTGAGCCCTGCCAGTATAGGGTGAGAGTGTCTCCGTCTTTCTTATAGCTGGAGGTCACTTTACATGAGCACTTGCCAGTGTCAAAATCGTAGAACTTCTCAAACACTTTGTTTGCCGAAGGATCCGTATAGGCTTCCGCTTTGGCAATAAAAACTATTTCCATCCTGTACATTTCATTGTCAGATTCATCCTTTGTGATACCTGTAGAACTGAACTCATATGAGGCATCCCCAAACTTGTGGTACCAGTATTCATGACGCTCCGCATCGTTTTGCTCAATGTAATATATCTTCTTCTCATCATCCCAGTCATAAGTGTTATCATAATCCAGCGGATTCTCACATTTCTCAGAGAAACCAAGTTTCCAGTGAGTCTCATCCGCGTCCCTAAAAACATAGCATGGATGCTCACTTGTATAAGGCTTATAATATGGGAAGAAATCCTCAAGATTGGTGAAAGTACATACCAATTTATTGCCTTCATTCCAACATGTTCCAGTATCAGTTTGGGAAGGATCTCCGTTATAAAACTCTTCCATTATGTAAGTCCCATCGTTTTTAAGCGTAAGGTTCCATGTATAAGTCGCTACCGGACTCTTTTCCTCCGTACACGTCCACGTTCCGACAATTGCGGGATCAGTACGTTTGACATCCTCAGCTTCCGGATTACATGAGATCAGGAAACAGGATAAAAGAATAACCGCCAAAACGATCAAAAGATATCTTTTCATACTTCACCACCCTAAAAAAGATTGGGCAGGCATCATACCCGACAGATGAATATTAACATGGAGATTCCCATGTGTCACCAGATCATCGATCTTTTAAGACAGGCACTCCCTGTCATGACATTTCCACTTGCAAGCCAAACACGTTTGCTATATATGTTTACACATGAAATGCGCATCAGTAGCCATAATCGGCAGACCGTCGTCCGGCAAGTCCACCTTGATCAACACTATCTGTGAGTCAAAGGTATCCATCACAAGCCCCACTCCTCACACAACCCGCAACGCCATCCGCGGAATCTACACTGATTCCCGCGGCCAGATCATATTCACGGACACCCCGGGCTTCCATATCTCCGAGAAGAAGTTCCAGAAACGCATGCAGGACATCACCGTGGCATCGCTCGAGGAAACTGATGCCGTGCTGTACCTCCTTGATGCCACACGTAAGCCCGGAAGCGAGGAAGACGCAATCACCTACATGCTCAGCGGACTGTCAGTGCCTGTGGTCTGCTGCATCAACAAGAAGGACATCCTCACCGACAGGCAGATAGCCGATGCCGAGGAATACCTGAAGCGCAGCATGCCCGGCCGCACCATCCTCACTGCCTCAGCCAAGGACGATGACGGCGTGGACGAGATACTTATCGAGCTTTTCAAGCATGCGCCGGAAGGAGAGCTCCTCTATGATGAGGATGCCAGGACTGACCAGGACCTGGAGTTCCGTGTCTCCGAGATCATCAGGGAGAAAGCCATGAACTCCGTGACCGCCGAGATCCCCTATGCCATCATGGTCGAGGTCTCCGACCTTGAGTACAATGAGGCAGAGAACAAGGTCTGGGTCCGTGCATTCATAACAGTAGAGAGGGAAAGCCAGAAAGGAATAATGGTCGGAAAAGGCGGAGAGAACATCAAAAAGATTCGAATAGCTTCTTTTAAGGATATCAAGAAGATATTCCCGTCCTCAAAGCTTGAACTGGATCTGAGAGTCCGAGTCAACGGCAAATGGAAGTCCAATGACATGATACTCTCCAAGGTGTTCAAGGAGACGCAGGCCTGAGATGAAGCGCATTGCCATTGTTTACGTTCTGATTGCCCTGCTTCTTCTCTGTGTATCCTGCAGTCAGGACAAGATCCCTGCCTCGACATACAACGCCATGTATGAGCATCTCTCACAGGTATGGGCCCAGAGCCTTGCCCATGCAGATGCCAAGATAGCGTTCTTCGGAGACTCGAGGGTTATCGGTGCGGACTGGAACACGGCATACCCGGACTCAGAGGTCATCAACCTCGGAGTGGGCGGTGACAAGATAGGCAACCTTCTCATCCGCATGCCCCAGATCCGGACCCTGAAGGAGAACGGCCAGCTTCAGTGCTGCTTTCTGGCGATAGGCGGAAACGACTGCATGAGCGGCAGTTATGACAGCACAGCATTCAGGACGGAGTATGACCGGCTTCTCTCGGAGCTTGAGGGTTTGGGGATAACCGTTTATGTGAACACCGTCGCGGGAATAACCGACGAAGGATCGAACGTCTCCGCAAAGACCGCAAGGACCGTAAACAGCAGAATGGATGAGGCGAACAGAATCATCAAGGAGCTTGCGGCCTCACACTCCATGACAGTGATAGACATGGCCGCCCTGATGAACACATCCGGCGGAAAGCTCAAGGGCGAGTATGCCACACCTGACGGAGTGCACTTCTCCGAAGCC
This sequence comes from uncultured Spirochaetales bacterium, assembly GCA_902781545.1. Taxonomy (GTDB): domain Bacteria; phylum Spirochaetota; class Spirochaetia; order Sphaerochaetales; family Sphaerochaetaceae; genus UBA9732. Next base: position 23,163 of record CACZJR010000003.1, on the reverse strand, counting down.
GGTAACCAGCTGTGGTTTGACACATTGAGGCCTTACGTCCAGATTTACGACTGAATCAATACCTTGAAAGGATCTCCATCACCCTGTCTTTACCGATTGTGCTCATGAAGCCTGCGAGCTTGGGTCCCTTCTCCTTGCCTATCAGCGCAAGATAAGTTGCGGTGAAGAGAACCGTGTTCTCCACGCCGGCATCAGCTGCAGCCTCATAGACAAGCTCTGAGAGAGCCTTCTCATCCTTTCCGTCCCAGGTGCTGACCTTCGCGCAAAGGGCTCTGACAGCCTTCAGGCCGTCCTGATCAAGATCAACCTTCGGAGTCTCGGCTGTTGCCACGGAGAACCTGAAATCCTCAGGTGCAAAGGTTGTGATCCATGTCCATGCGCAGCGGCAGCGGGTCCTGAGTCTCTCGACCTGGTCCTCAAGCACATCCGGCAATGAAGCAATCACAGCTTCAATGTCTCCGCTGTTGATCTGAAGCAGGTTGCACAGGTGCCTGAACGGGATCTGATAACCGGGAGTCTTGGGGACATCGCCCACCTGGGAGAGCTCGTAGACGCGCTTCTCCATGGCAAGCTTCTTCTCATTGCACGGAAGCAGTCCGAAATAACGTCTCTCGCAGTTGTCATAGTCCTCATAGAGCTTCAGGACATCAAGGTCAAAGGAGATTGCGAACTCGGTGTTCGGTCTTGTTGATGCAAACAGGAACCTTGTGACCTCCGGTGTGTAGACCTCAAGGACATCACCGAGTGAGACGACCTCACCGCTTGATGAGGAAATCTTTCCTCCGCGTCCTTTGATTGAGATGAAGTCATACTGGAAGGAGACAGGTGCATGGCCGCCGAAGAACTCGACGATCTGCTTTGATGTGTCAAAGCTTCCTCCCTTTGAGTGGTGGTCCTTTCCTGCAGGCTCGAAGTCAACACCCTCCACGACCCAGCGCATGGGCCAGTCGACTCTCCAGTGAAGCTTCGCATATGGGGTGGTCCTGAGGTCTATTGTCTCCTCCTTGCCCAGGTCGTTGTCACGGTATGTGATCCCGTACTCCCCGTCCCAGGAGAGGATTGTTGTGTTGTCCTTGTCTGTGAATGAGCTGAACACTGCGATCGGCCACCATGAGTCATCAAGCGGCTCCGCACGGTACTGGTTCAGGACTCCGATGATCTGGCTCTTGAGCTCAAGTGCTCTTTTCATCTGCTCGGCATACATTGAGCTTCTGTAGCGCTGTGCCTGATAGAGGTACTCAGGATAGACTCCTACGATCGGGAGCTTCTCCTCGACATCAAGCTCGTTTCCGCGGGCATAGTTGTCTGCTCTGCCCGTTGTGTCAGGAACAAGAGTGATGGGCTTTCTGAGATAAGTCTCAAGAAGCTCCGGCTGCGGCATGTTCTTGGGAACCTTCCTGAAGACATCATAGTCATCCCATGAGTAAATGAAACGCACCTTCTGGCCCTTCTGCCTGAGTGCCTTGACCACAAGGTCAACCGAGATGATCTCCCTGAAATTGCCGATATGGACTGTGCCGGACGGGGTGATTCCCGAAGCACATGTGTAAAGGTCCTTCTGACCCTTCTCCCTGATGATCTTGTCAGCGTAAATATCCGCCCAATGTACTGAATTCTGTTCCATAGTTAGTCAGTATATTGAAATCAATTACCTTAGACAATAATCAAGCCGTGCCTGACAGGCAGACACGGCTATACGCTTAGGCTGATTCGAATCAGAAATCCAGGAAGAATGTGGCACCGGTTATGAACTTCTCACCCGGAGTCTTCATGTTGTCTCCGCTGATGAGGTATGACAGCTGGAATCCAAGGTCAATGAAGTCATAGATGCACATCTCAAGCTGGAAGCCTGTTGAGCAGAGGAACCTCTTCAGGTCATATTTATCGGCCATTGCCCCTGCGCTTGCGGCAGCCACACCGTTGTGTCCCGTGTTGAGGTAGTTGCCTGCGTGCCAGCCCATGTCGAAGAACAGGTTCAGGCGCGGGAACACTCCGTCAAGGAGGAACTCAGGACCTGCGAGACGGATGTCCAGGTTGTTCACAACCGTGAAGTTTGTGTTATAGCTGTTGGTGTTGAAGCCGCGGACCTTTCTTCCGAGGGACACAGGCCTTGAGGCATATACAGGCACCTGGCTTCCGTCGGTCCAGTTGACGTTGACCCTGTCGATCAGGACAACAGAGAACAGGTTCAGGCCTTTCTTATTTGACATCTCAAAGAGCGTGGTTCCCGCGACAGCATTGAACGTGACGCTGTAGTAACTTGCCTTGTTGTTTAGGAATGAGGGCGCGAACTGGAGCTTAATCTCCGCAAGGCCGCCCTGGTTGGACACCATCTTGTCATCCATCAGGTTCAGTCTTGCACCCAGGTAGAAGTTCGTCATGAATGCCGAGTAGTCATCTGCAAGATCAGGATAGATCTTGTTTCCCTTAAGGGTTCCGTTTCCGTTTCCGTCGTCATAGTGGGTGTTGAACCACTCGTCAAGACTCGGGATGGCGGTCTTCCCCTTCTCCATTGCCACAGGGTCCGCATAGCCGCGGAAACGCTCCTCATGGACCTTCATGGAGTCAACTGCCTTCTCATAGCGGCCCTCATAACCGACATAAGCTGTCACAAGGTCCTTGCCCTCGACCCACGAATCACCGAACCCCTGCAGGAACTTCAGGTTCCAGCGGACCTGGATCTGGTCATATAGCATCTGGTCTGAGATAAGGGGCTCTCCTGTCACAGGATCCTGGAAAAGCACACGCTGGGTGTAACCTCCGCCGATTGTGGCCTGGAACTGTGTCAGATCCCCCTCTATGAGTGAAAGCCCCTCATACCCTGCTCCGATTGCGGTGAGTGTGGGAAGGAATCCCGCAAGGATCTCCGGATGCTGGTCAAGTTCTGTGAAGAGGAACTTGAAGTCCCCTGCAAATACACTGCACAGTGCAAGAGCGAGAATCAGAACGACAGTCAACGCTTTCTTCATTTGATGCCCCTTAGCTTTAATTCGACCAGTCAGCGCCATCGCCTCCCGGAAGGGAGACGGTGACTCTCACGGTCTTTGAGTATTGAAGGCCCTTAACGCCCTCTTTATCGCCAGTATACATGAAAACACGTCCGATTTCATAGTAAATATGGAACATGCTGAAAAGCTGGAGCTCGGCATGGACCCCGAAGCTACCTTCCCAGACCGATGCGATCTTGTCCTCAAGGGTGTAGTTGTTGAGCTTACCTCCTGAGTAGTTCAGGTCCAGGAAAAGATAGATGTACGGGATGCAGTCTCCGAAGAACTGCTGGCCGTAGTAGTTTATTCTCAGCGTGTTCTTTGCGATGAACGTCATGTTCTCAGGCTCATACCACCAGATGTGTGACTTCAATGTCCTTGCATACTCGGGAACATATTCACCGCCCAGAATACGCATCTCAAACTCGTCGGAGAATCCGATTGACCAGCGGTTGTTCCCCTCCGCGTCCTTCTTCTGGTGTATCATCTTGCCGTACTGGGCATAAGTCCAGATCTTCCAGTAATCGGCATAACCGCCGAAGCCCTTTGAAAATGTCATGAAGGCCGGAGCCCACACGAACTTGAACTCCACTGACAGCCCGTCAAGGAACCCTGTGCTGAAAAACCTGTCGGAGACCTTTCCGTAAAGATCAAAGCTGGTGCTGAGAAGCTGCCTGTTTCCGGACAGGTCAGGGGTTCCCGGAAGCACCTGTCCCGGGACGGCATTATTGAAAGCGGCAATGTTCCTGAACGGATAACCGGACCTTGCGGGAACCTGCATCAGGGGGTCAAGAGCCACCTCCCACTGGCCGTCAATGGTGAAGCGCAATGTCACAAGATCATAGTCTGCAAGTCTGGACCACCCTATTCCCTGGGCAACACCTATCTTCCATGCGGCATAGGTGACATCATAGTACCTGTTGTCCTTCAGCTCCTGCGCAGATGAGTCACCTATGACTGTTCCGGTCTCAGGATCCTGGGAGAGCGTCCTGGCTATGGTTCCGGTGGCAATCTCCACGCCGGCCTCTGTCATTCTCCCGGGAATGAACTCAAGGCCCTCAAGGCCGGCGAAACATCTGACGCTTGAGGGGAACATTCCTAGCCAGAAGTCAGGATGTGTGGTCATTCCGGTGAGTTTTGTGGAGAAGGACAGCGCAGACAGTGAGACACAGGCAAACAGCATCAGAGCCAATGAAAAAAGAATGAATGCCCTATGTCTCATCGCTTGAATTGTATTTGATTGCAAGGCTAAAGACAAGGATGCACTTGAAATTAGAATACAAAAGTGCTAACTTTAGACGCCACCAGAAGGAGCAACCCATGGTGACCGGGCCTGTAGCTCAGCGGTTAGAGCAGAGGACTCATAATCCTTTGGTCCTGAGTTCAAATCTCAGTGGGCCCATAAACCTCCCAAATCGGGAGGTTTTTTGTTTTTCTTGCCGCAAATAGGCCATTATTTTCATCAAAAATACATATATTACTGTTTATATCCTAATAAAAACTGTTGCCAAACTGAAAATCCAAAATTAGAATAGAAATGGAGTTGTATATACTCAGGGGGCTTGTAGTGAGGAAAGCTGTTGCCATTCTCCTGATGCTTTCTGCCGTTTGTCTGTGCGCTTTTGCGGTCACGGCACAGGGCGGAATGAATCTGTCAGAATGCAAGGATTCAAGGGTTGTCTCATTCATCAACTATCTCAAGACCGAGGAGATCCTGAACACGGAGTTCGATTACTATGCCGTGAACATTGATGAAGACGGGGACTACTACGTGGCCTTCCATCCTGCGGACTGTGACCTCAGTGAGAGCGTGATCCTTTATTTCGAGCCTCTGATGATTGAGTTCTTCTGGTACAGCGACACATTTGTCACGGATGAGACATTGATTGATGCCCTTTGGGCAATCAATGATTTCTCAGACAGCTATGCCAACTGGGCGACCTTGTCGATAGATCCTTATGACGGTTGCCTGAAGGCATCCGCGGTGATGACGACTGAAGGAATCGCATCATACGGGGTTGCCGTTTATGACCATCTTGAAATGTTCATCTATCTTGCTGAGGACGGCTTTGGTTTTGTACAGGATACGATAGAGGGGGAAAAATGAGACACTATCTGGTTGATTTCGAAAATGTCAATGATGAAGGACTCCGTGAGATAGGAGCACTTCAGAAAGACTGCTGCATACATATCTTCTTCAGCGCCAGCACCGCCAGGATATCCCTTGAGTATCTGACGCTCATGCGTAACGCATCAGTGAAGGCACACAAGGTCAGTGATGACTCCAATTCCCTTGATGTCCATATCGCCACCACACTCGGATATCTGATCGGTGCGGATTCAGAGCAGCAGGACTCATTCTTCATCGTCAGCTCCGGCCATGACTTCAGCGAGCTCGTCAGATTCTGGGGAAGACGCGGCGTGAACATCCACATGATCACAATCCGCGAGAGGCATGACGGTTATGAGAGACCCACAGCGTTCAGGCAGGCCGCTTCCGCGGTGCCCAGACCTGTTCAGGTCAGACCGCTTGCAAGACCGGCAGCAAGACCGATGGAGAGAAGACCAAGACCGGATTTCACAAGACCTGAGCGCCCGAGGCCTGTTTCTGAGAGACCAGCTCCCGTCTATGTCGAGCCTAAGGCAGAGCCTGCACCTGTAATGGAGCATGTCGAGCCTGCTGAGCCTGTCCAGGCAGAGCCTGAGCTCAAGCCGGAACCAGTCTTTGAGCCGGTTAAAGCAAAGCCCGTTGAGACTAAACCTGTTGAGACCAAACCTGTTGAGACCAAACCTGTTGAGACAAAGCCCGCAGAGGTTGTTCCTGAGCCGGATCTCAAGCACATCACACCGGCAGAGGTAAAGGACCCGGTTAAGGTCATTCCCGTAAGATCAGCTGACGGAGTGCTCCAGATCAAGACAGACAGACCTGACACAGAGATCTTCACCCCGGATGTCCTCAGATTCGTCAACAGGACACTCTCCAGCAGGGCAGATGATCCGAACCTCAAGCAGATCGTCTACATGGCCATTGTCTCCAAGTACGGCCAGAAGAAGGGTCTTGCAATCTACCGTCAGATCAAGGACTTTGTTGAGGAGTAATAACTCAAATCAAACTCTCTAGCTTTTCTCTTATCGCAGTCGCAGAAGGCGGGCATCCGGGGACATTCTCATCAAAGAGTCCGGTACAGTTCCCTATGCCTATGCAATGAAGGCTCTTTCCCCTGTATCCCTGCCCTATGCATATGTCTCTGCCTGAAAGGGACCTCAGATCACCGTTCTCATCCATTCTGGCAAGGGCGTTAATCAGGTTCGCATAGCATGCGGAGCAGGCTGAGTCCTCTTTGACATATCTCTCAAGTGACTTTGCCCTTCCAGTTGACCTGGAAGGAATGCAGATGGCCTCATTGAGCTCTATCGTGCTCAGCTTTGAGAGATCACCTTCCCCCACTCCCAGCTGCCTTGAATATCTGATGTATCCGATCTCATCCGGAGAGAAACCGATCTGGGTCGCACAGTAGCAGTCCATCAGAAGAGGATCCGATCCCGCGAACATGCGGTATGAGTACACAGGAGTCCCGCCTTCCTCAAAGTCCAGGTCTCCGTTGAGACTGTCCACGATTATGAAATCCTGACGTACGGCCTTGTTCAATGTGGCGATCGGCTTATGGAGGCCAAGTGAGTGGAACTGCCTCTTGGACCTGTCAGACAGAAGGCCTTTCATGTTCTTCAGCGCGCATGTCATCAGTGTCTGGCAGTGGCCCTTCAGGACGGGAAGATTAATCAGGAAATCCAGATCAATGGCCTGTTTTGAGATTTCCATCGTGATTCCATCAATGGTAATTCTGTCATAGGCATCTGTTTTGACATCAACAAGAGGGACATTGTATTTAGCCGAGATCTCGTTGTAACCGTTGACGGCAAAAGCACGCCTTGTGTTGTCACCGACCCATGAGCTCTCGATTATCCTGATGTTCCTGAACCCGTGGTCCTGAAGGTACTCAATGACGGCAACTACGATCTCCGGATGAGTCACTGCGCCGTGGTCTGCGGTCGATGACGTTATGAGATTCGGCTTCAGGCCTATCTTCCTGTCCCTGTCTCCGATCATGGATGCAAGGTCGCAGCTCTCCATCAGCTTGAAGGCCATGTCATAAGGGTCTTTGCCGTATATGATCTGAATCTCATTTTTCTTCATGCTGCCTCAATCCTCGTCTGTAAGATCGGTGTTAGGCTCGCGCTCGTCAAGATCCTCCTCAACCTTCTCAATTTGCCTGGGTGACGGGTGTTTCTTCTCTGAGCCATGGACGAGCCTGTAAAACTCATCTGCGTTCTCCTGCGTGAGCTTATAGTATCTTGAGAAATCCTCGCGTGTCATCCTGTCAGTGGCGTCTGTCATGGGAATGTAATAGACGCTGTGGTTTCCTATGCGCCTGGGAGCGGACTCTGAGACACATTCCCATGCGGAGACAAAGCGGCGGTTGTTCTCCGACATCTTCATGTACTGTTCCTTCTTGGCGTTGGACCTGCGGAAATACCCGTATGCTCGCATCAGCGCAAGCATCACAAGAAGAACCCCTCCCACAGTGTAGACGGTGTCCTTTCCTCCGTAAAGCACAAGGATCACCACTCCGAATATAAGAAGGATGGCACCTACCTTGTAGTAGCTGAGAAATCCACGCCAGGGATTCATGGTGGCCTGCAGCTTTCTGTCTATGCACGCGTCACAGACACAGAACTCCTTTATTCCGGAGAGGCTCTGGATCTTCTGTGATGGCTTTCTGCTGCTTCTCAGGAAACCGGACTTGCCTGAGACATACTCCTCCTGGACCTCCACGGCCTTGAAGCTGAAAGAGCCTTCATTTGTGTTGCATCTGATGCATCTCATGGTAAGGTCCTCAGACGACCTTGCCCGGATTCAGGATGCCTTTGGGGTCAAACACGTTCTTGATGCCCCTCATGAGCTCAAGCTGTCTCTCTCCGAGCATGTTCAGGAGGTACGGCCTCTTGTCCAGGCCAATTCCGTGCTCTCCGCTGACAAGGCCTCCGATCTCCTTTGCCCTGTCATACATGAGCTTGAACGCCCTGTCCTTACGGCTCTCCCACTCCTTCTCCTCCAGACCGTCCCTGCAGAGGTAGATGTGGAGGTTTCCGTCTCCAGCATGACCGAAGCTCGGGATCCTCAGCCCCACCTCCTTTGCCACCTGATGGGTGTAAAGGATGAAGTCAGCCACCTTGCTTCTGGGGACAACCACATCACACTCATCCATCTGGTCCGTCGAGCCCTTGATTGCCTCAAGGAAGGCTCCTCTTGCCGACCAGACCGAGGCTGAGCGCTCATCCGTGTCAATCATGAACACATCCAGGGCATCGTTCTCAAGGCAGAGGTCGGCGATTGTCTCCATGTCATGCATCACGGCCTCACGTGTGTTGCCGTCGAATGTCAGAAGAAGATATGCGTCCGATGCATGCGTGGGGAACTTCTTGCCAAGGTACTCCTCGGCAAAGAGGATGACATCCTGGCTCATGTACTCAACAGCAACAGGGGTGACCTGTGCCCTGATGACCTTGGGGACGGTGGAGATGGCATCTTTCATGCTGCTGAACGGTACAAGGATGCTGATGGCGTACTCAGGCTTGGGGATTATCTTAAGAGTGGCCTCAGTGACTACTGCCAGTGTTCCCTCGCTTCCGATGATCAGGTCCTTCAGGTCATAGCCGCTTGAGTTCTTGACCACCTTGCTGCCGAACCTCATTATCTCACCGGTTGGAAGGACTGCGGTTATGGCCCTGACTGCATCACGGGTCACCCCGTATTTCACGGCCCTCATGCCGCCCGCATTGGTTGAGATGTTGCCTCCTATGGTGGCGCTCTTCTCACCGGGGTCAGGACAGTACTGATAGCCGTGCTCGTCACAATAGGCGGCAAGCTCCATCAGAAGCAATCCGCTCTGGACGGTCACGGTCAGGTTGTTCTCATCAAGCTCAATGACCTTCTTCATGGCAGAGGTGTCAAGCATTATGCCGCCGTTGATCGCGACTGCACCTCCGACCAAACCTGTTCCGGAGCCTCTGACAACCACAGGGATGTTACGCTCATAGGCGAGCTTCATCACAGAGGCGACATCCTCAGTGGAGAGGACCTTAACAAGGACCTCCGGAACCCCGAATGCGGTTCCGAGCTCATCGTGATAGTAGTCCTCATTGATTGATTTTCCGTCCAGCACACGTCCGGGAAGCATGGACTCGAGTTTCTGGAAATCTTCTCTGGTTAGCTTGTTGAACATCATCTTGCCTCCCTAATCATCTTGGTCAGACGGGGGATGATCTCATAGAGGTCTCCCACGAATCCATAATTGGCCACATCGAAAATCGGTGCCTGAGGGTCACTGTTTATTGCAATTATCAGGTCACTGCCCTTCATTCCGGCTACCGTCTGCACCGCACCTGAGACTCCCACGCAGATAAGGAGCTTAGGTTTGACAGTCCTTCCGGAAAGACCTATCTGATGCTTTGCGTCAAACCAGTTGTTCTCCACAAGAGGCCTTGTGCATGCCATCCTGGCGCCCAGAAGGTCTGCAAGCTCCTGCACCATCGCAAGGTCCGTCTTGCTCTTCACGCCACGTCCGCACTGGACAATGACCTCTGCCTCGGATATGTCAACATCCTCAGGCTTCATCTCGACATCAAGAAGCTTTGCGTTTGAGACAAGCATCTTGGGCGTCACTTCCATGATGGTCGGACTCTTGTCGCATTCGACTCTCTCAGGCTTTGAGAAGATCTTATATCTGACAGTGCAGAACTGCGGTCTGTGGTTCGGGGTCATGATCCTTGCCATGATGTTTCCGCCGAATGCCGGACGGATCTGAACCAGGTCAGTGTCCTTAGTCATCTCCAATGACGTGCAGTCCGCTGTAAGTCCCGTCTTGAGCCTGGCGGCCACACGAGGAGCCAGGGAGCGGCCCACATTCGTGGCTCCCACAAGAATCGATGACGGCTTAATGTCCTGGATGAACGAGTAGAACACATTGGTGTAAGGCTCGATCAGGAAGTCCTTCAGCCCCGGGTCATCATAGACATAGACCTCATCTGCGCCATAGCAGAAAAGCTCCCTGGCCTTACCCTTGATATCTGATCCTATCATCAGGGCCAGAACCTTGTGGCCGTTGACGGCGGCAAGCTCCCTGGCCTTTCCCAGGAGCTCGAATGTCACGTTATGTATCTTGCCATGGAAATGCTCGCAGAAGACCAGGACACCGTTCCACTTGCTCTTGTCCACCTTCGGTGCCTGCTCCTCCTCGAATGTGACTGCCCCATCTCCCTTCTTGACGCAGAGCTTGCAGAGCTTACAGCCCATTCCTATGGACAGACCGTCCTTCTCATCATAAGAGATGGCTCCGAACGGACAGATTGACTTCAGCTTTTCACCGAGCTCTTTTGTAACAACTTCCTTATGAATAACAAGTCCCATTCAAAGCCTCCCGTCAGATGAATTTCCTGTCTGCGAGAAGATCATTGAGCTTCTGCGCCAGTTCTTCAGAAGAACCCTCGACCATGACCCTTGATGTGCTCTTCTCAGGAGGGAACACCTTCTGTACCTGTGTCGGAGAGCCTTTAAGCCCGTAATGGGTGCTGTCCTTGTCCTCAAGGTCATTGAGTGTCAGTGAATGGATCAGACTGCCGTCCAATGCCTTCTTGCGCCTGTAGGACGGAAGCCTCGGGGTGTTGATCTCGCTGTCCATGCAGATAAGACACGGCATCCTGAGACTCTCCTTGACAATCATGTTCTCCTGGTTGGCCTCCACCGTGACCCACCCCTTATCAACAGACAGGATCTTGGTGACATTTGAGAGATGAGGGATTCCCAGATGCTCTGCGGTCTCCGCTCCTACCTGGGCGGTGTCTCCGTCCGTAGTCTGCTTGCCGCAGACAATCAGGTCAACCGAGCCGGTCCTTCGGATTCCCTGGCTAATAGTGTAGCTGGTGGCAAGCACATCAGCGCCTCCGAATGCCCTGTCAGTGATGAGAAAGCCCTCATCACAGCCCATCCAAAGACATTCCTCCAGGGCCTCTGCCGCCTGCGGCGGTCCCATTGTCAGTATCTTGACAGCCCCGCCTGTCTTCTCGCGGAGCTCAAGCGACGCCTCAATGGCATAAAGGTCATAAGGGTTGAGTTTATTACCCTTCTTGGGCCTTATGAGAAGACCGGTCTTCTCATCAACCTGCACGTTACTAGAACCCGGAACCTGCTTAACGCATACCAGTATGTTCATCCGGTTTCCTCCTTTTCTCTCATACAACCATGACGGACACACCGTCAGGTATTGCAGTGACAGAGACATCTGTCCTGCCAATTATATCACGTGCCATGTCCATGGCAGACTTGATATCGTGTGCCGGTATCATATGCATGGCCTTGATCATCTCATCCGGAGCCTGCGATACAAGGATCACCCTGGCCTTCATCAGGATCCTCAGCAGTATCTGTGCCTCCCACTGGTCCGGGATTGTCTCATTCCTGCCTCTTGCAAGGATCTGGTCCATCGCCTTCTCAAGGCTTGACGCATCTGATATCTGCCTGAAGAACGACTCTCCTCCATGACCGTCATTGCATGAGGCGACCATGATTATCACTCCGCCTTGCCTGACTGTGGCCTCTGCTGCGGTCATTCCCTTGACTGACTGGTAGATGTTCTGGTCAAGCGGGTAGCCTCCGTTCGTGGAGATCGCAACGTCAGCGGGAAGTGCCTTCACCGCGCAGAGCTTGGAAAGGAAGGCACAGCCCTTTTCATGGGCCTTCTCCACATCACCGGATACGGCATAGATCACCTTCTTCTCGGCGTTGATCACCACATTGCAGATAAAGGCAAGTCCTGCACGCCTTGCGGCCCAGACCATGTCCTTGTGTATGTTGTTGCCCTCAAGTATTCCAGTCCTTGAGTGGGGATCGTTTATGAACTCGGAGCAGTGGTTCGCCATCACGGTGATCCTGGATGCAATGCCCGGGAGAACCGATTTCCTTCCGCCTGAGAAGCCCGCGAAGAAATGAGGCTCAATGAAGCCTTCCGAGCAGACAAGGTCTGCAGAGGTCACAAGCTCGTTGACTATCAGCTCCCCTCCGCTGGGCAATCTGCCGAGGTTCACCATCGGCGAGTTGTCACAGTCATGGATCACGATCCGCTCGGAATCAACGATCTCTTTTCCGAACTTGGACTCAAGTTCGGCCCTGGTGGTGGGCCTATGGCAGCCGGTGCTGATCAGAAGCGTTATGTCCGCATCAGGATTTCCCTTGCGGATTTCACTAAGCATATGGGGAATTATCACCTTGCTTGGAACAGGCCTGGTATGGTCGCTGCATATGATCACGACCTTCTTCTTGCCGGAGGAAAGCTCGCACAGCCTATTGGATCCAATGGGATTCTCAAGGGCTTTCCTCACCAGGAAGTCAGGGTCTCCTTCAGGCTCATAGCCGTTGATGCCTGAGCGCAGGACCCCTCTCAGAGAGGAATCCGGGACATCGAGAAACTGCTCCTCGTGGCCGAACGGAAAAGAAAGTCTCATTTGAATCCTCCTACCTGTAGGATATCCCAAGGCCTTTAAGTATGTCCGTCAGAGCCTTGTGTGCATGTCTGAAGGGCTCTATTCCCGAGAAACCCCTCATCCTGCCCGCATAGGACAGATGAGGCTCAAGGGAGATAATCAGGTCCTCCCGTTTTCGGAGAGAGTCAAGAAGCTCAGGAATTCCGCCCTGGCCCTCGCCTGCAGCATACCGCTCCTCATCATCATAACACGCATCCTTGATATGAACATACTCAATATAATCTTTCAGGACGGGATAACAGTCCCTCATGGGGTCATCGCCCTCCGCAACAAACGCCGCAGGGTCAAATGCGCAGCGAAGATGAGGACTTGCGACCTCCTCAAGGATTCTCCTGGAGAATGACCCGTGTGCCCCGATTGTCTTCTCCCCGCCCTCCATCACAAGGACGATGCCTTCCTTCCCGGCCTGCTCGGCCATCGCCTTCAGATGCTCTACGGCATAAGGAAGTGCCTCTGTCCTGTTCATGTCACCGGGATAAAATGAGAAGACCCTCACATAGGGGCATCCGAACTCATGGGCCCTGTCACAGGCGTCTTTCACCTTGCCCAGGATGGAGGCTCTGGAGCATGAGACATACTCCTTTCCAACAGGAGAGGAAACGCATGTGATTGTCAGACCTTCCGAATCAGTCCTGCGCCTGATCTCCCTAAGCTTTGAGGGCGGCAGGTCCATCACATTGACGTCATCCATGGTCCTGATCTCTAGATGCCTCAGTCCAAGTTCTCTGATCACCCTTATCTGGATATCCAGCGAGGGGTCGATCTCATCGGAAAAACAGCTAATGATCATTGCTCACTCCATCAGATGAAAGAAAAGGCCACCATACTGACGCATGATGGCCTTTTCTCGCATAAAGCTCACTTATTGGGACATCAATGCATCAGAGCGGCCTGTTCCACTCCTCCGGCGAGATCCTGACGATCTCATCCGTGTCGGCACTCTTGTGGATGGCGTCACAGACGGTGGTCAGATTCCTTGTGAATGTGAGCGGCACCAGATACTCGCACTTTCCGCGGATGACATCTGCGATGTGTGTGTAGATGGCATAGCGGTCACCGTTGTAGGCTCCAGGAAGCGGACCTGTGGTGTTGTCATCATTGGTCTTTGACCTGTAGGCAGTCGGATCGATCGGTCCCGGATAGCTGATCTTATGGACATCGATTGTTCCGTCGGTGATGAAGATCGTTCCCTTGCTTCCCTGAACTATCCAGTGCGGCAGCTTGTCAACCATGATGCAGTGCTCACAGTTGAGGATTATTCCGCTCTGGGTCTTCATGTTGGCGATGAAGGTGTCCTCACAGTCTCCGTCCATGATGACCTGCTTCTTCTCTGCGCAGACCTTGACGATCGGCTCGTCAACCGCGGCAAGCAGCTGTCCAAGAAGATGCGGTCCCCAGTTGTTCAGGTATCCGCCGGCCTGGTCCTTCCAGATCTGCCAGTCGTATCTCTTTCCGAATGTGGCAGCGCGCCTGCGGATCTCATAGACCTCACCGATCTCACCGTTTCTCATGTACTCCTTGACAGCGGCCAGGTCTGTTCCCCAGTTCTGCGGCAGGAACGGCATTAGGTGCACGCCGAACTTTGCCTTTGCCTTCTTTGCCTCCTCAATGATGAAAGCCGCATCCTTGCTGTCCTTTGCCCATGGTTTGGTGATCAGGACGTTCTTGCCTGCACGCAGACATGCGGCAGCGACCTCGGTGTGCATGTGGCTGTTCGTCAGGACAAGACAGTACTCGACATCAGAGGCAAGGAGCTCTTCACGTGTGTTGTAGGCCTTGCAGTTCTTGTGGCCGTTCAGATAGAAGACCTTCGCGAGCTTCTCAGCTCTGTCAAAGACAATGTCATATGTTCCCACGACCTCGAACTCAGGATGTCTGAGGAGAATCGGGGTATGAAGCTCATTTGCGTTCTTTCCGCAACCGATGATAGCTGTTTTGATTCTTGCCATGATATGCTCCTTGTTTATTTGAAGAATTCTTTTATCTGGGCCAGGGCCTTCTTCATGCTGTCAGGTCCCTTTCCGCCCTTGCTCTCGAAGGAGATCGTCTCGTCATATCCGAGCTCCTTGAGGATTCCGAGCGCCTTTGTCAGGAACGGGCTGAAGCCGTCCTCCGGAATCAGCCTGTCCATCTCACAGACATGGACATGGTGCAGTAGAGGATAGATCTCCCTGAGATCCTCGGCGTTCTCCTCGTTGTACATCATGTGCATCAGGTCAGCCAGAAGCACAACCTCCGGCCTGTGGACACGGTTTACGACATACCATCCGTCCTTGACGGTGATCAGGATGTTGCCTGACTGCTTGCGGATGGGCTCCATCACTACGTGGATGCCGTATTTCTGGCAGTACGGGACAACTGACTCGTGAATTGTCTGGCAGAGCTCGTCATAACCCTGCTCAAGGCTCTCACCCTCAGGAAGATTTCGGGAGTTGTTGCTTCCGAAGACAATCTTCTTCACACCCATCCTCTTTGCCCTGCCCATGGCATGGTCCAGGTAGGCATCGATCTCCTTCTTGTCTCTGGTGAGTCCGGTGACCTTGATGCGGCCCGGAAAGTAGTTGCAGCTGCAGTCGCAGGCCAGGTCCAGGCGCTTGAGCTCTGAGAGCAGATACTCGAAATCCTCATCTGAGAGGGTGTCAATCATCATGAGCGGGAACTCGACATAGTCGAATCCTGCCTCCTTGATACGCTCCAGAAGAGCATACTCGACACGGTCACGTGTTGCGGTGGCAATGTCCGTGCACATTCCAAATCTCATTTATCTAATCCTCCAATTAAATCAAACATAGCCTGCAAGGTGCGGCAGCCACATCGTGATGGCCGGGACGAACGTCACAAGCACCAGGGCAAGGACCATGAACGCCATCTGCGGCAGCAGGGCCTTGGTGAGCTTCTCCATCGAGATGTCTCCGACAGAGCATCCCACGAACAGGACCTGGCCGACAGGCGGTGTGAGAAGTCCTATTCCGAGATTCAGGATCATCATTATTCCGAACTGGACCGGATGCATCCCCAGTCTCTGGACTATCGGAAGCAGGATCGGTGTCATGATGTACACGATGGAGACCATGTTCATGAAGCATCCCATGATAAGCAGGATCACGTTGATGATCAGGAGCATGACGATCTTGTTCTCAGTGATTGCGAACAGGCCGTTTGTTACCATCTGCGGGATCCTCAGATATGTCAGGACCCAGCTGAACGCAGTGGCGCATGCGGCAAGTATCAGAACAGATCCTATTGTCTTCGCGGTCCTTGTGAACGCACCGTACAGGTCCTTCCAGGTTCCCTTCCTCTCAATCAGGAATGTCCAGATGAAGCAGAAGACACAGGCCGCGGCAGCCGATTCGGTTGCGGTCATCCATCCGAGCAGGACTCCTCCTACGACAATCACCATACAGAGGATGGTCGGAAGCGATATCCAGAGAGCATGCAGCATCCTCTTCATGGAGAAAGCCTTGTCCACAGGATAGTGGCGCTTCTTTGAGACGTAGAAGCAGTAGACCGCGAGACAGAGCCCAAGGACAATGCCGGAGAGATATCCGCCCATGTACAGGGCGGAGATGGACACACCTCCGGCAGTGACCGCATAGATGACCAGGTTATGGCTCGGCGGTATTATTATTCCCTGTATTGCCGACGTACAGGTCAGTGCGACTGAGAAGTCCTTGTCATATCCGGAGTCTGTCATCAGCTTGATGATGATCGGTCCCAGGGATGAGACGTCCGCGACTGATGATCCGGAGACTCCTCCGAAGAACATCGAGTCAACGACGTTGACCATTGCAAGTCCGCCCGGCATCCAGCCGACAAGGACCCTGGCAAGCTCCTCTATGTTGTCCGCCATTGTTCCTATGCTCATGAACTCGCCCATGAGCATGAAGCAAGGCACGGCAAGCAGCGAGTAGTTCGCCATCTTGTAGAAGATAGTCTGGAAGACAACCAGGAGGTTGATCTTCATCACCAGACATGTGAAGACCGCTGAGAGCCCGAGGGTGTAGGAGATCTCCACACCCATGACGAGCATAAGCACAAAGGATCCGACAAGGACCCAGACACCCAATGTCATGTTAGCCATTGATCAGTTCCTCCAGATCCTTCTCAACATCCCTCTCATGTTTGTCAGTGAACACGGTCTTGGCGTTGAGCAGAGTGAAAACAAGACAGAAGATGCCGGTGAACAAGCCAGGCAGGACCTGCCACCTGTATGATAGGTTAATGGCTCCGAACCTCTGCTTTGTTGTGGCAAAGATCTTCACGCCATAGAAAATCATCAAAGAGAAGAAGGCGACCTTCAGGAACCATCGGATAATGCCTAACACCCTGAGGACCTTCGGGGGAAACACAGTGTCTATGAACTGCACACGGACATGCGAGCCATGGTACTCTGCGATGCTTGCACTGAAAAGTCCCACCCACGTGAGCATGAACAGTGCTGTTTCCTCAGACCATGATGGCGTGTAGTTGAAGAAATACCTTCCGATGACGACTATCAGAAGCACTACCACTATCACGACCATTGCAACCAGACAGATCCAGTTTGCAATCTTGAAAAGGATTTTCTTAATCTTGTCTGTCATTTGAAACCCATTAGTTGTGATTTGTCAGTTTTAAGACAGAGGGAGCAAAAACGCTTTGCTCCCCCTGCCGTATGTACAATGACGGTGATTACTTGTAGCTCTGGATCTCCTTGATGAAATCCTGGACGCCAGCAGCGTACTTTGCATAGAGAGGTGCACATGCATCGATCCATGCCTGCTTGTCTGTACAAGGTGTGAAGACAACTCCCTTCTCTGTCAGGAATGCCTTGTTCTCTGAGATCTGCTTCTCGGTCTCGACCTGGAACCAGTCACAGGCCTCCTTCATTGCCTCTGAGACGATCTTCTGCTCTTCAGCTGTGAGCTGCTGCCAGACCTTCTCTGATACCAGGATGACTGATGTTCCGATTACGTGCTCTGTCTCATAGACATACTTGACCTGCTCATACCAGTTGTTGTTCCTGAGTCCGGAGAGTGTGTTCTCGCATCCGTCCAGGACACCTGTTGAGAGTGATGTGTAGATCTCTGACATTGCAAGCGGTGTTGCACTTGCCCAGCAGTTGATCATGTCGATCTTGATGTCTGATGTTTCGGATCTGATCTTCAGTTTCTTGAAGTCTGCAAGAGATGTGCACTGTGTCTTTGTGAACATGTTTCTTGCCGGTGTGCAGATGTAGTTGTAAAGTGACCTGATCTCTCCGTTTGATGCCTCGAATACCTTGTCTCCGAGCTTTCTTCCTGAATCGCTGTACAGGAAGTCAAGTCCGCCCTTGATGCTCTGAAGCAGGAACGGAAGTCCCAGAGCTGTGTACTCAGGAATGTCGACTCCTCTGTTCTTGAGGTTTGCAGGGTTGATTCTGAAGAATGCATATGTTCCGAGTCTCAGACCTTCGATACACTCAGCCTCTGTTCCGAGCTGGCCGCTTCCGAAGACGTTGATCTCAATCATTCCGTTGGTCTTCTGCTTGACTGTGTCTGCGAACCTGACCAGGAACTTGCATGCAAGGTCAGAATCAGCGTTGATCTCAGGGAATGTGAGAACCAGTTTCTGTGTTCTTGCACCAGCCGCAGGTGTCTCAGATGCGGACTGTGCAAAAATCATGCTGCTTGCCAGAATGAGGGCAAGAAGTACAACAATAACCTTTTTCATCTTTTTCCTCCGTTTTTGTTCTTTTGGGACGGACAGACTGCCCGCCCCGTTCCTTCTTTAAGAACAGGATAAGGCCGCCATCAGGTGCCAACAATACAAAAAATGAAAGATTTTTTTCCGAGATTTTTTAGATGGACAACACTCAGTCCAGATGCTTTGTGTCCTTAAGTAAAGTATCTACTGATATGGAGCTGCGGATCAGTTCGGAGAACTCGTTCTTGGTTGTGACACCGGCGTTCTTGTACAGTTTCTTGAGCCTGTAGTTGATGGTTCCGGTTGACATGGACAGCTCCTCGGCAAGACGCTCATTGCTCACATTGTTCAGCACCCCTGCGATTATGGACATGTCAACTGCATCGCATTCCGACAGGCATTCCTGGATGGATTTGAGGGAGTCCGCACCTTTCCTGAGAGTGTTCTCGTCAATCTCCGCATGATCCTCGTGCAATGAGGACGAATTGATCTCCACAGGGACACACGGCAGGAAACCCGTGCTTCCGCGGGGTTTGAGCGAGCTCCGCATTGTCGTGACAATGGACTCAACATTGGGATTCCTTGTCAGCGTGCGCCAGAGGTCGTATGCGTTCTCACCGGACTCATAATAGCTTCTTGTGGCAGATGTCAGTGAAGGATTGGTGTACCTGCAGAGAGTCGTGTCACCCAGGCCGGCCACGAAAAGCTCGTCAGGGACCTTTATGCCGTGATCCTCCGCATACTTGAGGATGAATGCCGCAGAATAATCGTTCGAGCAAACTACGGCATCATAAGAGCGTATCGATATCAGGAATTTCTCATCCCCGTTCTGTGCTCCCGCATTACGGAAATAGACATCATTGTAGGATGTGGGGAGCCCGAGCTTCTTGGCGGTGCTGAGAAAGCTCTCAACCTTCATGGCGTCGTTGGTCGATGCACCGTTGATGTCCACAAGCGCCATTTTCCTGTGCCCGTAATGATAGAAGTAATAGACTATCTCCTCAATTGCGGAGTGGCTTCCGTACATGGTTCCGGAGACATCCTCTCCGTATTTGGACGGGACTGTACCGATAAGGATAGACCTGAGGTTCCTGGCCCTTGCGGCATCCAGGGTATCCCTGATCCATGATTTAGTGGTCCCTATCACCACTATGACATTGGCCGGAACGGTAAGCTCATCTATTGAGGACAGCCGTTTAACTTCCTGCTTATGCCTTGACGCGGCCTCCTCAAGGCCCTCTATGCTCCGGGCATACCAGAAGGGCGTGATGTAGTTCGGCTCAACTATCAGGTGTATTGTCCTGTCGTCCATCTGCATGTGGCCCCTCCTCTTTTTTTATGGTACCAGATTATTTTACCACAACATCTTCACCGCATGTGTCAAAAAAAACAATCAAAAAAATACCGTGGCAAAACCTTGTTTTTTTGTATTGTCCATCTGTGGTGCTGATAATACTCTATTTAAGAGGTATAGGATGGCTATGCCCTAATCATCATCGAGTGAGGTTGGCGTGAAACAGGCTCTCATTACAAATATCCAGAGGTTCTCCCTGAATGACGGTCCGGGAATAAGGTCCACAGTGTTCTTCCAGGGTTGCAACATGCACTGCACATGGTGCCATAATCCGGAGACCATCTCCATGAAACCCGTTCTGATGCATTATCAGAACAAATGTATCGGCTGCGGCAGATGCTTCAGCCTGAGTGATCCGCCTGAGGCGAACCGCATAGAGGGCGGCGCCCATGTGATTGACAGGAAGAAGCTCAAGAACCCGGAGGTCCTTGCAGAGAACTGCCAGGCATCGGCCCTTGTCATGTCATCACGGCCTTACACGGTAGAAGAGGTCATGGCCGAGGTTGTCCAGGACAAGCTCTACTACGACCTTTCCGGCGGCGGTGTGACAGTCTCCGGCGGAGAGTCCTCCCTTCATGCATCATTCATCAGTGAGCTGGCTGATGCCTGTCATGAGAAAGGAATAAAGATCGCGTGCGAGACCAACATGGCCCTTCCTTGGCAGAAGATGTACGTGATGCTGAAGAAGATGGACCTGATCATGTGCGACATCAAGCATGTGGACTCCCCCACTCACAAGAAGTACACCGGCATGGACAACCAGATAATCTTCAACAACGTCGGCCGCGCATCCCTTCTCGGAATTCCCATGATAGTGCGCACCCCGCTCATTCCGGGAGCTACAAACGACATCAGCAACCTGAAGCAGATAGCCGAGTTCGTGGCAAAGCTCCAGAACATAGAGTGCTATGAGCTTCTGAACTACAACCCGCTGGGGTCCTCAAAGCGTGTGGCCATGGCTGCGGATGACCCGTTCGAGGATGCAAGACCGTATTCCAGGAAGGACCTTGACGAGATCAGGAAGGAGCTTGAGGGCTCCGGAGTCCGGATCAAGATCAGCTGAGGAGGCAGACATGAGTGAAATAAGATTCATCAACGAGTTCGAGCCAGACAGGACATTCACATATGACGAGAGAATCGCTCTTCTCAGAAAGCGCAAGGTCGCTCAGACCGAGGAGAAGGCAAAGGCCGGCGGAGCCGACGAGGACGACTACGGCCTGATTGTCCAGGACAAGTTCGACTACAAGCTCCAGCCCAACCACCCGAACGGATCCATCTACGGCTACAAGGCCTGGACATTCAACTACTGCTCCATCCTGAAGCAACATCCGATCTATGTCGATGCCCTTGATGCATTCTCGGCAAAGGGCTTCCTGTTCCTGGAGCGTCTCAGACCAAAGACAAAGAAATGGAATCCGGACTACCCGTACCCTGAGCTCCAGGCCATATTCGACAAGTACCAGGTCATCTCCGGAATTGACAACTGCCACCACTTCACCCCGGATTTACAGATCGGAATGGAGCTCGGCTGGGGAGGAATCCTCGCAAAGCTCCAGGAGCAGCGCGAGAAGCATGATGAGAGCCATCATGAGTTCTACGATGCTGAGATCGAGGTGGTCAAGAACATCATAGCCTTCATCTACCGCGCGGCGGACGAGATTGAGGCTTGCGCAAATGAGGAAAGAAACGAACAGTTGTCTGAAAACCTGCATACAATGGCTCAGATTGACCGCAATATAGCAGAAAATCCACCAAAGACTTTCAGAGAGGCCATTCAGTGGAGCAACTGGTTCAGCATGCTCTCCAGGACCTACAACCGCGGAAGCGCAGGCGGACAGCTTGAGGACCTGTTCAATCCGTTCTATGAGAAGGACATCAAGATGGGCCGTCTCACAGATGACGAGGCAGTCTTCTATCTGGCTTGCATGTTCCTCCAGGACAGCCGTTACTGGCAGCTGGGCGGACCGGATGAGAACGACAATGACAAGACTTGCCACCTCAGCTATCTCGCACTTGATGCTGCGGACAAGCTGAACATCGCCACAAACCTCACCATCAGGGTCCATGACAAGCTGGATCCGGTGTTCTTCCGCAAGTCAGTTGAGCTTCTGTTCAAGAACAAGCAGGGCTGGCCAAGATACTCAAACGACAAGGCCCTTACCGAGGGCTTCATGAGAAACGGCTACTCCAAGGAGCTTGCAAGAAAGCGTGTTGCCGCAGGATGCCACTGGATGTGCATGCCAGGCATGGAGTACACGATGAACGACACCGTCAAGGTAAACCTCGCAATGGTGTTCCAGGTCGCCTATCAGGACATGATGGCGAACACCGGACTTGTCAAACCGTCTGCAGAGACTCTCTGGGATTATTACAAGAAGCACCTCAAGATAGCGGTCGACGCGACAGGTGCCGGAATCATCCACCACCTCACCTACCAGACAAAGAGCCAGCCGGAACTGATCCTGAACCTGTTCCAGCACGGTCTGATCGAGAAGGGAGTGAACATCACGGACGGCGGCGCCAATTACTACAACATGTGCGTTGACGGAGCGGGAATCGCCGTTGCGGCAGACAGCTTCGCGGCATGCGAGCAGCGCATAGACATCGAGCAGAAGCTCACCTATGACCAGCTCACACAGCACATGATCGCCAACTATGAGGACCAGGACGGCGAGTATGTCAGGCAGATGATGCTCCACAGCGAGCGTTACGGCGGAGGAGACACTCTCGGAGACAAGTGGGCGGTAAGGATCTCACAGCTCTTTACTGACCTTGTGAAGGACCTTGTCAGACAGCACAAGGACAATCCCAAGCACGTGAATTTCATCCCAGGACTGTTCTCATGGTCAAACACAATCCTTCTGGGATCAATCCTCAAGGCCACACCGAACGGAAGAAAGGCCGGAGAGCCCATCAACCACGGAGCAAACCCCAACGGCGGCTTCCGCAAGGACGGAGCGGTGACCAGCATGTGCAACTCAATCGCAGCGGTCCAGCCGGGATACGGCAACACCGCACCCGTGCAGCTTGAGGTTGACCCGCAGATCACCAACGACCCGGACGGCGTGGACAAGATGTGCGCCATGGTCCTTGGAATCCTCAAGAGCGGAAACACCCTTCTGAACATCAACATAATCGATGCCAAGAAGATCCTGGAGGCTCACAAGGATCCGTACAAGTATCCCGACCTTGTGGTCAGGGTCACAGGTTTCACAGCATTCTTCGCGATGCTAAGCGAGAAATTCAGGCAGCTTGTCGTTGACAGGGTCAGAGCCGTCAACGGCGATGCCTGTGAGGAATAAGAACAAAAATGGAGGACAAGATATGAGAGACGTACCTACCCAGAAACTGGACGTAACAACAAGAGAGAACAGGACGACGGTCCTGCTTCCCGGATGCATTCCCGGAGCAACCCCGTATCATCACTCTATCATGAAGGGCACCGAGCTCACACTTGAGCCCGGCGACTTCTACCACATCCTGATCTGCTTCATCGGAGAGGTGGAGTTCGTCACCGACGGAAACGAGTACCGCTTCCACGAGAGGGTCTCGCTCATCCCT
>CACZJR010000002.1 GCA_902781545.1 uncultured Spirochaetales bacterium | reverse complement strand
GCGTCATAGGCTTTGTCGGGATCATCTGCCCGCATGTTGTGAAAAAGCTTCTGGGACAGGAGCATTTCTGGTCAATCAGTGCCACGGCCCTTTCGGGAAGCCTGCTTCTGCTTCTGGCTGACACTCTCTCAAGGAGCATGGGAAACGGGTCCGCGCTCCCGGTCGGTGCCATAACATCAATGCTCGGTGCCCCGTTCTTCATCGCCATCATATTCCGAAAGGGAGGGAAGAGCTGATGCTTGAGATCCAGGACCTTGTTTTCGGATATGACAGACAGAATCCCGTCCTTGGGGGAGTGAGCCTGAGCCTTGAGGATGGTCAGGTGGGGATTCTTCTTGGAAGGAACGGCGCCGGAAAGACCACATTGTTCAAGATAATGACAGGTGCGCTCAGGCCTGACGGCGGAACAATACTCTTCAATGGCCGGGACCTGCTGCAGATGTCACGCCGCGAGCGGGCATCCGTTGTTGCCTATGTGCCGCAGCAGATTGAGTTCGGAGCGCTTACCGTCTATCAGACAGTACTCACAGGGCGCGTCTCGTATTACACGGTCAAGCCGTCTGCGTCAGACCTCAGGGTGGTGGAGAGGATTCTCTCCGAGATGGAGCTTGAGTCTGTGTCCTGCAGGAATGTTCTGGAGCTCTCAGGAGGAGAGCGCCAGAAGGTGGCCATAGCACGCGCCCTGGCCCAGGAGCCCAAGGTCCTTGTCTTTGACGAGCCGACGGGAAACCTGGATATAGCCAATGAGCTGTTGATAATCAACGAGGCAAAAAAGATAGCCCATACTAAGAATATTACGGTGATTTCTTCAATACATGATTTGAATCAGGCCATGTATTTCGGTGATAGGTTCTTTTTCATGAAGGAAGGGAAGATTAGATGCTCGGGCACTTCCGAGGTCTTTGATGAGAAAAACATAAAGGATATCTACGGTGTTGACGCCAGGGTGGTGGACAGCTGTGGGGAGAGAATAATCCATTATTATAGGGAGTCAGGAAAATGATGAGGAGACTGTTTGTTCTGTTCGCAACTCTTGTTTTGGCCGTTACGGCAGTATGCGCTACACCCGTTTCGGAGAGCACATCGAATGCTTCCTCCGTTGTGGTCAAGGACATGATAGGAAGGGAAGTCGAGGTTGTGCCGGGAAGCTATACCCGGGTTGTGTGCATCGGTGCAGGAGCCCTGAGGATGTACAGCTACATAAACGGGGCTGATCTTCTGTGCGGTGTTGAGGACATAGACAACACATCATTGCAGAACAGGCCCAAGATGTTTGACTCTGTTGCCATTCCTTACAGGATTGCATATGAGAGTGAGCTCTCCCGTCTTCCGTCATGCGGTGTCGGCGGACCTCAGGCCCAGGCAGCGGAGGCGGAGAAGATCCTGTCCTGCAACCCGGACATAGTGATCTCTGAGTATGAGGATGTGGACAAGGAGAATGCGCTTCAGGAGCAGCTGGGGGTGCCGGTGATCACACTCAGATCCGGTCCGAACAATGTCTTTGATGACTCATTCAAGGGTTCACTCAGGCTTCTCGGACAGCTTTTCGGAAAAGAGGAGCGCGCTGAGAATCTCATCTCTTTCATTGATTCGGAGAGAGCGGCGATCTCTGCAAGGACAACCTCTGTGGCTGAGGACCAGAAGCCGTCGGTCTACATCTGCGGTCTCGGGAACTGGGGCACCGCCAACCACCTGATGACAATGCCAAACTATGTGGCCTTTGATGTGGCCAATGTCAGGAATGCCGCATCAGGTCTGACCAACAAGGGCGTCCAGGCCATTGAGAAGGAGTATTTCGAGGCCCTGGGGAAGGACATCGACATCATTGTGATGGATGCCGCCGCCGTGAAGAACGTCAAGCCGCTCTTCAAGGAGGACCCTGGGATGTTCAGTTCCTGCAAGGCATGGCAGGACGGGGAGGTGTACCTCCAGATGGCCTTCAATGCATATTACACCAACTATGAGCTGGCCCTTGCGAACACATGGTTCATCGCCAAATCCGTTTATCCTGAGCTGTTTTCTGATGTTGATCTTGCAGCCAAGATGGACGAGATAACAAAGGTCTTCCTGGGCAAACCGCTTGCTTCTGAGATCTTCAGTTATCCCACAAGCTTCGGCGGTTACCAGAAGATTGACACTGCGACTTTCTTCAATTGACAGGATGAGAGAAAAATAAAGATTTTTGCCTCAGAAAGGGTTGACCCTAACCCTCTTAGCGGGTATGGTGGCCCTTGTAAAGTGCGGGGACCAACTATATCCAAGAATCCCCACAGCCGCTGGCACAAACAATGCATGTGGTGCGTCCCTAGTCAAGCAAGACAAGCCCGCGGCGAACGTCATTTTACCTAGGGTTAAGCGAATGATTGAAATACGTCATTTGAGAAAGGAGTTTGATGATAACACAATTCCATTGAAAGATGTGAACGTTACCATCAACAACGGGGATGTGATAAGCATCATCGGACCTTCTGGCACGGGCAAGTCCACATTGCTCAGATGCATCAACATGCTCACAGAGCCCACAAGCGGCGAGATCATCGTTGATGGCCAGGACATCACAGCTAGAGGCTGCAACCTCAACGAAGTGAGAAAGAAGATGGGAATGGTCTTCCAGTCCTTCAACCTCTTCGGTCATCTCACAGTAATCGAGAACATCATGAATCCTCAGATCACCCTGTTGGGAAGAAGCAGGCAGGAGGCCTTTGACAAGGCCATGTACCTTCTGACCCAGGTCGGTCTTGCCACAAAGGTGTTCTCTTATCCGGACGAGCTCTCAGGCGGACAGCAGCAGAGAATCGCAATCGCCAGGACTCTGGCGATGGATCCTGACATCATCCTCTTTGACGAGCCTACAAGCGCACTGGACCCGAGCATGATAGGTGAGGTCCAGTCAGTCATCAAGCTCCTTGCCAAGACCGGAAGGACCATGATGATTGTCACCCACGAGATGGATTTCGCCCGCAAGATCTCCAACCGCGTCCTGTTCATGGCTGACGGTGTCATCTATGAGGAGGGGACCCCGAAGCAGATCTTCGACCATCCCCAGAAGGAGCTCACACGCAAGTTCGTCCAGAGACTCACCACTCTCAGCTACAAGATCGACAGCACGGAGTTCGATTTCGAGGCGATGAACGAGGAACTTCAGGCCTATGGTGAGAAGCTCCTGATCGAGGCCGAGCGTCTCACGAAGCTCAGCCTTGCAATCGAGGAAATCTGTATCAACAACATCGCCAACTACTCGGACAACCCGTTCATCATGGTCAAGATCGAGTATTCGGAGAAACAGGACACACTGTATCTCTCAGTCAAGTACAAGGCAGAGGAGCATTTCACTCCAAGGGAGTCGGAAAGCAAACTCTTCCTGCTTCTGCTTGATGAGCCCACGACATCCGTCAGCGAGAAGAAGCTTACCGATGACCCGGATGGATGTGAGTATCAGATCGACATGAGCTTCAAGTGGGTGGAGGAGTGAGCATGAAGAGATTACTTTCTTTCATTACTGTCCTTATCCTCCTCTGCACCGCAGTGTCCGCCGCAACGGTCGACACAAGCAAGTTCACCAAGATCGAGGATTTCAACGGCCTTCCCATCGGAGTCCAGACCGCTGTCCTTTATGAGGAGCTGATCCAGGACCGTGTCCCTGACACTGAGTTCTCTTACTTCACCATGCCTACCGACATGATCCTTGCCCTCAAGTCAGGCAAGGTGGCCGCATACCTTGTTGAGGCTGTGGGCTACGGCGTTCACAAGGCGAACCACCCTGAGCTTGATGTATTCAAGGAAGTTCCCGGCTATATCAGCGCCAGCAACATCATCGGAAACAATGACAAGCAGGAGCGCCTGCTCCGTGAGATGAACGAGTTCATCAGAAAGGGTTATGAGAACGGTCTTCTGGGTGACAACGGCAGCCTGTACCAGTACTGGATCGCTGATTTTGACCCTCTTACCGACAATGTGGGCGTCAAGGACTTTGAGTTCACCGGTGAGAACGGTACCCTTAATGTGGCGGTCGAGGGCGGTTATGAGCCGTTCAGCTTCGTCAGCGACGGAAACCTCGCAGGCTTTGACGTCGAGTTCGTATGCCGTTTCTGCGTGGAGTACGGCTATACTCCGGTCTTCAATGAGATCCCGTTCGAGTCAATCGCACCGGGAGTGGAGACAGGTAAGTTCGACATAGGAATGAACATCGTCGTAAGCGAGGAGCGCAACGAGACCGGAACGCTCTCAGACATCTACTACACATGTCCTGTCTATATGGTCGTGCTGGGTTCGGACAACACTGCTGCAGCTGCATCAGCTTCAGGTCAGTACAACAGGATAGAGGACCTGGACGGTCTTCCGATCGGAGTCCAGACCGCGGTGCTCTATGAGGAGCTGATCCAGGACCGTGTCCCGAACACTGAGTTCGCTTACTTCACCATGCCGACCGACATGATCCTTGCCCTCAAGTCAGGCAAGGTAGCAGGCTATCTCGTTGAGGGAGTAGGCTACGGCGTGCATAAGGCAAACCATCCTGAGCTCACCACATTCAAGGAGATTCCGGGCTACATCAGCGCCAGCAACATCATCGGAAACAATGACAAGCAGGAGCGCCTGCTCCGTGAGATGAACGAGTTCATCGACAACGGCTACAAGAACGGTCTTCTGGGTGACAACGGCAGCCTGTACCAGTACTGGATCGCGGACTTTGATCCTGCCACCGACAATGTCGGAGTCAAGGACTTCAATTTCACCGGTGAGAACGGAACCATCAATGTCGCGGTAGAGGGCGGATACGAGCCGTTCAGCTTCGTCAGCGACGGAAACCTCGCAGGCTTTGACGTCGAGTTCGTCTGCCGCTTCTGCGAGGAGTACGGTTACACACCGGTCTTCAACGAGATCCCGTTCGAGTCAATCGCACCGGGAGTCGAGACAGGTAAGTTCGACATCGGAATGAACATCGTCGTAAGCGAGGAGCGCAACGAGACCGGAACGCTCTCAGATGTCTATTACACATGCCCTGTGTACCTTGTCGTACTTGAGGACTCACCATATGCCGGTGCAACCGGATCTGGGACGACCGAGGTGGCAAAGGCCGGATTCTTCGAGAAGCTGCAGACCAGCTTCTACAAGACCTTCATCAGGGAGAACAGGTGGAAGCTGTTCGTCTCCGGAGCCGGAGTCACGACACTGATCACCGTCTGCTCGATCCTGATCGGAACAATCCTCGGCTTTGCGGTCTACATGGCATGCAGGCACGGCAACGTGTTCGCAAACAAGACCACGAACTTCTTCATGTGGCTGATCCACGGAATGCCTACGGTCCTGTTCCTGATGATCCTGTACTATGTGATCTTCGGATCCTCCAGGCTGTCCGGAATGTGGATCTCCGTAGTGGGCTTCTCCCTGATCTTCGCATGCTCCATGATCGACATGCTGCGTGTGGGTTACAACGCGATAGGAAAGGGCCAGTATGAGGCCTCTACCGCCCTGGGCTACTCAGACGGACAGAGCTTCTTCAAAATCCTGCTTCCTCAGGCAGCCCATCACTTCCTGCCGATCTACAGCAACGAGGTCGTGACCCTGATCAAGGAGACATCAGTCGTTGGTTACATCGCTGTCCTTGACCTGACAAAGATAAGCGACCTTGTCAGAAGCCGCACATACGAGGCATTCTTCGCTCTGATCCTCACCGCCGTGGTCTACTTTGTGATCCAGGGCATAATGGTCAGGATCGTGAAGATGATCCAGAAGAAGATCGATCCGAGAAGAAGATCAGACAAGAAGATCCTTGCCGGAATCGATGCTTCCGAGTGGGAGCTGTTCTAAGACAAACACGCTGATTCAACGTTGCAGACCCCGGGTTGTTAATTGCAATCCGGGGTTTGTTATTGTGGGGCTTTAGAGGCTTTGGAGGCTTTGGGGGCTTTGGGGGCTGAGGAAGCTTTGGAAGCATAGGAGGCTTTGGAAAACCTTGCAGAAACCTCACCGTCTTACAAAAAGATTGTCATTGTCCTCTTTTGTCCAGTCCTTGTATTTCTCTTTCGCAAACCTCCGGACCTCTGCATCTGAATGAGACTCATAGAATTCGATCAACTCGGGAGCAGACATACCGAACAGACGGCTGTAGATTCTCTCGTTATATGGCGGGGCGAGATAATTCTTCCTGAACATCCAGAAGCATGAGTCCGGGACGGGTTTCCCCTCATCCTTCAGATACTGGCAGTTTCCATGTATGTATTTCCCCAGAAAGAACAGATGCCTTATGTCTTCAACCATGATGTAGACAGGATCCTTTGAGAATACCAGGTTCCTGCCTTTGATCCGCTCTGGAAAATGCCGCCTCACATATTTTGCCACGGCTGAGTCCAGCGTCTTCATGACACCGGACAATGTCTCCCAATCAGGTGTGATGAACACATCATGGGTATGGGTGGGCATTGTCGCTGAAAACAGGATTGTGATTCCTCTTTTTATACATAGCTCATGCAGAAGATCCTTGCGGTAAGCCGCCAGGGTGGAATCAAACAGCCACTTCTTTCTCCACGATGTCGTGATGACATGGTAGACCGTCCCGTTCTTCCGGACAGTGCTCTTACTTGCCACTCCTATCCGAAAATCCTCGCCAGGCCTTGAGCCTAATAATTCACTTCTTGTTATTTTGACCATTTTTCTACTCCTGCCCTTATATACGAAAAAAGTGCAGGAAATATTTCAGGTTCTAGACAAAAACTTTGTTTTTTTTATGATTGGAAGGTTTTCGAAAGCTTCCACGGCCTCCAAAGCCTCCAATACTTCCAAAGCCTCCACCGAGCACAAATGAAAAAGACCTGGGAACCAAGGAGTTCTCAGGTCTCTAATATACGGCAGGTCCGCCGTTATTTCTTGTTCTTGGAGTGGCACTGCCCGGCCATGGGGCAGCTGGCACAACCGCAACCGCAGCTGCTCTTACCGGCCTTCCTGTCCTTGACCATCCTCCAGATGATCAGTGTGACAACGGCTACAAGTATGATTACAACGATTGCGGTTCCCATCTCAGTTCTCCTTCGGCTTTCTGACAAGCATGTATACTCCGAAGGCTACCACAAGAATGCCGATTATGAAACCGAAAACATTGCCGTAACCTGCGAACATGCTGCCGATCTGGTAGATCGCAAGGGCAACCAGATAGGCGAAGCCGCACTCATAGAGGATTGCGAACCATGTCCACTTGCGGTTGTTCATCTCCCTCTTGATTGCTCCCATTGCTGCGAAGCATGGTGCGCAGAGCAGGTTGAAGATCAGGAATGAGTATCCTGCGACCTTGGTGAACGAGGCGGCCAGTGTGGTATAGACTTGGGCGAGTCCGTTTGCTCCGTAGACAATACCCATTGTTCCGACGATGTTCTCCTTTGCCACAAGGCCTGTGACAGATGCGACTGTAGCCTGCCATGTGCCGAATCCGAGCGGCTTGAAGATGAATGCGAAGATTGATCCGATCTTTGCGAGTATGCTCAGGTCAAGCTCCTCCTCTGAGAGCATCCTGAAGCCTTCATCAGTGAATCCGAAGTAGGTGAGGAACCAGATGACGATTGTAGAGAGCAGGATGATTGTTCCG
The DNA here is from genome assembly GCA_902781545.1 of uncultured Spirochaetales bacterium. Lineage (GTDB taxonomy): Bacteria > Spirochaetota > Spirochaetia > Sphaerochaetales > Sphaerochaetaceae > UBA9732. Next base: position 62,494 of record CACZJR010000002.1, on the reverse strand, counting down.
GCCTTCTTGATGAATGACCAGCCTCTCTCCCATGTCAGGCGCAGAACTGAGCCGACTGTCGGGATGTGGTATGCCGGAAGCTCCATGACGAACGGGGCGGGGTCTCCGAGGAACGGTCTTGTCTTCTTCAGGATGATTCCTGAGATGATGATCGCCGCCATTCCGACAAAGTAGGCTGATGTGGAGACAATTGCTGATCCTCCGAAGATGGCTCCTGCCACCATTGAGATGAACGGAAGCTTCGCGCCGCAGGGGATGAATGTCGTTGTCATGATGGTCATCCTTCTGTCACGCTCGTTCTCTATGGTCCTGGAGGCCATGATTCCCGGGATTCCGCAGCCTGTACCGATCAGGATAGGGATGAATGACTTTCCTGAGAGACCGAACTTGCGGAAGATCCTGTCAAGGACGAATGCGATTCTGGCCATGTAGCCGCAGCCCTCGAGGATTGCAAGGAGCAGGAACAGGACAAGCATCTGCGGAACGAATCCGAGGACAGCTCCGACACCGGCCACGATACCGTCAAGGATCAGGCCCTCAAGCCATGGGGCTGTGTTCATCTTCTCAAGCAGGCCTCCGATAAGTGCCGGAACACCCGGAACCCATACGCCGTAGTCCGCAGGATCAGGCTCCTCACCCTCATATTTCTCATAGACGGTGATTGCATTCTGAAGGTCGTCATACTCGTATGTCACTTCCTCAGGGGCAAGGGTATCCTCATCTACAAGCACATAGTCTGCTGTTGTTCCCGGCTTGACTGCTTTGGCGGCCTTGATTATGTCGGTGTATTCGGCTTCCTCGTCAAGCCCCACATATGCGTCAAGGACATTGGCCGCATCGGTATATTCTTCAGAATCATCGCCGTATGCTCCGCTTCCGATTCCGAAAAGATGATAACCATCACCGAACAGGCCATCGTTTGCCCAATCAGTTGCTGCAGTTCCTATGGTGACCATTGATATGTAATAGACCAGGAACATGACGACTGCGAATATCGGAAGTCCGAGCCAGCGGTTTGTCACGACCCTGTCGATCTTATCCGATGTGGAGAGTTTTCCGGCGTTTTTCTTCTTGTAGCAGGCCTTTATGACCTGGGCGATGTAGACGTAACGCTCGTTGGTGATGATTGACTCGGAGTCATCATCAAGCTCTTTCTCCGCAGCGGCGATGTCGGCCTGGACATGCTGCAGTGTCTCAGGCTTTATCTTGAGCTGCTCCATGACCTTCTTGTCTTTCTCGAAGACCTTGATGGCGTACCATCTCTGCATGTCCTCAGGAAGATCATGTACAACCGCTTCCTCAATGTGTGCCAGAGCATGCTCTACAGGACCTGAGAATGTGTGCATCGGGACTGTCTTTCCGCCCTGGGCAGCCTTGATCGCTGTCTCTGCTGCAAGTGCGACTCCGGTGCCCTTCAGGGCTGAGATCTCAACGACAGGACATCCGATTTCCCTTGAGAGCTCCTGCAGGTTGATCTTGTCTCCGGCCTTCTTGACCAGGTCGATCATGTTGATTGCCATGACAACCGGGATTCCGAGCTCCACGAGCTGTGTGGTCAGATAGAGGTTTCTCTCCAGGTTCGTGCCGTCCACGATGTTCAGGATGGCATCGGGCCTCTCGCCGATCAGGTAGTTTCTTGCCACCACTTCCTCAAGAGTGTAGGGTGACAGCGAGTAGATTCCAGGAAGGTCTGTGATGATGACATCGTTGTGCTTCTTGAGCTTTCCTTCTTTCTTCTCAACGGTGACCCCGGGCCAGTTTCCGACAAACTGGTTCGAGCCTGTGAGGGCGTTGAACAGTGTTGTCTTTCCGCTGTTGGGGTTACCTGCCAGAGCAATTCTAATTCCCATAATATTTCTCCTATTGATACTTATTCGACGTCAATCATCGCGGCATCGGCCTTTCTGATGGACAGCTCATAGCCGCGGACGGTGATCTCTACCGGATCTCCGAGCGGTGCGACCTTGCGGACGTAGATCTCGACTCCACGGGTGATTCCCATGTCCATGATCCTTCTCTTGATGGCACCTTCGCCGTTGATTCTCGAGACCTTAACGGTCTCACCGATTCTTACCTCTTTCAGTGTTCTCATCTTTTATCTCCATTTTGAATTCAGATCATAATCTTCATGGCCATCTCCTGGCTGATGGCGATTCTTGCTTCCTTGACGTTCACGATTATGTTTCCGCCAAGCCTGTTGACGACCTTGACGTTTCCGCCTACCACAAAGCCCAGATTTTCAAGGTGCTTCTTGACCTCAGGGCTTCCTCCGATCCTGCGGATGATGTTGTCTTGTTCAATGTCTGCTAGTGACAGTGGCATCATGTGTTGCTTCCTGTGTTCAAAAGATATGGTTAGAGGCGACTAATTAGATATATCTAACCCTCTCGCCAACGAGTATAGTTAGAGTTGTCTAATTTTGTCAACTAAAATTGGTTAGATTTGTTTAACGGACTTGTTTTTTTGACCGGAGCAGTTAGAATGTGAGACAAATGAGCACGTATCTGATAGTAGGCTTGTCCGCAATCCTCGCCTCAATCATTCACTCCACCATGGGATTCGGTTCCCCTCTGGTTCTCCTGAATGTGCTGCCTTTGTTTTTCCCTCTGGCAAAGTCAGTTGCCGTGATGCAGATGTCGTTGATCGTTCTGAATATCTACTTCTTTATCAGATACCGTGACTCTGTGGTCTGGAAAGTCCTGGCTCCGGCACTGATTCCTGCTTCGGTCTTTGGACTTGTTTTCACGCTCTGGTCGGTCTCCTTGGAATCTAATGTCCTTACAATCTGCCTCGGAGTCGTGTTCATATTGCTCTCACTCTACGAGCTGGTGTTCTCTGGAAATGTGCGTGTGAATACGAGCAAGACGATGGGTTTCCTCATGGGCTCATGCTCAGGAATCACAAATGCATTCTTCGGGATGGCTGGCCCTCCGGTGGTGATGTATCTTGTCCCTGCGGTTGACGGCAATCTACAGTATTTCGCCACTTCTCAGGCTTTCTTCCTTTTCTCTTCCATCCCATGCCTTGTTGGCCGTGTGGTGTCTGGGATCTATGACAAGACGGACATCCCCGTGTTATTGAGTCTGATTGCGGGTCTTCTGCTTGGCAGTGTTGTCGGGCTTAAGCTCCTGAAGAAGATCGACAGCAAGGTCTTCAAGAAGCTTGTCTACGGATTCATCGGAGTCAACGGCATATACATGATCATCAAATGCATCTTGTAGGCTTTCTTGTGACGAGGAGGCAGATGAGGACTGAAGGCTGACTATTATGGTCTCAGTTCCTTGATTCTGGCAATGATTTTGTCTATATGGTCATGGGTCAGGGCAGGGTTGAGAAGGGTGAACTTCAGCATGACCTTGCCGTCCTTGGATGTCTGGCCAATGACAGTGCCCTCGTCCATCAGGCGTTTTCGGATGTTCTTGTTCGCCTCATCGCCGTCAATGACCGCGAACACCACCGAGCTTATCTCCGGTTCGACAGGGGCGATGAACGCAGGATCCTTGACCAGGCGGCTGTAGAAGTAGCCGGCATTCTCCACTGCGGTGTCTATGATGGAGGCAAAGCCGTCCTTTCCGCGGGTCTGGAATGCCATGAAGACCTTAAGCGCGTCAAATCGCCTTGTTGTCTGGAGGCTCTTGTCCACGAGGTTTATGTAACCTTCCTCCTCATCCTCCTCACGGTTGAGGTAGTCCGCATGAAGCTCAAAGCATTCCTGCACGGTCTTGTCCTTGAAGAGGATCACCGAACATGAGATCGGAAGAAGGAACATCTTGTGGAAGTCAACCGTGATGCTGTCGCAGACACTCAGATCTCCCATGCGGTCACGGTATTTTCCGCTGACGACAAGACCGCTTCCATATGATGCATCGGCATGCAGGAACATCCCGTACTTGTCACAGATCCTGCGCATCTCTTTCACATCATCAATCGAACCGTAGTCCGTTGTGCCTATTGTTGCAACGGCGCAGAATGGAAGAAGGCCGTCTTTGATGTCCTGTTGTACCATCTCATCGAACTTTTTTATGTCAACCTTGCACTTTGAGTCTACCGGAAGCTTTCTCACGGAGTTGTAGCCCAGACCCATGACATGGCAGCTCTTCTCCATTGAGAAATGGGAGACCTCGGATGTGTAGAGCCTCATCTTGCCGTAGAACGGGGGAAGACCCTCCTTCTTCACGTCGCAGCCGTGCTTCCGGTTGCAGTACCAGTCACGTGCGGCGATTAGGGCAGCCATGTTGGACTGCGTTCCGCCGGAGGTGAATGTGCCGTCAGCGCCGCTTCCTAAGCCGAAGAGCCTGACAAGGCCGTGGACCATGTCCTCCTCGATCTCCGTGGCTGCCGGTCCTTGGTCCCAGCTGTCCATGCTGTCATTGAAGGTCCCGATTATGAGCTCGGATGCAATTGTCTCAGTGAGGGCGGGGGCATGGAGATGAGGCATGTACATTGTGGACCATGTGCGAAGCAGATGCGGCATGATCTCCTTTCTCACAGTCTCCAGGGTCTTGTCGAATCCCAGTCCTTGGTCAGGCAGGAATCCCAGATCCTCAAGGCTTTTCCTCAGCTCGTAGACATTCTTGCCTGAATAGGCGGTGTTGTCATCATAGGATCCGATGATCGCATCTGTGGTGTCTGCGATCATCTTGCGGAACATCTCCTTGACCTTGGGGTCAGAGGACAGAATGACAGGATTCTTTCCTTCCATTGCCGGCTCCTGAAAAGCGTGATGAAGCGTGAAAAAACGCGTTTGTAAATTAGATGATACCAGCTATTTCAGCCAGGGGCCACAAAAAAAGCAAATAATTGTTTGACCCCCGCCTTATATGCATTTATAGTGTCCTTACAACCGCAAACTGAATATCAAAACGGTTCATCTTGGTGCACCGAGGTAAAGGGGGTAATGATGGATTTCATTGTCAAGGTCAATGCTTTTGTCAACGGTATTGTCTGGGGAGTTCCGATTCTGGTCCTGATACTTGCAACAGGACTGTTTTTCACTATCAGACTGGGTTTCTTCCAGTTCAGTCATTTCGGTTTCCTCTTCAAGGACACCATAGTCAAGGCATTCAGGAAAAAGGAGCCTGGCGACCGTGCCAAAGGAGAGCTCTCCAGTTTCCAGGCTGCAATGACAAGTGTCTCGGCCATTGTGGGTTCAGGAAACATCGCAGGTGTGGCAACAGCCATAGTCGTCGGTGGTCCTGGTGCACTCTTCTGGATGATCATAGCGGCAATCTTCGGAATGGCCTCCAAGTTCGCTGAGATCACATTGGGAATCAAGTACAGGAAATTCAATGAGGACGGCTCTGTCCGTGGTGGCGCCATGTACTACCTTGCAGACGGCCTGAAGCAGAAATGGCTCGGAATCCTGTTCTCAATCCTTGTTATCCCGTTTGCGTTTGTCATAAGCGGCATTGTCGATACCAACACAATCGCAACCACACTGTTCGATGAGTTCAAGATCCCGACAATCGTCACAGGTATTGTGCTTGCAGTTATCACAGGAGTCATAGTCCTTGGCGGTGCGAAGAGAGTAGGTTATGTATGTGCTGTTGTTGCTCCGTTCATGGGCGGCGCATATCTGATCGCAGGACTTTTCATCATCATCCTGAACATCGGCAAGGTTCCCGCAGCCCTTGGCACAATCATTACAGCCGCATTCAATCCTGCAGCTGCAACCGGAGGTGTGATCGGATCAATTCTGGTGACCATGAAGATGGGAGTTGCGCGAGGAATGTACTCCAATGAGGCAGGTCTTGGAACCGCCGCAATGGTCCATTCCCCGGCAAAGGTCAGCGAGCCTGCTGAGCAGGGCGTCTGGGGACCGATTGAGGTCTTCCTCGACACAATCGTCGTCTGTACAATCACTGCTCTTGCAATTGTCATGTCAGGGCTTTGGACATCCGGACTTGACGGCGCGACACTTACGGTCAACGCCTTCAAGCAGATGCTTCCCGGAAACATCGGATACTGGATTGCGATTGGATCTGTCATCCTGTTCGGATTCAGCTGCCTGATCAGCTACTTCGACTATGCCACACAGGCGGCAGAGTATCTGTTCGGTGAGAAGAGCAAGATCGTCATCAAGATCCTGTGGGTCGCGGCGATCATCGTCGGCAGCCAGACGACACTCGGTTTTGTCTGGGACCTTGCGGACACATTCAACGGGCTGATGATCATCCCGAACCTGATAGGACTTCTGCTTCTCAGCAACGAGGTTGTGAAGGAGAAGAAACAGTACTTCCAGGAGAACGGATTCAAATCCTGATGCAGAGGGCCGCAAATGCGGCCTTCTTCTTTTTATCATTTCCCTTTGTGTGTTCAGTAAACCCGTGATACAATTATTTTCACGGAGAAAAAAATGAGCTCAAACGAAGAAGTAAAGACTGTTCACCGCTCTTACATCGCACGTACCAGCGGACTCAAGACAAAGGACTACCTCGGTTACGCCATGGTCGATACCGCAGGATGTTTCGTGTTCGCCCTTGTGACGACATTGCTGCAGAAATTCTACACGGACGTCTTCCACCTCAGTCCGCTGTTCATCATGATCATGTTCATATTCGCCAGGGTGTGGGACGGCATCAATGACCCGATCATGGGCCGCATAGCGGACACCGTCAAGCCCAGCCGCCACGGCCGCTACCGCGCATGGATAATGTATGTGGCAGTCCCGTTCGCCATCTCCGGAATCCTGATGTTCTTCAAGTTCCCCGGAATAGGAGAGCCTGAGCACTACAGGGCCACGTGCCTTTATGCCACGGTCACCTATGTGCTTTTCGGAATGGTCTACACCGCACTCCAGATCCCGTACGGATCTCTGGCGTCAGTCGTCACGACAGACGCTCATGAGCGCAGCAAGCTCTCTGTCTGGCGTTCCATGGGTGCGGCACTCGGATCAATCCCGGCCCTTGCTCTTGCAAGCTTCGCCTATGCAAAGCGCCTTGATGCCTCCGGAAACCCTGTGATAGGAGAGAACGGAAAGGTCATCACAGACCTTCAGTACAAGCCTGTCATCATGGGTGTCATAGCCATCTCGGTCATCTCGATGATCATGCTCTTCATCAGCTTCAAGCTGAACAAGGAGAGGGTTAAGACAAAGCCGCAGCCCAAGCAGAAGGGTGCCGGCCGCAAGGCAATCAAGATCCTGTTCAGGAACAGGGCCTTCATGGGAATAAGCCTTGCATCCATGCTCCTGCTTGCCGGCCAGATGTTCACGCAGAGCTTCTACACATACCTGTTCAACGATTACTTCCACGCCAACTGGATGAACCTGGCATCACAGGCCTGCACTTACTCGCCGATGCTGATCATGATGTTCATTCTGCCCAAGATGGCAAAGAACATCGGAAAGCGCGAGATCTCTGTCAGCGGCGTGGCTCTTGCGGCCCTTGCGAACCTGGCGCTTTTCTTCATGAGGGGAATCTCCCCGGACAAGCTGATCTGGCCGTTCCTGGGCCTGTGCTTCATCAGCGGCTTGGGACTCACGATCCTTGTCATGCAGCTCTGGGCCATGGCCACTGATGCCATAGATGATGTCTACGTCAAGACAGGAAACAGGGATGACGGAACCGCATACTCATACTTCGCGTTCTTCCGTAAGCTCGGTCAGGTCATCTCAGCCATCTGCGTAAACGGTGCCCTGATGGCCATGAACTACAAGTACGAGAAGGGTGCGGTCCAGACTCTGGAGAACCTCAGGCACATGTACAACCTCGCCACCCTCATTCCTGCGGTCATGTTCGGAGCGATGGCCCTGATCCTCTATTTCATTTATCCGCTGACAAAGCCGATGGTCGCCGAGCTTCAGGACAAGAAGGAGGCCAAGCTCAAGGAGCACTACGAGAACAAGACAATCGACATCTGATTCCAGACCAGGAAATCCTGAACATAAGCCGGCATCTGCAACCGATCTTGCATTTGCCGGTTTTTTATTTCCGCTGTGTATTGACCAAAGCCTTAAGGTTAGATTACTCTAATCGATAGTTAAACAACTCTAACTAAGCATGCGCTCCAATGCATGCGCTCACTAAAAAGAGGCCTTGATGAGAACTTCAAGAATTAACAACTGGTTTGAGTCTTTCGGCAGATTCCAGATATTGAGCTCTCCGTTGCCGGAATACTGGAGCTCAGGGAGCTGGACGGGGCTGCAGTGGCAGGTGTGACCTACAGCTTCTCTGACGAGCTCAAGGCCACTGCCGGAGCGGTCTTTGTGCTGGAAGGGCCGGATGAGGCCGGCACGTATGGTGCGTTCAAGGACCTGAGCTGCGTCAGGCTCGGGGCCACATACAGTTTCTGATTGGAGGTGAGATCATGTTGAGATACGTTCTGACTGTTGAGGGTATGGTGTGCGGGATGTGCGAGGCCCACATCTGTGATGTGATCCGGAAGACGGTTCCCGGAGCAAAGAAGGTGTCTGCCGCAAGGAGACGCAACGAGGCGACTTTCATCTCGGACGTCGCCGTTGATGCCGGGAAGCTGATGGAGGCGATAAACGCCACGGGATACACATGCAGCGATGTCAAATCCAGCCCCTATGAGAAGAAGGGGCTGTTCGGACTGGGCTGATTATTGGATGCTCAAATTGACGCGGATCACAAAAAAAAGCTTTTTCGTGCAAACGAATAATCGTAAAATGAAAAAAACAGTATTCTTCGATTATTTCAGGAGGGGCCGATGGAACAGGATTCGCTTAAGTCAACTTACACTCTTGCAGACGGTAACAGGATTCCCTGCGTGGGATTCGGCACATGGCAGACACCGGATGGTGATGTCGCATACAAATCAGTGCTTGCTGCCCTGAGAAACGGGTACAGACACATAGACACTGCGACTGCATACGGCAATGAGGAGAGTGTAGGAAAGGCAATCAATGACTTTCTGAGAGAGGGCTCTGTAAAACGCTCAGAGCTTTTCATCACCACAAAGCTGCATAATCAGGATCATGGTTATGACCTCACCAAGGCCGCCATTGAGAAATCCCTGAATATGCTTGGCCTTGATTATCTTGACCTGTATCTCATCCACTGGCCCAATCCGATCAAGTTCCGTGACTGCTGGGCAGAGGCGAATGCAGGCTCCTGGAAGGCAATGGAGGAGGCCAGAGAGGAGGGCAAGATCAGATCTCTTGGTCTTTCCAACTTCATGGAGCGCCACCATGAGAAGCTGATGGAGACTGCGAAAGTGGCTCCTGTTGTGGATCAGATCAAAATATGTCCGGGAATAGCTCAGACTTCCCTTATCAGCTACTGCAAGGCTCACGGCATGCTTGTCGAGGGCTACAGCCCGCTCGGAACCGGCGGAATCTTCAAGAGCACTCTCATGCAGGAGCTTTCCGCGAAATACGGAAGACCCATCTCACAGATCTGTGTCAGATGGAGCATGCAACAGGGCGCCATCCCTCTTCCGAAGAGCGTGAATGAGGACAGGATAATTGAGAACTCCAAGGTCTTTGACTTTGAGCTTTCAGAGGATGACTGCAAGGCGATTTCCGAGATTGACTATGAGGCACTAGGGATCACACCTCAGCGCAACCCCGACGAGAACAAGTTCTGAATCCGATCAGACCATTCCGAATGCCAGGCCAATGAGCCTCACAATCAAGGCGCAAAGCCAGGCTACGGAACACTGCCACAGCACAACGCCAAGGGCCCACTTGCGGCCCATCTCCCTTCTGATTGATGCCACTGCGGCGATACACGGGGTGTAGAGCAGGCTGAAGACCAGCATGCTGCTTGCGACAAGGGGAGTGATCACTGTATTGATTCCGCCTTCTGTCCTGAAGAGCATTCCTATCATGGATACCACTCCCTCCTTTGCCAGGAAGCCGCTGACAAGGGATGTGATCAGCCTCCAGTCTCCAAGGCCGATCGGCCTCATCACCGGCACAAGCAGACCTGCTATGGTCGCAAGGATGCTGCTGTGTGAATCTGCGACAAGGTTGAAGTGGAAGTCAAAGCTCTTGAGGAACCATACGATTATGGTGGCAAGAAGGATCACGGAGAATGCCCTGTGGATGAAGTCCTTTGTCTTGTCCCACATCAGCTGAATGACGTTCTTGGCCTGGGGCATCCTGTAGTTCGGAAGCTCCATGACAAACGGAACAGCCTCGCCCTTGAACAGGGTCTTCTTGAAGACAAGTGCGACCAAGATGCCGATGCATATCCCGATCAGGTAAAGTGCGGTTATGACAAGCCAGCCTGCCTTGGGGAAGAAGAAGGCCACGAAGAAGCTGTAGATGGGAAGCTTTGCCGTACAGGACATGAACGGGGTGAGCAGGATCGTCATCTTCCTGTCGCGCTCACTCGGCAGCGTCCTGGTTGACATGACAGCCGGGACGGTGCATCCGAATCCGATGAGCATGGGGACTATGCTCCTGCCGGAAAGACCTATCTTCCTGAGCATCTTATCCATGACAAAGGCGACCCTTGCGATATAGCCGCTGTCCTCAAGCAGTGAGAGGAACAGGAACATGGTGACTATAATGGGCAGGAAGCTCAGGACGCTTCCGACTCCCTCGAATAATCCCTCTGATACAAGACTTACGACTGCAGGATTGACGTTTCCCGCCTCCATCGCCCGGACAACAAGGGTGTGAAGCGCTCCGATCCCTGATGCAAGCAGATCCTGTAAAAACGGTCCTATCACAAAGAAGGTGAGGAAGAACACCGCTCCCATTATAAGTATGAACATCGGTATTGCGGTGAATCTGCCGGTCAGGACCTTGTCCAGCTTCTGGCTGCGGATATGCTCTCCGCTTTCCCGCGGTTTCTTGACGCAGGTTGCTGTGACAGTCCTGATGTAGGCGTAGCGCATGTCCGCGATGGAGGCGCTGCGGTCAAGGCCTCGTTCCTTTTCCATCTGGATGACGATGTGGTCAAGGAGCTCCAGCTCATTCTGGTCCAGCCTCAGCTGATCAAGGATCAGATGGTCTCCGCCTATGATCTTGCTTGCGGCGAACCTCACGGGGATGCCTGCCTCAGAGGCATGGTCCTCAATGAGGTGGATCACGGCATGGATGCATCTGTGCACGGCTCCACCGTTGTCGTCAGAACCGCAGAAATCCTGTTTGAGCGGGCATTCCTGATACATCGCTATGTGAATCGCATGCTTCACAAGCTCGTCAACACCCTGGTTCTTTGCCGCCGAGATGGGGACAACAGGGACACCGAGCATCGCCTCCATGGAGTTGATGTCCACAGAGCCGCCGTTTCCTGTCATCTCGTCCATCATGTTCAGGGCCACGACCATCGGAATCCCGAGCTCCAGGAGCTGCATGGTCAGATAAAGGCTGCGGTCGATGCTGGTGACATCCACTATGTTGATTATGCAGTGGGGTCTCTCCTTGAGGACAAAGTCCCTGGAAACGATCTCCTCACTTGAGTAGGGTGACATGGAATAGATTCCGGGAAGGTCTGTGACAACCGCATCCGGGTACCCCCTCAGAACGCCGTCCTTCCTGTCAACTGTGACGCCGGGGAAGTTCCCGACATGCTGGTTAGATCCTGTGAGCTGGTTGAAGAGGGTGGTCTTACCGCTGTTCTGGTTACCCACAAGGGCGAACTTCAGTTTTGTGCCTTCGGGAAGCGGATTCTCGTTCTTTGGGTCATGGTATCTGCCGTCCTCACCTAAGCCGGGGTGTTCAATGGCCTTGTTCTTGGCTTTTACATCTGTTTCTTCGCTCTGATCAATAATCTGAGCCTTTATTTGGGATGCATCTGCCACTCTCAGGGTCAGCTCGTAACCATGGATCCGGAATTCCATGGGGTCTTTCATGGGCGCAAGCTTCACAAGCGTGATCTCTGCACCGGGAATGACTCCCATGTCCAGGAAATGCTGCCTGAGCGAGCCTTCGCCTCCTACTTGCGTGATTCTGGCACTCTGGCCCGGTTTCAGTTTATCCAATGTCATAGCAAAACCTCTGTGCCGATGCTATCACAACAGAGAGAAGTATTAAAGTGGTGTGAGATGCTCAGATGCTGGCTCTTCCTGCGAGTATGTTCTCGTAGTCCTCAAGGTTCTTGCGGAGCAGGTTCGGAGTGTCAAGCTCATAAGGGCACTTTGACTTGCATTTGCCGCAGTCCACGCAGTCGTTGATCTTGCGCATCTTGGCGATCCACTCATCAGTGAGGAATTTGGCGCTTGGGTTCCTGCGAATCAGCTGGATCATCCTGGCGCAGTCCTTGATGTCTATTCCTACGGTACAGGGCATGCAGTAGCCGCAGCTTCTGCAGAAATCACCGCAGAGCTCCTCACGGTCCTTCTGGATGACCTGTCTCATCTCCTCTGTCATTGCAGGCGGATTGTCTATGCAGCTGATCCACTGGTCAAGCTCTCTCTCCCTCTGAATGCCCCAGATCGGAAGCACATTGTCGAACTGGGCCTCAAAGGCATAGCAGGCCCTGAAGTTCGTAAGCAATCCTCCGGAGAGCCCCTTCATGGCTATGAAGCCCATGTTGCGTGCCTTGCACTTCTCCACAAGCTCAAGCTCCTGCTTTCCGCTCACATAGCTGAACGGGAACTGCAATGTCTCGTAAAGGCCGCTGTCAATCGCGGTGTGCGCCACATGAAGACGGTGGTTGGTGATTCCGATGTGCCTGACCTTGCCCTGCTGCTTTGCCTCAAGCATGGCCTCATAAAGGCCTGTGCCGTCACCGGGAAGGGGACAGAAGGTCGGATTGTGGAACTGGTAGATGTCCACGTAATCAGTCTTGAGCATCTGCAGGGTGGTCTCTATGCCCGCCCTGAGCTGGTCTCCGGTCTGAGCACCTGTCTTTGTGGCGATGTAGTAGCTGTCTCTCGGGATGTTCTCGAATGCAATGCCGATCTTCTTCTCGCTGTCAGTGTATTTGCGTGAGGTGTCGAAGAACCTCATCCCGGCATTGTATGCCTTACGCAGCAGCATCACGGCATCTTCCTCTGATATCCTCTGGATCGGAAGTGCTCCGAACCCGTTCTTGTTCACTGTAATCCCTGTGCTCCCCAATGTGACCATGTCCATGATCAGTCCTCCTTCCCCGAAGGAATCTTCCCTGTTGTGATGATTGTCCTCATCTCCTCGGCGTCCTGCAGGATCGCCTTGCCCATGAAGCCGTTTCTCCTGTGCCTGCTTCCGGCGAGCCGGATATCCACATCCTGCTCGAGCTCGGGGGCGCTTATGCGGCATACAAGGCTGTTGAAATACCTGTCATCTCCATCAATGATAGCCTCAAAACTCTTCTTTGAGCTGCATTTCATCTTGAAAACATCCTCATAGGTTATCATTGCCATTACATCTGATTCTTTGTCAAAGCAGAGGATATAGCCGTTGGAGCTGTCGCTCATGTACGGAATTTTCTTCATCTTGTCGAACTTGGCCTGTCCGAACTCATCCACGGCCTTGTCCCTCAGGGCCCCGAACACATCACGGTTGTGCGCATTTGCCTTCTGGCGGTTCTTCTTGCCGATGGTCAGGTTGAATATGCTGATGACTCCGATCAGCACCAATATGACAACAAGCACGATGTTTCCCATGTTATCCTCCGCGCGGTTATGTGAACTTTATAATGAAAACAGAGCAGAGTAAACTGTTTTCTTATTCAATTGGCAAACGGGTTCTCATGGTTTAAAATGAATTAAAACTCAATATATAGGGTGTTGGTTGTTGCTCCATGAAGTACGCTCTTTGCATAACAAGTCCGGAGATAAAGAAAGATTTTATCTTCTCAATGATGTCAGGCTCATTTGACAAAAAGCTGTCCGACATGACCTCATTCGGCTATGACGGGATTGAGCTTCTCTGCGGGTATCCCAGGGACTGTGACTACAGGTATGTGCTAGAGACCTGCCGGAAGAACGGACTTGAGATATCAGATGTCTCAAGCGGCGCCGTGTTCACGGCCACAGGCCTTACGCTGCTTTCCTCTGACAGGCAGACGATGAAGGACTGCGCCTCGCTTTTCTCCGACATGGTGGAGCTTGCAGCCAGGCTGGGCAACCACATTGTCACCATAGGGGCGTTCCGCGGCTGGGCCAGGGATGTCGGGTCTGTGGCCATTGCGGAGGAGATACTGGCTGACCTTTTCCAGAAGCTGGAGACCAGGCTGAGGGAGAATGATGTGAGAATAGCCCTTGAGCCCGTGAACAGGGGACAGACGGACATCTTCAACACCTGCGCCGAGACCATGTCCTTCATAGAGAGGACAGGAAACCCGAATGTCGGTGTGCTCTTTGACACTTATAACGGTGATGCCACGGAGGACGATCCGCTGGCAGCGCTGAAGAAGACACTTGATGCGGGAAAGCTCCTGCATTTCCATATCGCGGACACCGACCGCATGATTCCCGGAATGGGCAAGATTGATTTCGTATCACATCTCAGAGTCCTGAGAGATGGTGCTTACAATGGATATCTGTCAGGAGAGCTGAAGAGCGGTCCGGATCCGACTGCGGCCGGAAAGAAAATCATAGACAACATGAGAGAGTTCGAGAGATGTATCTGATTGACTGTATAGTCCCGTATCCGAACCTTCTCGAGGTTGTGACCGAGGTCTGGGCAGAGCATCCGTACAGGGACAAGGTCCAGTTCCGCTCCCACCCGATGGCCGTCTATGACATCCCGGATTACAAGCTCTACGGTGACATAGCCATTGCCAGGGGAATGAGCGTCCAGTTCCTCAAGACGCATTATCCCGAGATGCCGATCATCGAGATTCCCATGAGCGCCTATGATATCCTCAATGCCCTGAACAAGGCAAAGGAGGGCAATCCGTCCCATGTGGCACTGATTGCGCTTCCCAATACCACATACGGTGTTGAAGAGATCATGAAAGGGATGTTCGACGATTATTCCGTGCTTACCGTCTCAAAGGACATGGACTACGGGAAAGTGGTCTCCAAGGCCCTGTCTGACGGGGCGGACTGCATTGTGGGAGGCAACGCCGTTGTTGAGTTTGCCAGGAACAAGGGGATTCCGTGCTCTCTAATAACCACCAGCAAGGCCAGCGTCAGACAGGCGATAGACGAGGCGATATCCCTTCTTGAGTACTCGGCGGACCAGAAGGCACGTGCAGAGAAGTTCCAGACAATCCTGGACAATGTCTCAGAGGGCATCATCTCCATAGACGCCCAGAAGCGTGTTACGGTATTCAACTCCGATGCCTGCAAGTTCTTCGGGCTCAGGGAGGACAATGCCATAGGCAAGAGAATCGATGAGATCCTGCCCAGCCTGGACAACCCCGACATCTCCACGATGATAGGCTCCACGTTCGGAACGGTCATCAGGATAGGGGAGAAGGATTACTCCATAAACAAGTTCCCTACAAGAATCGACGGTGTCTTCAGCGGCGCCATCCTAATCCTCCAGAAGGTCAACGTCATCAGGGACATGGAGACCAAGATCCGCCAGACGGCGTACTCCAAGGGTTTTGTTGCCAAATACGGTTTTGACGACATCATAGGCAAGAGCAAGCCGCTGGTGCAGGCCAAGGAGCTTGCGCTCAAGTACAGCAAGGTTAACTCAAGCATCCTGATTGTGGGGGAGACGGGAACAGGAAAGGAGCTCTTCGCGCAGAGCATCCACCGTGCAAGCAACAGGAAGAACGGGCCGTTCGTGGCCATAAACTGCGCCGCGCTTCCGGAGAACCTCCTTGAGAGCGAGCTCTTCGGTTATGCCGCAGGTGCTTTCACCGGAGCATCCCGCTCAGGTAAGGCAGGGCTTTTCGAGCTTGCCCATAACGGCACCATATTCCTTGACGAGGTCTCGGAGATGGGCCTTCAGCTCCAGGCCAGGCTCCTGAGGGTCCTTGCGGAGCACTCAATCATCCGTCTGGGTGATGACTCCGTGATTCCGGTCGACGTCAGGATCATAGCCGCGACAAACAGGGACATAGAGAATGAGGTCAAGGAAGGCCGCTTCAGAAAAGACCTGTTCTTCCGTCTGAATGTCCTGAGAATCGATGTCCCTGCCCTTAGAAACAGGGGCGGTGACATAGTGACACTTGCGAAGTTCTTCCTGGAGCTCTACGACAGGAAGATGGGCAGTGTGTCCCACGAGTTCTCTCCGGACTGCTATCCGTATCTTCTCTCTTATGGATTTGAGGGAAATGTCAGGGAACTTGAGAACATGTGCGAGAGGCTCTCTGTCGTAACTGAGTCAAAGACAATCACGGCAGATGACCTTGAGACGCTGTTCGGTCAGGCAAGCAAGTCATCAGATGCGGACTCAGTTGGGGTACATGAGAGGAAGAGGATAGAGGAAGCCCTTGAGAACTACAGGAGCAAGGCCGAGGCTGCCCGGGCACTGAACATGGACAGGAGCACGCTTTACCGCAAAATGGCAAAATACGGTATACCTGACTGATTGCATCAAATTTGTGTGGCATTGTTGCGACAAAGTGTTGCAAATTGCAACAGTTAGTTAAATTTAACCATTGCATTTTCGCCTTTTAAACCAATTGGCACGGTTTTTGCTAAATGGAAATTGCCTGCCACGAAGGCAGACCCAAAACAAAAAGGAGGAAATACGATGAAGCGTATTCTTGTTCTTGCTCTTGTGCTTCTCAGCGCAATGACATTCGTTTTCGCCAACGCATCTGGCGAGTCAACTTATCCATCACAGTCAATCGAGCTGGTCATCCCGGCTTCAGCAGGTGGCGGAAGCGACATCATGGGACGTCTTCTCATTGAGATCATCCAGGACCTCAAGCTCACAAACCAGACAATCGTTCCTGTCAACAAGGGTGGCGGATCCGGTTCAGTCGGCCAGGCTTATGTCAATTCCAAGTCAGACCCGAACTACACCATCTTCACAATCAATGACGGTCATACAGTCGGCGGAAACAAGGCCGGCACAATCCCCAAGGACAACTTCACAATGCTCGCATCTGTCGGCGTTGACAACGTCCTCTTCGTGACAAAGGCAGACAGCCCGTACCAGACATATGAGCAGGCTCTTGAGGCCTCAAAGGCCAACCCGATGAAGCTCACAGTCGGTTGTGCAGACGACATCGACAAGGTCTGTGTCTACAACATCAACACCGAGACCGGTGCCCAGTTCAACACAGTCTACTTCAACAGCGCAGGAGAGATCGCAACAGCTATCCTCGGCGGCCACATCGAGTTCGGTATGTTCAACCCGTCAGAGTGTGCAGGTCTTGTCGAGGGCGGACAGCTCAAGGCTATCGCAACAATGGCTGAGAAGAGACTCGGTGCTCCTTTCGCAGATGCTCCGTCATTCGTCGAGATGGGCTTCAAGGATCTGGTATACTACTTCTCACGTGGAATGCTCGCAGGCGCCGGCATGAGCAGAGAGGCTCAGCTCTGGTGGTCAGATGCATTTGCTAAGGTCTGTGCTTCAGAGAAGTGGCAGAACTACTGCAACCAGAACGGAATCGAGAACCGCTACATGAACTGCGACGACTACAGGACATTCTATCTCGAGAACGAGAAGATGCTTCTTGAGACCGCAAAGAAGGCCGGTGCTCTCTGATAAGTCTTGAAAACATAATGCCGCTGCCCGAAATGCAGCGGCATTTTTGAAATGGGGTATTCCATGCTTAGAATCGTTATTTCAGTGATACTGATAATCATATCATGCGTATGGATGTTCATGGGAATCAATGAATACGGTATGTGGATTCCAGGCGTTTCCGCAGACACCGGCTTCATTCCCACAGTTTTCGGCGCCATTGTGCTTCTGTTCTCAGTGGTGAAGCTCGTGAAGGACATCAAGGCCTATGTGGCATCGCGTCAGGGAGAGGCTGCAGTTGAGAAGAGCGCCGTCTCCTTCAAGGATGTGCTTGTCAAGCTCAAGCCGCTGCTTCCCGCAGTGACCGCAATCCTTGCCATTCTTCTGATCAAGTTCCTCGGAATGGTGATCGGAACTTATCTCTCGCTTTTCTTCTACATGAAGGTCGTAAACAATGACAAATGGGTCAAGTCCCTCTGGGTGACCGCTGTCATAACACTGTTCTTCTATGCGGTGTTCGTTCTTTGGCTCAAGGTTCCGTTCCCACGCGGGATCTTCGGAATTTGAGGAGGTGACTGATGTCTAACTTTGCTTTACTTGCACATGGTTTTGTCACTGCAATCAGCCCGATGAACCTTTTTGCCTGCCTCATCGGAGGCATTATCGGAATCCTTGTCGGTGCCATGCCTGGAATCGGAGCAGTCGCTGGCTGTTCTCTTCTCCTGCCCATGACCTACAAGATGAATCCCACAACCGGAATAATCATGCTCGCCGGAATCTATTATGGAAACATGTTCGGCGGAGCTTACAGCGCAATCCTGCTGAATATCCCGGGAGACAGTTCGGCTGTCATGACAAGCCTTGACGGATATCCGCTTACCAGAAAGGGTAAGGCCGGACAGGCACTGTTCAATGCCAACATCTCCTCATTCATCGGCGGCTTCATTGGAATCCTGTTCCTCACCGCCATGGGCCCGACTCTTGCCAAGGTCGGTCTGAAGTTCGGTCCTGCAGAGCTTGCATCACTGGTCTTCATGGCACTGACATCAATCGGATGGCTTCTTGGTGATGACCCGATCACCTGTCTGATCGCCACTGGTATAGGAGTCCTCCTGTCAACAATCGGTATTGACCAGAGCTCCAACCACTTCAGGTACACATTCGGATCCATGAAGCTTCTGGCCGGAATCAACTTCATCCCGCTTGTAATCGGAATGTTCGGTCTGAGCCAGGTCATGGAGATGCTCGAGCCAGAGGATCCGAGCAAGCAGGGCCATGACTATGCCGGAAAGCTCAGGATCCGCGACAGCTTCTACAGCTTCAAGCAGTTCTTGCAGCTGCTGCCTGTCATGGTCAGAAGTGCCATTCTCGGAATGTTCGTCGGCTTCCTGCCCGGAGCAGGCGGAACAACAGGCGCATTCCTCTCATACATCCTTGAGAAGAAGATAGGCCGTCATAAGAAAGAGATGGGAACAGGTGTCCTTGAGGGTGTCTCGGCATCAGAGGCCGCCAACAACGCTGCCGCCGCAGGTGCCTTTGTTCCTCTTCTTGCACTTGGAATCCCCGGCTCATCCACAACAGCTGTCCTTCTCGGAGGACTGCAGGCATGGGGCCTCAAGCCCGGTCCGCTCCTTTACGAGCAGGAGGCTGAGTTCGTCTGGGGTATGACCGCATCCATGTACATCGGTAACATCATGTGTGTCATTGCAGGTATTCTTGTCATTCCTATCCTGATGAGAATCCTGAAGGTGCCCAAGAAGATCCTTGCCCCGATCATCATCGGTGTCTGTGTAATCGGATCTTATTCAGTCGGAAACAGCATCTTCGATGTCGAGGTCATGATCATTGCCGGTATTGCCGCATATTACATGAAGAAGTGCGGTTACCCGATGGCTCCGATTGTCCTTGCGTTTGTCCTTGGTCCGATATTCGAGCTCAAGGCACGTCAGGCGCTGGAGATCTCCAACTGCAACCTGCTGATCTTCGTGCAGAAGCCGATCTCAGCTGTGTTCCTCGGAATTACAGTGATTCTCTGCCTGGCTCCGGTTGTCATGAACATCGTCAAGAAAGCAAAGGCAAAGAAGGCCTGACAAGGGGGAGTGAATGGATTATTCATATATCGAGGATAAATTCAAGGGTCAGAAGACCAAAGTCGGTATTATCGGAGCCACAAGAGGCTACGGCTACACAATAGTCGTCCAGCTTCTGTACACGCCGCAGTGCTCCCTCAGGCTTATCTGCTCAAGGCACCCTGATGAGTGTGTCAGTGTCCTGGAGAAGGTCGGCTACGACAAGAGCCTGGTCAAGGTCTGCGAGACAGAGGCACAGGTCAAGGCCGCAGGCGCTGATGATATACTTGTTGTCAGCGACTACAGGCTCATTGCCTTTGCAGGGCTCAACACTGTTGTGGAGTGCACCGGAAAGGTCGACCTGAGCTCATCCGCGGCTGCTCTTGCAATTGAGAACGGAATCAATGTCTGCATGGTCTCCAAGGAGACAGACAGCGTCTGCGGACCTTATCTCACAAAGCTCGCCATGGAGAAGGGTGTCATCTACACGCTTGCAAACGGCGACCAGCCGAGAAACCTGGCTGATCTCTGCTCATGGGCAAGGGCCCTGGGCCTTGAGATCATCTGCGCCGGTAAGTCCAGTGAGAACGACATCATCTTCAACCCGGACACATGTGAGATCACCTATTTTGAGGAGAAACCCTCCGCAGTCATCCCTGAGCTCAAGAAGTACAGGGAGTACAAGGGTGTGGAGACACTCAAGGCAAGGGGAGAGCTTTTGAAGTCACTTCTGGGCCCGATCTCCGCAGACCTCTGTGAGATGAACCTTGTCTCGAACGTCACAGGCCTCAGGCCTGCCGCAGTTGAGCTCAACTATCCGGTGGCAAGGATCACAGAGCTTGCAGACGTGTTCGTGCCTGTGGAGGACGGCGGTATCCTGAAGGAGACCGGAGTCGTGGATGTCTTCTACGATTACAGGTACACCGACGAGGTCAGCTTCGGCGGCGGAGAATTCGTCATTGTCAGATGCAACGACGAGCAGACCTGGGAGCCTCTCAGGGGCAAGGGCCATGTCGTGGGAAAGAACGGGAAGTACGCCTGCATCTACTGGCCGTATCACTTCCTCGGTGTTGAGACACCGGCGTCGATCCTTCTGATGGATTTTCTGGGAATAGGCCTCCACAAGAGCTGCCGTCAGGTCTCAGTGATGGTCGGAAAGGTCGAGGTTGACATGAAAAAAGGCTCGACACTCAAGGTTGAGGGACATCATCACACAATCGAGAATGTCACACCTCAGCTCTACGAGAAGGACAAGGTCCCTGCCGGAGTGCTTCCGTTCTATCTGCTCAACTGGGCAGAGGTGACGGCAGACATCAAGGCCGGTGAGTTCATAACAAAGGACAAGGTGCGCATAGATCCGGCTCTCTCGGCCGCCTATGAGTTCTTTACGAAAGGATTAGAGATTTAACAAGGAGTGTTTAAAATGGCAGATTATTTCAAAAGAGTTTCGGCAATGACGCCGACACAGTTCTGGATCAATAACGTCACAGAGGAAGAGGCTCACATGGCAATCGACGCCGGTGCGGTCGGATGCACACAGAACCCCTCATTCGCATACAAGATGCTGGTTCATCCCACAAAGAGCGAGGAGGCCCGCAAGGTCCTGCGCCAGATCCTGAAGGAAGAGAAGGACGACGCAATGGTCGAGGTCAAGCTCCAGCGTGAGCTGGTGGCGAAGATCGCAAAGATCTTCCTGCCCATCTACGAGGCCACGAACGGTGAGCTGGGTTATGTCAGCATCCAGGGCGATCCGTATGATGAGAGCTACGAGACAATCATGAAGCTCGCTCATTTCAACCGCGAGGCCGGCCCGAACATCATGATCAAGATCCCCGCGACCGATGACGGCATAAGGGCAATTGAGCAGTGCGCTGCAGAGGGAATCCCTCTCAACTGCACTGAGGTCATGAGCATGGACCAGACTATCGACGTCCTGAACGCCTATGAGAGAGGTGTGGCAAGAGGTTGCGGAAAGGCTCCTGTCACTTACATCTCACACATCGCAGGTATCTTCGACGAGTATCTCGGAAAGGTCGTCAAGGCAGAGAACATCGACATCTCACCCGATGCCCTGTATCTTGCCGGAAAGGCATGTGCACAGAAGGTCAGATACTACATGGACCTCCGCGGCGGAAAGGTGAAGCTGATCAACGGCGGAGCCAGAGGCCTGCAGCACTTCACAGAGTGGGTCGGAGGCGATGTCTCCAACACAATCAACTGGCTCGGAACAGCCGACAAGCTTCTTGAGAAGGATGCTCCAGTGGTTCCTTGCTTCAACAATCCCGTACCGCTTGATGTCATTGACGAGTTGGTCAAGAAGCTCCCTGACTTCAGGAAGGGTTACTTCACAGGCTCACTCAAGCCTGAGGAGTATCATGACTACGGTCCTGTCGAGCTGTTCTGCTCAAGCTTCAGGAAGAACTGGAAGCAGGCGCTTGACATCATCGCTGAGGAGAGAAAGAGCCTTTGAGGAGGGCCTGCATGGAGAAATTCACAACAAGAGCCGCAAGGCTGAACGGACCTTATGACATTGAGCTCATTGAGAGAGACCTTGTCTGCGGTGAGAATGACATCATCGTGAAGAACCACCTCTGCGGTATCTGCGGCTCAGACAAGAGCTTCTACCGCGGATTCATGCCCCCACAGACTGCTGAGTTCCGTCAGCCGCCTGAGTTCCCGTTCCTTCTCGGACATGAGAGCGGCGGAACAGTCGTTGCCGTTGGAAGCAGGGTCGCTGACTACAAGGTCGGAGATGAGGTCATCTCATTCGGCTGGAACAACAACTACGCAGACTACTTCAAGGCAGAGAGCTTCCAGCTCCAGCCTGCGCCAAAGGGACTGGACAAGGACCTTGCAGCTCTGGGAGAGCCTATTGCATGCGGAATGTTCAGCGGCATGAACAGCGGAGTACAGCTCGGTGACACTGTTGTTGTCATGGGCGGAGGCTTTGCAGGCCAGATCATCGCACAGTGCGCAAAGCTCAAGGGCGCCTACCAGGTAGTGGTTGTTGATCCTCTTGAGGGAAAGCTGAACCTTGCCAAGAAGCTCGGAGCCGACGTTGTCCTGAACCCGAAGGAGCAGGATGTCGTTGCCGCAGTCAAGAAGCTCACAGGCGGAGTCGGAGCTGATGTTGTTGTGGAGGCAGCCGGAAGCGCTGAGTCCTTCAACGCCGCATCCGCGATGATCAAGCACAACGGAAAGTTCGTCTTCTACAGCTGGGTCACAACACCCATCACACTGAACATCAGCCGCTGGCATGATGACGGCCTTGAGTTCGTCAACACCTGTCTTGTGCACCACACATGGCAGCAGCGCTATGTCTGGTTCCCTGAGGTCATGAGACCTCTGATCCAGGGCACAGTCAAGATCAAGCCGCTGATTAACGCAGAGTTCAAGCTTGCCGATCTGAAGCAGGGTTTCGACTTCGTGGACAAGGACGACACTGCGATCAAGGTTGTGTTCAGACCGTAACTTCTTTCAATTAAGGAAGGGGCCTTTGCAAAGTGCAGGGCCCCTTTTTCGTGCAGTTTTTCCGCACAAAACAGTCCGCCGGACATCAATCTTGAAGTTGACATATGCCGTTGACACTCATATCCTTGGATATGTGGTTAGTTGGAGAGGAGGCGTTATGTCCGGCATTTCCAAAGTCAGAGAGACATCAGAGGCGCTGATCAATGAGACCGGCAAGATAATAATCGGAAAGAGAAAGCAGCTTGAGCTGATAATTACGGCCATAATCTGCGGAGGCCATGTGCTTCTGGAGGATCTGCCGGGATCCGGCAAGACCACACTGGTCAGGACCCTTGCCATTGCCCTCGGATGTGACAGGAAACGCATCCAGTTCACCCCTGACCTTCTGCCGTCTGATGTGGTGGGAACCACGATATTCAACCAGGCGACAGGGAGCTTTGAGACAAGGCTGGGGCCGGTCTCCACGAACCTTCTTCTTGCCGACGAGATAAACCGTGCCATACCAAGGACACAGGCCGCACTGCTTGAGGCCATGGAGGAACGTCAGGTGACGATTGACGGAAAGACCTTCCTCCTGCCGGACCCGTTCTTTGTCATGGCCACACAGAACCCCATAGAGAAGGAGAGCACGTTCCCGCTTCCGGCGGCACAGCTGGACAGGTTCTTCATCAAGCTCTCATTGGGATATCCGGACAAAGCCGAGGAGCTTGCCATGCTTGACAGGGTGGGGGATGTGATTCCGTTTGACAGCGTGAGAGCCGTCACAGACCCATCCGGGATTGCCGGAATGCGTGAGGCGGTGAAAGCTGTGCGCATGAGCGAACCGGTTAAGGACTACATTGTCCGTGTTGTGCAGAAGACCAGATCCGACGCAAACTTCCGCACAGGTGCAAGCCCCAGGGCAAGCCGATGCCTCTATCAGGGATCAAAGGCCCTTGCAGCTATACGCGGCAGGGACTACGTCATTCCGGAGGATGTCCAGGACCTTTTCCTCCCGGTTGTCTCACACAGGACGGACCTCTCCACACAGGCCACATACCGGGGTGCGGACAAGAACTCCATCCTAAGGGCCTTGATTGAGTCAGAGCCTGTCCCTCCGGAAAAGGAAAAGATGCTTTGAGAACCGCATCACGGGGAGAAGCCAGCAGCTGGTTCACCAGTCTTGGAGGGATCATCTGCCTCGTAGTCCTGTCTGTACTGACCGCATACTTCCACCTGATGAATCTGACGGTCTTTCTCCTGGCGGTACTGTTCATGGCCCTGTTCTCATTCATATGGGGGAAGCTCTCCCTCAGGTCCGTGGAGGTGGAGGCATCTGCCATGTCCTGCAATGTCTTCCCGGGGGAGGATATCAGGGTCAACATCAGTGTCTCAAACAACAAGGCCATACCTGTCATCTGGATCAATGTCCGTTATTTCAAGAATCCGCCTGTTTTTCTATCAGATTCATCTGAGATAGAGCACCGTGTGGCTTGGCTCATGCCAAGACAGAAGGCAACATGGACAACCTCAATGCAGACAAAGAGGCGTGGAATCGCATTCATGGAGACAATAGGCGCATCATCAGGTGACGGGTTCGGCCTCTGCACCGATACACTTGATTATCCGCTTCCAAAGCCTCCGATGATTGTGGTCTATCCCAAGGTCTATCCCGTTGATGCAGGAATTCTTGTTGAGAACAGCTCCAGCATGCTTCCGTTTGACCGAGGCTGTGTGGAGGATGACACCTTGTTCAAGGGGATCCATGACTATCAGCACGGGGACAGCATAAAGCACATAAACTGGAGGATCCTCGCCCATCAGGGTGAGCTTGCCGTCAATGAGTATCAGCCAGTGATTCCGAGATTGGTGACGTTTGTCCTTGACCTGATGTCCTTCACGACCTGGCGAGAGGAAGTGACGAATGCAGGTTCTGTCATGGTCCTGGACAGCATGGATGCGGAAGGGATGGAGGACATGATCAGCCTCACGGCATCATGCATCCTGGCCATGACCGGCCGGAAGGTCCGCTGCTCGCTTGTCATTCCGGCATTCGGCAAAAGTGACATGAGGGTCATTGACGGTAACGGCCTTGATGACCAGATCCCTCTTCTTCTGACCGAGCTTGCCGGCCTTGAGTACATGGGTGAGGAATGCTCCTTCCACGGCTTGGGCTCACGCTCATTCGGCTTGGGTCAGATATGGCTGGTCACAGACAAGGAGAAACCCTCATTACCGCTTGCAAGGGAGTTCCCAGACCCGTGGGATGCGGGGCAGATAATACGTCGTGGAAGTGCCGGAAACTCTGCCAGGAGAATCATAGAGATGAGGAATCTGAGGAGGGGAGATGGACAGGACAGCTGAGAATCTCTCCAGGTGGAGCATTCTTCCCTCTCACATGATGATCCTCCTAAGCATCTGGTGCATGCTTGAGCCCAGGGGACATGTGATATCACTTCCTCTGACCGTACTGTTTTCCGCCATGTCGGTTGTCATGGCCGCAGACATGATCCTCCTTGGACATGAGGTGGGGCTTCCGGTATTTGCCGCAGTGAACATCGCAGGTGCATCTGTGTCCGCATTCCTGGTCCAGAGGCTGCTTGTGCTCTCCGGGCATTCCGCGGTCACCCATATCATTTTCTCGGCAATGGTCCTGCTGCTGTTCACGGATGTTGCGGTGACAGCGCTGAGAGTGGTCGGCAGGACGGAGCTTGTCTTCATGTTCGATATCTCAATAGTCCTTGAAGGGTCGCTGATAGCTCTTTCAGGTACCACGCTGCTCAGCAATCCGTCCCAGTTCATAATATGGGGCTTCATCTCATGCATCATGATCCTCATGACCCTCACCGTGCTCAGAGTCAGGCAGAGACGGGGCGAGAGGTCCTCAAGGAGGTCTGCCGCAGGTTATGCGGTCCTGACACTTGTCATGGGGGCTCTTGGCTTTCTGGCCTTTCTGTCAATGCGTGACCTTGAGTCTGTATCCTCGTCACTGATCAGCTTCCTTACAAGGGTCATCTCCGCCGTCGGTTCATTCCTGAGAAGGATCATAGATGCCTTCTATGCCTGGCTGAGCTCGCTCTTCGGTGAGAGCTATGTCTACGACTTTGATGCAAATGCATACAGCCAGCGCGTGGGATCTGAGATATACAGGGAGTACAAGGATGTCTCCTGGCTCATTCCTGTCATTGCGGTAACAGTCATTGCCGTGGGCCTGGTCCTGATAATCAGATTCAGGAGAAAACGCCTCGGAAAGAAAAGGAAGAGGGCAAGGGCTGGCAGTGAGGAGAGGACGAGGATCCGCACTGGCAGGTCGGAGCGCCTGTACAGGAGACTGGTGGCACCCATAGCGTTCTGGATCCGTTATCTCAGAAACCGCAACACTCCTGCAGGCCGTTTCATCCGGTTTGAGCGCCACATGCGGAGAAAAGGAATAAGACGACCCGCCTATGAGACGCCTCCAGCATATCTGAGAAGGCTTGCCCCCTCTTATCCTCAGGAGAACCTGGATGCTTTTGCGGACGAGCTGGAGAGCATTTTCTATGACCGTGGGGCTTGTCCATAAGGGAATTCTGGCAGATAATCGTTGTTGTGTGGTTGGTCATTGTACTTTTCATTCTGATTCTCTGTGCGGGCGTCTGTGAGAGCACCCGCCTTAAAAGGCTCTCCGACAAGGTTGAGCTGAGGATCCTTGTCAACGGGACCCGCGGGAAGAGCAGCACCGCGAGAATGCTGATAGCGGCGCTGAACGGCTGCGGGATAAGGACCTTCGGGAAGACCACCGGCTCTGCCGCACGTTTCATTTTCCCTGACCTTACAGAGGAGCCTGTCCCCAGGAGGCACGGAGTGAGGCTTGTCAGAGAGCATACGCTGCTCTTCGACAAGGCAGTCAGAAGCAATGCAAGGGCAGTTGTCTGTGAATGCATGGCCATCAGGGAGGAGAGCCAGACTGTTGTGGGCTCAAGGCTGGTCAGGCCGTCAATAACAATAATAACCAATGCGCGTGTGGACCATGTTGACCAGATGGGGGACACGGAAGAGAGCACCGCGCAGGTGCTGTGCAAATGCATCGGACCGTCCAAGGATGTCTATACCGCGGACAAGAACATCCTCTCCTGCATTGCGGCGGACAAGACAGTCAGGGTCCATGAGTCCGGACATCTCAGGGAGGAGCTCAGGCCTGTGCTTCAGAGATTCTCGTTCCCTGTGTATGAGGAGAATCTTGCACTTGTGCTGGATGTCTGCAGGGACCTGGGCCTTGATGAGGCAAAGGTCATTGATTCCGTCATAGATGCCGTTCCTGATTTCGGTATGACAGGACAGACACAGGCAAGAGGTCATAACCTGATAAACGGTTTCGCATCCAATGACCCCAAGAGCGCAAGGAAGCTCTTTGACGGCCTGGAGCCTGCAGATGTGACTGTGATCTACAACAACAGGGCGGACAGGGAGTTCCGTCTCCCCATTTTCAGGGACCTTCTTGCTGATCTTGGGATCAGCGACTTGGTGGTGATAGGGGACAATGCCGCAAAATGCAGGCGGTTTTTCTCAAGGTCCATTAAAGACGGCAGTGTCAGGACAGTAAGGCCTAAAGACATGACGGACGGTTTCTGGGATTCCTGCAGAAAGAACATAGTGTGCATGGGCAACATAAAGGGTGCAGGTGAGAGGGTGCTGGACATGCTTCAGCAGCCTGCGGATGGAGAGTGAGATGTTACACAAGGCGATAGGGATCAGCATTATACTGGGATTTCTTTTCTCTGAGTTTCTTGGAATAGCCACTGGAGGTCTTGTCTCCGCAGGATACATGGCCTTTTTCATGGCCACTCCTGCAAGGATCATCAGCACTCTTGTCCTGTCAATGGCCATCTACTTTCTGACAATATTGCTTCAGAAGTTCATAATTATATACGGGAGAAGGCGTTTCATGGTGGTTGTGCTTCTCTCCCTCATAGGGACATGGCTTGTGGAGCAGGTGTTCTCCAAGTATCTGGGCTTCATAGGACAGGATGTGAGGATGGTCGGATTCATTATCCCGGGACTGATTGCCAACGACATGTTCAAGCAGGGTGTGGTTAAGACTTTGGCCGCCGTGACAATTCTTTCTGC
The DNA here is from genome assembly GCA_902781545.1 of uncultured Spirochaetales bacterium. Taxonomy (GTDB): domain Bacteria; phylum Spirochaetota; class Spirochaetia; order Sphaerochaetales; family Sphaerochaetaceae; genus UBA9732. Next base: position 34,429 of record CACZJR010000002.1, on the reverse strand, counting down.
CATAATAAGATTAATTATTCTGTCTGGGATTCTTTAATTTTTACTAATTGCTGTTTGCCGCAATAATGCAACATTAATTTGCGGAAAACATGAAATTGCGACATGAAATCTGACTTTGATCTAGTATTCGTAATAAATACTGTTTGACATCTATCTTATGCAGGTTTAAAATTATTCATTGGGAAAACTGTTTGGTTTCTTTCATATCGGGAGAGACCTTTACATAAAATAAGGAGATAAGAATGAAGAAAGTTGTTATTACCTTGATTCTTGCAATCATGCTCCTGGCTGTACCGGCAAGTCTTTTTGCCGTTCTTTCTGGAGATCCTATTCAGACATTCGAATGTCCGTTCCTTCTCACATCAGGCGGACAGGGCGCCGGCTCCAAGATGCTCAGGCTCCTGATCAACCAGTCAAAGAAATTCACACTTGGTGAGGATGCTGATTTCTGGCTTGAGGATGAGACTCCGGAGAGATATGCCTATATCGACTCAGGCAGATACACGACACTTGTCATTGTCATAAGCGTCACGGAGAAGGGACTCGGTGCATCCGGAATCACAATCGAGGATGAGATCGGATTCCTCAAGGAAGTCCTTGCAAAGGCAAAGGCCCAGAACATGAAGATCGTCGCAGTCAGCATGGAGGCTGATGCACGTGCACCTAAGCTTCCGACCAACGGAAACGAAAGAATCATCGATCTTGTCTGCCCGCAGTCAGACTGGATCATCTCACTCAAGGCCAACAATGCTGATGACCGCTTCACAAAGATCAGCCAGCAGTACGGCATTCCTCTTACAATCATCGACAAGCCAATGGACCTTGTACAGGCCGCACCAAAGATCTTCATCAAGAAATAAGCGGAGGTCTGGATGACAACTACAACTTTGACTTTGATCCTGCTGATCATCATGATCGCAGCCTTTGTGCTGAGCAGTATCAAGCTTAAATCACCTGATATCTCAATGGCTGTCGCAGCTGTGGTGCTCGCCATTGCTGGAACAATCGCTGTTCCGGCACTTGGAAGCCCTGTGAGGTACCTGGTTGAGGGATTATTTGTGAACCTGGATCTGGCTCTGCTCTTCATTGCCGCATCCATCTTCGTCAACATCTACTCCCACAGCGGAGCAATCGCAGCCATCACGAGAATGGTCGTGGAGAAGATCAACAACAAGTGGATCCTCCTCTCAATCATGGGCATCATGATGCTGATTCCGGGTGCCCTGACCGGTGCCGGATCAGTTGCTATCTTCGTCCTTGGCGGACTTGTGAACACTGTCCTCGAGTATCTGGGAATCTCAAAGAAGAAGAGAACCGTCTTCATCTGCTTCTTCGCAATGCTCTCTGCCGCATGTCCTCCGATCAACCTCTGGACAATGCTTATGACAGCACAGGCCAACATGCCGTATGTCGGATTCACATGGCTGCTGCTGATTCCTATTGTCATTGCAGGCGCGTTCACGATCATCTTCATCGGCTGGGGCGCAAAGCCGCAGAGCAAGGAAGAGACACTTGCCAAGTTCCCGCCTAAGGATCCAAAGCTCACATGGTGGAGGATTGTCCTTCCGTTCGTCGCCATCATAGCACTGTTCCTCCTGGCTCTCTATGACCCATGGGGACTTCCGGTTCTTGGACTTCCTCTCATGTTCCTCATTGCCGCTCTGGTGGCTCTTCTCTGCAATCCGAAGAAGACAACCGCAAAGCAGTACCTGGGAATCCTTGATGACACAATGGAGCAGGTGTTCCCGCTGGTCGCGAACGTCCTGTCAATCGGAGTCCTGCAGAGCGCAATGGCCGCAACAGGTGTCAGAGGCCTGATCGGATCAACATGTGTCGGACTGCCGCTGGTGCTGATCTACTCGCTGATCCTGGTTGTCGGACCTATCTGCCAGGGATGCTTCAACTACGGCGTATCAATTGTCCTGGGCGGACCGCTGATCTTCATGTTCAATACCCTTGGAATGGATGTCACCGTCATTTGTGCCGCTCTTTCGCTCATATTCCCGCTCGGAGACACACTGCCTCCGTCAAGGATCGTCGGAAGGCTTGCCTGCGAGGAGACAGGTTACAAGGAGTCCTATATCGGATTCTTCAAGACCCTGCTCATCCCGATGCTGGTGCTTGGTCTCATGGCCGTGATCATGATCATCAAGCCTGCGGCATTTGCATTCCTGTACTAAGGAGGATATGAGACATGATATTTTTCGAGAATCTTATTCATATTCTTTATTTCGTCATGGCCGGGCTTGTAGCGTTCAGCATGCTCAAGAGCCTTTTCAAGAGAAAGAAGAACCAGGGTGTTGTGTTTGACATCATGTATGCATACTGCCTCATCCCGTTCCTTCTCAGGGTTCTCTACATAAAGTGAGGAGGCGGGCATGGCAAAGAAATCATTGATAGTAAAGATTATCGTGCTGGCTCTTGCGCTTGTCCTTGCACTTCTTGCAGGAATCGAGTTCTGGCAGCTCAGGCACTACAAGGAGACAATAGTCGCATCTGAGGACCTGACAGAGGTCAAGTGGTTCAGCGACTATGTCCCGTCACTCAAGAACACATGGATGGATACTCCGGTGTTCATCTTTGACTCAGGCGTCGAGGGTGGAACGGTATTTATCTGCGGATGTCCGCATCCGTATGAGCCGGCATCCACAATGGCGGCATATCTGATGATCGAGAACCTCAAGGTCGAGACCGGAAAGGTTATCATTGTCCCGAGGGCCAACTACTCAGGTTCCACAGAGGGCATGGTCGGTGACGCATACCCCATGTTCTTCCATGTCAGCTCAGACTGGGGAATCTCAAAGTACCGTATCGGTGACAGATACACCAACCCGCTTGACCAGTGGCCTGATCCGTTCACATACGTCAACTATCCTTCAGGACAGAACCTGGCATATCAGGACATCAGAAACCTGAACAGGACATACCCCGGACGTGAGAACGGAACCCTCACCGAGAGAGCCGCTTATGCCGTGATGGAGATCATCAGGCAGGAGCATGTGGACATTGCAATAGACATGCATGAGGCAGAGATCCTTTATCCTGTCACATCCACCTATGTCGCACCGTCCAAGGTCCTTGACCGCGAGAAATTCCTGGAGACAGGAGAGATGGAGTATTATGAGCCGGAGAAGAGCTCACTGGACGTTGCAATGATGGCCGGAATGAACATCTCGGACCAGTTCCTCATGAAGAGCGCAGCTTCACCGAACACACTGCACGGACTGAGCCACAGAGAGTGGGCAGACTGGTCTGACAGCCTGACATTCCTGATGGAGACTCCTGAGATCTTCATTGATAAGATCACCGGACCAAGGACAGAGGCCCTCATGACAGAGGGTAAGGACGAGTTCCTGCAGAAGGTCACCGACAAGGGTCTGACATACTTCCCGTACGACATGGAGTTCGGAACCCCGATGTGGTACAGAACCGGTCGTCACCTGACCGGAGCCCTGGAGGTAATCTTCTGGGCAAGCTTCTTCTATCCTGAGATGGACTGCCAGGTCACATGGCCGACATATCTCGAGATGGCAGAGCTGGAGGAGCAGGGCATTGACAGTGTCGGATACTTCCTCAAGGATCCGAATGCTCCGGAGAACAAGGACCGTGCGTTTACCATCTACTACAAACCAGTAGGTGCAAATTACGATAAATACTAATTATTCATGGAGGGAAAAATGAAGAAAAGAGTATTCTTGGCAGTGCTCATTGTTCTTTGCCTTTGCGCACAGAGCGTGTTCGCCTGCACAATCTTCGCTGTAGGAAAGAAAGCCAGCGATGACGGATCAACGATGATTTCACATACTTGTGATTCCACCGGTGATGACCTCAGGCTGTGGATGATTCCTTCAATGCCTGCAGGAACAGAGAGAGACATCGTTCTTGACGGCCGTGCCGGAGCCGACTATTCACAGTTCCCGGAGGTGAAAGACTACGGAACACGTGGAATGGAGCTCGGTACAATCACTTATGAGAAGGACACCAACCGCTACATTCATGCAATGTATTCCTTCATGAATGACAAGGGTCTTGCAATGGGTGAGTCAACATGTTCCATCAACGGAAACATCGAGCAGGGCCAGAAGGTCAGGGCAGCCTACCGCGACTATGACGGAATCATCGACTGCTACATGATCCAGGATGCCGCCCTTGAGAATTGCTCAACAGCAAGAGAGGCAGTTGAGTTCATGGGTAAGCTCATTGACGAGTACGGCTGGAACGGATCTCCTGAGTGTATCAACATCTGTGACGGAAACGAGGCATGGATCATGGAGTGCTACGGCGCACATGTCTGGGTTGCTTTCAGACTTCCTGAGGATGCTGTTTTCGTGGCAGCCAACAGAGCCAGAATCAACTTCTTCGTTGAGGATGATCCTGAGAACTACCTCTATGCACCGGATCTGAAGAACTTCGTCGCCAAGTACAACCTCTGGGACGGAACAGACTGGAGCAAGTTCATTCCTTGCTGGACATTCGCACCTTACGGATACAGGCCTTACTCAACAAGAAGAGAGTGGAGAGCCATGACTCTGCTGAATCCGTCTCTGGATCTTGATCCCGAGGAGCAGAATCCTGACACAGCATGGCCTTGCTACGTCGTTCCTGCAGAGCCTGTCAGCGTCCAGAAGATCTATGAGATCTGCGGTGACTACTATGCCGGCACAGAGTACGATGTATCAGAGTCAATCTGGGGCGGACAGTTCGGTGATGCACTCAACTGCGCACAGGACTTCAGCCAGAGAGCAATCAACAGCTACAGATGCACATATGTCCAGATCGCAAACGTCAAGGCATGGCTGCCGGAAGAGGCAAGATGTCTGGTATGGTACGGCTGCGGCGCATCCGACACAAACTTCCTGACACCGCTGTTCGGTTCAATGACAGAGCTTGATCCGATGTTCACACACGGACTCAGGTCAGAGTATGATCCTTCAACAATCTGGTGGACTTCAGCTCTTGTCCAGCAGCTCTCAAGAATCAACTACAGAATGGCAAGAGAGGACATCCACGCCAAGCGTGACGGTCTGATGAAGACACAGTATGATGTCACATTCGCACTTCAGAATCAGGCGGCCAAGATGATCAAGAACGGTCAGAAGGACGCGGCAGTTGCACTTCTCACGAACTATGCGAACTCACAGGCACAGATGTGGAAGGGCGTCTGGGATGAGCTGACAGGCGAGCTGATTGCAAAGTACATGTTCGGCGCAGTCAACATGAACACAAGATCAGCACAGTACACAGACTTCTGGAAGGAACTGAACGCTTCAGAATGGGGCAAGTACAAATAAGAGGAGACGGTAGAACATGAAGAAATTTTTATTAGCCCTTACAGTCGTCCTGCTGGTTGCTCTCCAGAGCGTAGCCGCATGCACGATCTTCGCAGTCTCCAAGGGAGCCACAGCTGATGGAATCACCATCACCTCCCATACCTGCGATTCAACAAGTGATGACCTCAGACTGTGGGTGATCCCCTCATTTGAGGCCGGAGACAGAGACCTTGTCCTTGACGGACGTGCCGGTGCAGACTACTCAAAGTTCCCGGAGGTCAAGGATTACGGCAAAAACGGCATGGTCCTTGGCACACTGAACTATGACAAGCCGACCAACCAGTATCTGCATGCAATGTACTCCTTCATCAATGACAAGGGAGTTTCCTGCAACGAGTCGACCTGCTGGTACTGGTCATACACAGAGCAGGATCAGAAGCTTCAGGATGCCTTTGCAAAGGAAGAGGGCATTGTTGACTGCTACATGATCCAGGATTACGCCCTTGAGACATCCTCAACAGCACGTGAGGCAGTTGAGAAGATGGGCGCCCTTGTTGAGGAGTACGGCTGGTACGGCACAAACTCATGTGAGTGTGTCTGTGTCGCAGACGGAAACGAGGCATGGGTAGTTGAGTTCTACGGCGGAAGAATCTGGGTTGCTGTAAGAGTTCCTGAGGGTGCGGTCTTTGTATGCGCCAACAGGGCAAGAATCAACCACTTTGATTTCGACGATCCTGAGAACTACCTCTGCACTCCTGATATCAGAGAGTGGGCAATTGACAACGGTCTCTGGGACGGCAAGAGTGATTTCATCCCGTGCAGGATCTTCTGCCCGAGAAGCGATGCTTACTCAGTGAACAGAGAGTGGTCAGCTCTCATGCAGCTCCAGCCAAGCCTCAACCTCGACCGTCTGGATCCGGACCACGACCTCAACTGGCCGCTGTTCGCATATCCTGAGGAGCCTGTCACAGTTGATACAATCTACAAGATCAGCTCATCCAACTATGAGGGAACCGAGATCGATGTCACCAAGACAATCGAGGCAGGTGCTTTCGGCAACCCGCTCAACTCCAACAACACCCTCAGGACAATCAACTGCTACCGCTGCACATACATCGAGATCGCAGCTGTCGATGCCACACTTCCTGAGGAGGCAAGGTGTCTTGCTTACTTCGGATGGGGTGCACCGAACACAACATACCTCACTCCTGTCTTCGCATCACAGAAGACTCTCCCGGATTTCTTCGGACGCGGACTGAGAAGCGAGTATGACCCGAATTCCGGATGGTGGCTCAGTGAGGTTGTCCAGATGCAGGCCCAGAGGAACTTCAGGGCTGCAATCGAGGACATCAAGGCAGTCAGAGACCCGAAGATGGCTACAGTCTACGAGCAGACTAAAGTTGCCCAGCAGATCGCAGCATCCATGATTGAGGTCGGAATGAAGGATCAGGCTGTGGATTATCTGACAGCTTATGCGAACACAACTGCAAACGACTGGTTCAAGACATGGCAGAAGCTCAGCAATGCCCTTGAGACAAAGTATGCTCTAGGAAATGTCAACATGAGCGTTCCTAAGGAGCCGGATGCATGGAAGGCAGTCAAGGATCAGATTGTCGAGTGAATTTTTGAGAGGAGACACAGATGAGGAAACTTAAGATTACAGTAGCCATTCTCGTTGTGCTCTTTGTTTGTCAGGCAGCATTTGCGGCATTTGTTCCGGTGCAGAAGGCTGATCCCGCAGTCACGGACCAGCTGGCAAGATATTGCGATATCCTGCAGCTTCTAGGCGAGTCTCAGAAAGACCCCGTGGAGTTCTACAAGGAATTCGCCGCAGCTCCTGACGAAGCACTTCAGATGATTTTGCTGTTGTACGCATTGCCGGAGGACGGGTACAGAAGTGTTACCACCATGGATGATCTTGCAAGGATCTTCCCGCGTGGAGTGGAGCCCACAGATTATGTCAGTGCTTTCAGGAGAGCCGCAATCCACCTTGCAGCTTATACAGCCCGCAACGGTCGCCTGCATGACACTGCGGTCATCAATGAGGCACAGGCCGAATTTGATATCGTGGGTTACAAGTATCTGCTCACACTTGAGGGTAATACAGTCAAGTTCAACTTCATTGACATTTACAGTGAAGAGGAGCTTGCGGTCATTTCCTCCATGCTTGGCATGTGCGTGTCCGGAGCAGAATTCGAGGGCATCTCATCCCCGAGATATGGAGAGATTGACATTACCACATCAGGAATGACCCAGTTCGGATTTGATTACCTGACGGCATATGCCAGATGCTTGATGTACGCCATGATCTACTAATGATCTGGAGGTATCTTTAAACAGAGTTAGGGAACACTTCTGATTTGTTTCATGGTCAGGGGTGTTCCCTGTTGTTTTTACAATCGTTTTTGCCGGCTGTCTGCCGGCATTGCGCAAGCCGAGAGGCAAGAGGAGGAAAAATGAAAAGGAAACTGTTGATTGCATTGCTTGTGCTGCTGTGCATTTGCCTTCAGAGCACCTTCGCATGCATTATCTTCGGTGTTGGACGTCTGGCAACGACAGACGGATCCACGATGACATCTCATACCTGTGACTCAACAGGTGATGATCTCAGGCTTTGGCTCATCCCCTCAATGGAGGAGGGCTCTGAGAGAGATATTGTCCTGAGCGGACGCAGAGATGCCGATTACGGCAATTTCCCTGAGGTCAAGGACTACGGAACACGTGGAATTGTCATGGACACATATGTCAATGACAAGGATACATACCAGTACCTGCACGCAATGTACTCATTCGCCAATGAGAAGGGCCTGACAATGACAGAGTCAACCTGCGGAACCACAAGGGACCAGCGTGCCGTCTTTGCAAAGTATGAGGGAATATGGGATTGCTACATGCTTCAGGATGCCGCACTTGAGAACTGTGCCACAGCAAGAGAGGCTGTCGAGTACATGGGTGCAAGGCTCAATGAGAGCGGATGGAGCGGATCTCCTGAGACCATGACAATCGGTGACGGAACCGATGTATGGGTTTTCGAGGCATACGGCGGAAAGATGTGGTGTGCATTCAGGCTTCCTGAGGATGCCGTGTTCGTGTGTGCAAACCGCTCAAGAATCGACTTCTACGTCGAGAATGATCCTGACAACTACCTTGCAGCTCCGAACATGAAGGAGTTCGCAATTGACAACGGCCTCTGGGACGGTAAGGGAGAGTTCAGGCCCTGCCAGTGCTTCGGAGCCGGAAACTACAGCTTCAGCTGTATCGCAAGAGAGTGGAGAGCTGTCTGCAACCTGGCAGGACTCCAGTATCCTGAGATCGTGGCAAACGAGGATCTTGCAATCTGCGAGAATCCTGATGATGTGTTCCCGATCTACTTCAAGCCGGATGAGAAGGTCAGCGTGGCAAAGATCCACGAGGTCTGCTCAGATGCATACGAGGGAACAAAGTGGGATCTCTCCAAGACCGCTGATGCAGGACGCTACGGCAACATCCTCCTCTCATCAGGTGAGTACGAGTACAGACCGACCAACGTCTCACAGTGCACATACTTCCAGTGCTCCAACGTCAAGGCCTGGCTGCCGGAAGAGGCCAGATGTCTGGTTTACTTCGGTTTCGGTGCTCCCAGCACAACATACCTGACACCGGTCTTCGCCTCTGCAAGACATCTTGTCGATTCCTTCGGAAGAGGAAGAAGAGCAGAGTATGACCCAGAGTCCGGATGGTGGAACGAGGCATTCCTCCAGCAGGTCGCCACAATCAATTACGCAGATGCCATTGAGCAGATCAAGGCTGTGCGTGATCCTCTCATGAATGACCAGTATGAGACGACATTCGCCGTTCAGAATCAGGCAACAAAGATGATCAAGAACGGAATGAGAGAAGAGGCTATTGATCTTCTGACCACATATGCTGACCAGCAGGCCAACATGTGGTTTGACCTGTACAAGGACCTGCAGGTGCAGCTTCTTGCCAGGTATGCAACAAACAGAGTCCTGTTCAAGAATGCACCGACTCCTGATGCAGACTGGTGGACAGCAGTCAAGACTGCGGTTCATGAGGTCAATGACTCAATCGCAAAGTAAGGAGGCCATGAATGAAGAAAGTATTTACAGCATTATTGGTAGTGCTTCTGATCGGACTCCAGTCCGTGGCCGCATGTACCATTTTCGCAGTAGGTAAGGATGCCACAACTGACGGCTCCACAATGATCAGCCACACCTGTGACTCAAACAGTGATGACCTCAGGCTCTGGCTCATCCCGTCAATGGAGGCAGGCTCAACTCGTGACGTTGTTGTCTCCGGCCGTGCAGGCTCAGACTTCAGCAACTTCCCGGATGTCGCTTACGGTCCTAATGCCAAGATCGTTGACTCCTATGTCAATGAGAAGGCCACAAACCAGTATGTCCATGGAATGTACTCATTCATGAACGACAAGGGTCTTGCCATTGGTGAGTCCACATGTGCCATGTCATTCTCAGATGACCGTGGAATGGCTGCTTACTATGCCTTCAACGACATCAGAGGCAAGGCAAAGTGGGACTGCTACATGCTCCAGGATGCGGCTCTTGAGAACTGCTCAACAGCAAGAGAGGCCGTTGAGTTCATGGGAAAGTGCATCGAGGAAGGCGGATGGGCTGATTTCTGCTGCGAGTGTATCAACATCTGTGACGGAAACGAGGCTTGGATCTTCGAGGCTTACGGCGGATATGAGTGGGCAGCCATCAGAGTTCCTGATGACATGGCATTCGTTGCTGCCAACAGGGCAAGGATCAACGTCTACAAGGAGAATGATCCTGATTTCAAGTGCAGCCCGACACTCAAGTCTTTTGCCCTTGAGAGCGGTCTGTGGAACGGAGAGGGAGAGTTCCAGCCTTGCATGGCATATTCATGGAATGACTTCAACAACATGGGATGCACACTCAGAGAGTGGAGAGCAATCAACCTGCTGAATCCTGAGGTCGGAAAAGACCTTGATCCGTTCGGAGACGCAAACGAGTATCCTCTGTTCGTCAAGCCGGCAGAGAAGATCAGCGTCCAGACAATCAAGGACATGTGCTCAGATTACTATCAGGGCACACAGTTCGATGTCTCAAGGACAGTCCAGGCCGGAGAGTTCGGCAACCCGCTGAGCAACAACAACAATAGCCTGAAGCAGGATACACAGGTCGGTATTGCAAGACCTATCAACATGTTCCGCTGCACATACATCCAGATTGCAAACGTCAAGGCTTACCTTCCTGAGGAAGCAAGATGTCTTGTCTGGGTCGGTTGGGGTGCACCGAGCGTCACATACCTCACTCCTGTCTTCGCTTCCGCAAAGTACTTCCCGGAGCACTTCGGACGCGGTGTCAGAACAGAGTATGACCCACAGTCCGGTTGGTGGAACGAGGCTGTCGTACAGCAGCTGACAACAATCAACTACCAGTCCGCAATCGAGGATGTCAAGGCAGTGCGTGATCCGAAGCAGGATAGCCTGTATGTCCAGACTGCAGCAGCACAGGAGATCGCAGCATCCATGATCGAGGTCGGCAGAGAGGATCTGGCGGTCAATTATCTGACCACATTCATGAACAACACCGCAAATGATTGGTTCAACACCTACAGTGCACTGGGTGACAAGCTCACACAGAAGTACATGCTCGGCAACGTCAACATGAAGGTTCCTTCAAGACCGGAGTGGTGGACAAACATCATTCTCGAGAATATGGGAGACAAGCTCAGACCAGAGGAATGATAGGAGGAGCAGATGAAGAAACTTAAAGTCGTATTAGCAATTCTCGTTGTGCTCTTTGTATCACAGTCGGTTTTTGCCGCTTACCGTCCTGCCAGCAAGGCAGACCCCAAAGTGACATTTGATCTTGCATACTGCGCTGATGTGCTTCAGAACCTGGCAGGTGATTATGATGATCCTGTTGAGTTCTACAAGCATATGGCAGGTGCAGAAGATGATGAGGTCGCATGGGCTCTCTCTCTTCTTGGTTATGGCCCCGGCTATACACCGGTCACAACCAATGAGGACCTGGAGAAGCTTTTCCCCAGAGGAGTGGAGGAGACTGATATCCTGAACGCATTCAGGAGGGCAGCTATCCATCTTGCCATGTACACTGCAAAGAACGGTAAAGGCACAGGGTATACGGATGTGGTCTCAGAAGCGAGCGAACAGTTCAGCATTGTGGGCTATGACTTCGGATTCGAGCTGAAGGACGGAGCGTTCTTCTTCAAGTTCGTTGATGCAGTGGGCAATGAAGAGCTGAACATGATTGCGACAGTGATCAACAGGGTGATTCCTGGCATTGAGGGTTTCTACTACATCAGGCCAGGTGTAATCGCCGCAGCGCTTTCGCAGGATCTCACCGATATTGTGTTCCGCACAGGTTTGAGGGCGCTTGAGTCCATGATTTACGAGACCATCTATTAACGGTCTTGTGATTTCGGTTTAAAATGTGACCAGAGGTGCGGCTGTCTGCACCTCTGGTTTTGTTTCAGAGAAGGTCGTTATGAGGAAAAGCATCGGTATCTGGTATCTTCTTGCCGCCATGGCTGTGGCAGTTGTCTTTCTTGTCGCGGTTGTGGCAGGGGCGGACCGTGAGGAGAACCGCTTTGCGAACATGCAGCTCTCAGCTGCAAGGACAATGGCTGATGCAGAGGAATATATCAGGCAGGAGATGCTCTCAAAAGGCATTGAGCCGGAGCCCGAGGACCTGAACAAGATGCTTCTCATAGGCCCCGAGTTCACGGAGCTCACCAGTACTCCGGGCTCGGAGGACGCCAAACGCACAAGCCTGAATCCTAATTTCGCCGCTGCGATGGTCCGCTATTACCATGAGGCAGGACTCAAGAGAGGAGATGTGGTTGCCGTAGGTACAAGCGGCTCATTTCCGGGTCTTGCCATAGCCACCATAATCGCCGCAAGCCAGATGGGGCTCAGGACTAGGGTCATTGCAAGTCTCGGAGCCTCTATGCACGGGGCGACAAGGGTAGAGTACAACATCTTTGACATAATCCTTGCGCTTAAGGAAGGCGGGTTCGCCGACTTTGACCTGATTGCTGTATCCCGTGGCTCTGCCAATGACCAGGGCGGAGGTGTGCTGGAGGGCATGTTCTATGAGGGCTCTGCGGAGCTCTCGCGGCAGATATGCGCTGATGTGGCCGCAAGGACAGGTGCTGAGTTCATACAGATAAACAACATCAGCGACAACATCAGGCACCGCTTTGAGCTTTTCGGAGATGATGTTGACCTGTTCGTCAATGTCGGAGGGGCAGCCGTGAATGAGGGGACATCCTCGGTGAGCCTCACGCTTCCTGCCGGACTTGCGATGACGTTCCAGAACATCCCCACCACCAGTGACCGGGGCCTTGTCTTCGAGTATCTGGACAGGGGAATCCCCATCATAAACCTGCTGAACGTCAAGCAGCTTGCAGCGGACAACGGCATAAAGTATGACCCGGTGCCAATGTCAAAACCGGGAGACGGAGGGGTGTATTCAAAGACGCAGTACAGCATTGTCCTCATCATTGCGGGGATAGTCAGTACGGTGGCGGTACTTGCATTCGGAATGGTGATGACCGTAAGGAGGAAACCATAAATGGCACTGACTTATCAGATGGAACAGTATCTCAGGTCCTCCCATGAGGAGGCCAAGGACATTGTCAGACAGCTTTGCGCGATTCCGGCCCCGAGCCATCATGAGGAGAAGCGCGCCGCATGGTGCAGGGACTGGTTCATCAAGGCAGGAGGGGAGAATGTCTTCATTGATGAGGCCCTGAATGCAATCTGCGAGTACAATGTCTCAGAAGACAATGATGTTGTTGTTTTCATGGCCCATACCGACACAGTGTTCCCTGATCTTGAGCCTATGCCGTTTGTCGAGAAGGACGGTCTCTTCTGCAGCCCGGGTGTCACTGATGACACCGGAAACCTCGCAAGCCTTCTGATAGCTGAGCGCTATATCCTCAGGAACCGCATACCCACCGTCTGCGGGATGGTGTTTGTGGCGAACTCCTGCGAGGAGGGCCTTGGAAACCTCAAAGGCAGCCGTGCCATTGTCTCCAGATACGGGAAACGCATAAAGGAGTTCATCACAGTCGACGGGACCAGGCTGGAGCGTGTTGTCAACGAAGCAGTAGGATCTCACAGATACAGAATCACTGTCAGGACAGAGGGCGGCCACTCATTCGCGGCATTCGGGAACCGTAATGCCATTGTCTGCCTGTCATCCATGATCAGTACCCTTTATTCTGTGAAGGTGCCTTCTGAAGGGGACAGCAGGACCACCTATAATGTCGGGATGATCTCAGGCGGCACAAGCGTGAACACAATTGCCCAGGAGGCAAGCATGCTCTATGAGTACCGCTCGACAAGCAAGAGCTGTCTTGCCGTAATGGAGACAATGCTTGGCAAGGTCATAGAGGCATACAGGAGCACCGGAATCGAGGTCCTTTGTGAGAGAATCGGTGACAGGCCGTGTACCGGTGATGTGGATCCTGCGGCCCACGAGGCATTGATCGCAAAAGCCGAGGATTCCGTGAGACGCATCATAGGAAAGGAGCCGGTGCGGGCGTACAGCTCCACAGATGCGAACACCCCGCTCTCAATCGGGATTCCGGCAATCTGCATGGGCGGCGCGATAGGAGGCAAGTGCCATACAAGGGAGGAGTGGCTGGATCCTCAGAGCCTTCTTGACGGCTCACGTCTGCTCCTGGACTTCATGACAAACTACTTTGCCTGAGTCTCAGTACTCCTCTTTCTTGACCAGGGTCCTGGAGTAAAGGAAGAAATAAAGCGCGACCAGGACTGCAAGGACCCCGATTGTGATGTAGAGGATGTTTATCCCTACAAGGCCAAGTCCGCCATAGACTCCGAATGCAAGGCCTGCTCCTATTTTCAGGAAACCGTCCCTGACAGCCCATTTCTCGACTGACTCATCGGTGTAGATCTCCTTCTTGAAGAAATCCATGTCCTTGGTCTTGATCTGCTTGATTGCCTTGTACAGATAGTAGAGGGCCAGTCCCAGGATAAGGAAATAAAGATAATAGCCTACCTCAAATGCGCTGAACATCTCATGCCTCCTTCTTTCCCTCATCAAGTATCTTGAGGATATTATTCAGACTTCCGATGATGTGTCTCTTCATGTGCTCGAACGCTGCATCACAGTCATGGTTGATTATGTCATTTATCAGGCGCCTGTGGGAATTGAATGTCCTTGTCTGCCTGTGGATCTCAGGCAGGGCGCTAGAGGAGTAGGAGCTCACCCACATGTCCGACAGCAGCTGCTGCAGCCTCTCATTACCGGAGAGATCCCAGATGCACCTGTGGAACTTCATGTTGTAGGAGCGGAACTCATCAAGAGACATCGGAAGACGCATCTTCTCCGCATCGTCCTGTATTCTCTGCAGTCGAGAGAAATCCTTGCCGTTTGCCGCAGCATTGTAGGCTGCCTGTGCCTCAAGCACGCTTCTTATCTCATAGTGGTTTCTGAGAAAGTGCTCGTCAATTCCCACCACTATTGCGCTCTTGTTCATCCTCAGTGTCAGAAAGCCGTCCTTTGCAAGGCTCTGGAAGGCCTCCCTGACCGGGGTCCTTGAGACGCCGTAACGTTCTGCGATGGCTGTGAGGACAATTTCCTCTCCAGCCTTGAACTGTCCTTCGATTATGGCGTCCTTCAGCAGCGTGGATATCCTGTCACTGAGGGGAGTGGCCTCAAGTTTTGTGAACGGAATCATTTAAAAACACCTCATTGTATTTTGTATACAATAAACAATAAACAATGAAATGTGTTTTTGTCAATAAAAACAACTCCATTCTACAACAACAGATATTCTTGAAAAAAGGAGAGGCTGAAACTAATGAAATTTACTGTTGCGGATTTGATTTGTGCATATGATAATTAAAAGTACAAAAGGAGAGCAACCATATGAAAAAACTACTTGTTTCATTAATTTGCGTGTTTCTGATCTGCGGCTTTGTGTTCGCAGGCGGATCCGGCGAGCAGAAGACAACTACCGGTGAGGTCAAATACAAGGAAGCTGTTGTCTGTGCTGACGGAAGCCAGATCACAACAGGTGACCCGCAGTCAATCAACAACATCCAGCACAACAGACTTTTCAAGTGCTCCCACAACACTCTGGTGTCATACAACTCAGCTGAGGCAAAGTATGAGCCCGAGCTGGCAACAAGCTGGGAGTGGAATGCCGACCTGACAGAGCTGACACTCAAGCTCAGGAATGATGTCACATTCCAGAACGGTGAGAAGTTCACAGCCAATGATGTCAAATACTCATATGAGAGAATCATGAGCCTGAACTCAACAGCCTCCTCAAAGTTCGTCGGTGTCCTTGATCACACAGAGGTCATTGATGACTACACAGTCAAGCTTGTCCTGGTCAAGCCGAACGTCGACTGGCTGGACACCCTGGCTCTGCCTCTGGCATCAATCGTGAACCAGAAGGCAATCGAGGCTGATCCCCTGAAGGGACCGTGGGTCGGAACCGGTATGTGGACAATCACAGCTCTTGAGGAAGGCGACTATGTCCATATGGTCAAGAACGACAACTACTGGGGAGAGAAGACTCCTACCAGAGAGCTCACACTCCGCTACATGGGTGAGGCTTCAGCAAGACTCATCGCACTGCAGAACGGTGAGGTCGATGTCTGTATCAGCCCGGCCAACACAGAGAAGGGTTATGTCGAGGAGGATCCGAACCTCAAGCTCATCGAGATCCCAAGCTCAACATGCTGCTACTTCGCATTCAACACATCAAAGGGACCTGGCTCAGATGAGAACCTCAGACTTGCTCTTGCACACTGCATCAACTATGAGGATGTCATTCTCGGCGCCTCATCAGGAGAGGGAACACGTGCAATCTCCAACTGGGGTCCTGCCACATACGGCTACTATGATGGATTCGGTGACTACAAATATGACCTTGATCTTGCAAAGCAGTATCTTGAGAAGTCCGCATACAAGACCATCACAATCAGCGTCAAGGACAATGCAAGACTCAGAGCAGCACAGATCATCCAGGCAAACGCCAAGGAGATCGGCCTGACAGTCGTGATCGAGGAGCTTGAGGCCGCAGCTCTCACAGCAAAGAGCGCATTCAAGACCGCAGAGCATGAGTCAATGATCTACACCATGGGTTGGAACAGCTACGGTGATGATGCAAGCCGCGCATACGGAAAGAACTCCAACACCAACAAGGCAACCCTGTCCAACGACAGAGTCATGGAGCTTCTTGAGCTCGGAAGACAGTGCACCGATGATGCCAAGAGAAAAGAGTACTACAAGGAGATTCAGGTACTGAACCATGAGCATGCATGGTACATTCCTCTCTACTACACAGAGCTGAGCATCGCCATCAACAAGGGCGTGAGCGGAATCATCTGGGAGGGACATCAGGCCCACGATTATTCCAACATCGTTGTTACAGTCTGAACTCAGAAGTAACAAGCTGAACTTTATACGGGAAACAGCGCCCTTTGCGGCGCTGTTTCAATAACTGACTACGGAGGTAGGATGCATCGTTACGTAATCAAGAGAATCCTCCTGCTGATTCCTGTCATCATCGGAGTCTCATTCATGATCTACTTCATCATGGATCTGGCCCCGGGAGACATCATCACCCAGCTTGTGGGTGAGGATGCCACAGAGGAACAGATAAAGGCGCTGGAACATGAGTACGGCTATGACCGCTCGGTGTTCTACAGATATGGAAAATACATGCTGGGTCTTCTTCACGGGGATCTGGGCACATCATATATAACCAAGAAGCCTGTCTGGGACATGTACATCTCCAGACTGCCTAAGACATTCTGGCTGGCAGTAGGCGCAAGCGTTGTGGCAATAGGCCTGAGCATTCCCCTGGGAATTGTCTCGGCCGTGAAAAGCGGCTCGCTTGTGGACAACTCCTGTATGGTCCTGGCTCTTCTGGGACTATCTATGCCGAACTTCTGGCTGGGGCTTCTGCTGATAATTGAGTTCTCGTTGAACCTGGGATGGTTCCCGTCAGGAGGATTCCGTGGCTTCAGCTCCGTAATTTTGCCTGCCATCACCATCGGAACAGGCCACATGGCGGTCATGACAAGAACCACCAGGTCCTCGATGATCGATGTCATCAGGCAGGATTACCTCAGGACCGCAAGGGCCAAGGGCGTCAGCGAGAACAAGGTCATCACAAAGCATGCCTTCAGGAACGCCTTCATTCCGATCCTGACAATCATCGGCGGTCAGCTCTGTGCAGGAATAGGCGGAGCTGTCATCACGGAGACCGTGTTCTCATGGCCTGGAGTCGGAAGACTGATCATAGACTACGTGCACCAGAGAGATGTCCCTGTTGTCACAGGCGCAATAATCATGACCACGATAATCACAGGTGTGATACATCTAGCGGTTGACCTCCTGTATGCTGTGGTTGACCCGAGAATCAAAGGCAAGTACAGCCGCAAGGGCGTGAAGCGTGTGAAGAAGGTCAGAAAGGAGGCTGCATAATGGCAAGACAGAAACTAGTCTCCAGACAGTACATGAAGAGAAGCCGCTCGGGCGAGGTATGGCACAGGCTGAAGAAGAACAAGGGTGCCATGGCCGGTCTTGTGATCATAGCCCTGCTTGCACTGGTGGCCATTTTCGCTGATGTGCTGGTTGACTATGACACACAGGTCATCGGAATGACACTCAAGGACAGGCTCCAGGCTCCGAGCAAGCAGCATATAATGGGAACGGATGATCTTGGAAGAGACATATTCGCCAGGCTGCTGTACGGATCCAGGTTCAGCCTCTCAGTAGGTGTTGTGGCCGTTGCCATAGCTGTTGTGGTTGGTGTCATACTGGGTGCGTTCGCAGGTTATTACACCGGCGGAATAGTCGAGGACATCATCATGAGGTTCACCGACATCTTCGCCGCTGTTCCTAACATGCTTATGGCCATAGTCATTGTCGCCGCACTTGGTGCCAACACGTTGAACCTGATGATCTCCGTAGGTGTCACAAGCATCCCGCAGTTCGTCAGGACCACAAGGGCCGCAGTCCTTACAGTAACAGGGCAGGAGTACATTGAGAGCGCCAGGGCAATAGGAGAGAGTGAGACAAAGATCATCTTCAAGCACATTCTCCCGAACTGCCTCAGCCCGATCATCGTCAGAGTAACCCTCAGGGTCTCATCTGCCATCATCTCCGCATCGTCGCTGAGCTTCCTGGGCCTTGGTGTTCCCGCACCGGCTCCGGAGTGGGGATCAATGCTCTCAACAGGAAGGGCATATCTCAGAGGCTACAGCTATATGACACTGTTCCCGGGTCTTGCGATCATGATCACGGTCCTTGCATTCAACATGGTCGGTGACGGGCTGCGTGACGCGTTGGATCCGAAACTCAAGAAGTAGGAGGCAGATATGGACAAAGAGAAAAATATTCTGCTGGATATTGACCATCTCACGGTCAATTACGAGCTTGAGGATGAGACAGTCGAGGCAGTACGTGATGTCAGCTTCAAGGTGGAGAAGGGAAAGACACTCGGTCTTGTAGGAGAGACAGGTGCCGGTAAGACAACCACCGCCCTGGCAATTCTCAACCTGATTCCGGATCCACCCGGAGTCATCAAGGGCGGCAAGATCATGCTTGACGGAGAGAACGTCCTTGAGAAGTCCATGAAGGAGATGACTCACATCAGGGGCAAGGAGGTCTCGATGATCTTCCAGGACCCGATGACAAGCCTGAACCCTGTGTTCACAGTAGGTGACCAGATCGCGGAGGCCCTGATGATCCATGAGAACCTGGATAAGGGAGCTGCGTTCAAGAAGGCACAGGAGATGCTTGAGATCGTTGGAATCCCCGGAGAGAGGGCACACGAGTACCCGCATCAGTTCTCCGGAGGAATGAAGCAGCGTGTTGTCATTGCAATAGCCCTGGCATGCAATCCCCAGCTTCTGATCGCAGATGAGCCGACCACCGCCCTGGACGTCACAATCCAGGCTCAGGTGCTGGATCTGATGAAGGAGCTGAAGAAGAAATACGGCATGGCAATGATCCTGATCACACATGATCTGGGAATCATAGCCGAGACCTGTGATGATGTGGCTGTCATGTACGCAGGACAGATAATCGAGCGCGGAAGCCTTGAGGAAATCTTCAACACTGCAAGACATCCGTACACCGAAGGTCTTTTCAACAGCCTGCCCAACATAGCTGACCGCAAGGAGCGCCTGAAACCCATCCCGGGTCTTATGCCGGATCCGACAAAGCTTCCCAAGGGATGCGCGTTTGCTCCCAGATGCCCTTACGCAAAGGATTCCTGCATTGACAAAATGCCTGAGGAGATTCATTTCGGAGGAACGCATTACTGCAGGTGCAGCAGATATGAGGATCCTGGCTTCCGCATTGAAAGGGAGGATATACAGCTATGAGTGACAAACTGCTGGAAGTAAAGAACCTTAAGAAATACTTCAAGACTGCAAAAGGCCAGCTTCATGCTGTTGATGATGTCTCCTTTACCATTGAAAGGGGTAAAACTCTCGGTATTGTCGGCGAATCAGGCTGTGGAAAATCAACCACAGGACGCTGCATCATGCGTCTGATAGAGCCTACGAGCGGAAAGATCATCTTTGACGGGGTGGATCTTGCCACTCTGTCAAACAGGCAGATGAGAAAGGCCAGGAAGGACATCCAGATCATCTTCCAGGACCCGTTCTCATCTCTGGACCCCAGGCAGACCGTCCTCCAGGCAATTGCAGAGCCAATAATCCAGAACAAGCTGATAAAGGGCAAGGAAGCCATTGAGAACCGTGTCCTGGAGCTGATGAAGACAGTCGGTCTTGCAGAGCGTCTGATCAACTCCTATCCGCATGAGCTGGACGGAGGAAGAAGGCAGAGAATAGGTATTGCCAGGGCTCTGAGTGTGGAGCCCAAACTGATAATCTGTGATGAGCCTGTGTCCGCCCTTGATGTCTCAATCCAGGCCCAGATCCTGAACCTGCTGGAGGACCTTCAGGACAAGCTGGGGCTGACTTACATCTTCATCACGCATGATCTGAGCGTCGTCAACCATTTCTCGGATGACATTGCCGTCATGTACCTGGGAAAGATGGTCGAGAAGGCACCTGCGGAAGAGCTCTTCGCCAATCCGATGCATCCTTACACCAAGGCACTGCTTTCGGCAATCCCTGTCCCTGATCTGAGATACAAGCAGGAGAGGATTCTGCTTAAGGGAGAGATCACGTCTCCGGTCAATCTTCCGGACCAGTGCAGGTTCTTCAAGCGCTGTTACAGCACCTGTGACAAGTGCAATGGAAAGGAACCCCAGATGATTGAGATCAGACCGGGCCATTTTGTCGCCTGCCACCTTTGTGTGCAGTAAGCGGGAGGAACAATGGGAAAAGACATAAGACTCAGATGGCTTACAAACGCCAGTTTTGAGATACACGGCTGCGGAGAGGTCATTGTGACCGATCCCTGTCTTAAGCTGACAACCTACAAGGGCTTTGATGCGGACACTTTTGATAAGGTGGACCATGTCCTTGTGTCACATCTTCACTGGGACCATGTCTCAGAGCTCCCAGACATTGAGAGGAAGTTCCATCCGAACATCTTCACAGGTGCCCTGGGTTCGGATCTTCTTGCCAGATGGCTTGACTGCAACACCACATTCATCTACCCGATGTTCCCCGACCAGGAGCTGGACATGGGGAAGGTCAGTATCAAGATGTTCTACAACCGTCATGCCAACGTGAACTCCACAAGATCCAGGCAGGAGGCAAAGTGCCGTGCCTATGAGTTCATGAAGGACTATCCGGGCATGGATGAGCTTCAAGGAATAGGTGGAATGGAGATGTGCTCCTATCTGATCACGTTCGAGAACGGCTTCAGGATTCTGTTCTGGGGAGGCAACATCTCGCAGAACCAGATCTCGCATCTCAGGGGCCTGAAACCGGATGTGGCGTTCATGCAGTACTCCAAGCAGGGAGCCTCTGCACTGACGGAGCTTGCAGATGCAATCCAGCCTGGCGTGCTGATTCCGCATCATCATGACCTGAAGATTCCGTTCCATGATGAGCGCAATGTCGAGAAGCTCAGGATCCTGAGGGAGACCTATAAGGGAAAGCTCATCATTCCTGAGAACGGCCAGTGGCTGGAGTTCTGAGGAGGGGAAATGAGGACAAAGGTTCTTCTTGCCGGTCTTTTGGCCCTGATGCTGCTTGTGTCATGCGCCACAACAGAAGGCGGTGAGGTCTCAAAGAAAACTGAGTGCAACATCCTGTTCATAGGAAACAGCTTCACGTACGGAAATAACCTGCCGTGGCTTTTCTCCAACATCTGTGAGAGCTACGGCTACAAGAAAGTGACCGCCGATTCGGTGATGGTCGGATCCTATACGCTTGAGATGTTCTGCGACCCGGAGAACAAGTACTGCAAGCAGATTGATGAGAAGCTTGCGAACAACTCCTATGACATTGTCATAATCCAGGAGCAGAGCATCAGGCCGATCAACAGCTACGGGAAGTTCCGTGATGCTGCCGCAATCCTCACGGAGAAGGCAAGGGCAAACGGAGCCAGGGTCCTGCTCTATGAGACCTGGGGCTATGCCGAGGGCTTTCCGGATTTGAAGTACAACAACTGGACCACGGCCCAGATGGAGTACATGCTGGCCGATGCCTACAAGAGGGTGGCCGAGGAGCTCGGAGTCGAGGTCGTGTACTGCGGCATGGTAATGCTGGACATGTATGAGAAGGACAGGGAGATGCCTCTTTACAACAAGGATCTCAAGCACTCCGGCTGGGGCGGAAGCTATCTTGTGGCACTGACGTTCTTCAACTACATATTCCATGCAGATACCACAAAGGTCCCTTACAAGCCCAATGCACTGACAGAGGAGCAGGCTGAGACCCTTAAAAACGAGGTCATGACCTACTTTTCAGTGCCTGTGAGCTGGCCTTCAACGTGACAGAGCTGATATACTGGGCGCATGTCCAGAATAGCCAGCCTGGTCAGCAAGGCGTTCGCCGTTGCCGACAGAAAGAAGAACGCAGGCCTGAGTACGCCTGATGATATTGTACGCTTTGATGACATAAGCTACGGTCCGGATCCTGTCTGGAACACGCTTGATGTCTACCGTCCCCGTGAGGCTCAGGGAAAACTGCCCGTGATAATCGACGTTCACGGCGGCGGCTGGGTCTACGGGGACAAGTATGTCTACCAGTATTACTGCATGTCACTTGCCCAGCGGGGATTCGCCGTGGTGAACTTCAGCTACCGTCTTGCCCCGGAACATGTGTTTCCTGCAAGCATGCAGGATCTGGACAGTGTTGTCCGTTTTGTCCTCTCAAGCGCTGACAGGTACGGCTTTGACCTGTTAAATGTGTTTCTGGTGGGTGACTCCGCAGGCGCCCATATGGCCGCAATGTACTGCGACATGTGCACGGACAGGAGATATGCCAGCTTGCTTGGGGTTGTTCCGCCGGAGGGCTTTGTCCCTTCTGCAGTAGTGCTGAACTGCGGTATCTATGACATATGTGAGATGCTGAGGGACCCCAATCCTTCCGTGGTGCTCCTGAAGCCTCTTGTGAAGGATCTTCTGGGGGTCAAGGCATTACCGCAGACACTTACAGTTGAGCAGGATGCTCTTCTTTGTCCTGCCAAATACATCAACAAGAGTTTCCCCACGGTCTTTGTGATGACAGCGGTGGGCGATTTCCTTGTCAGACAGCCTGACTGCATTCTGCCTGTCCTTGAGAGAAACGGGGTAAGGCACGTATTCAAGGTATATGGCACTGAAAAGAACAGGCTGAGCCATGTGTTCCACTGCGACCTGAGACTGCCGGAGGCAAAAGAGTGTAATGACGATGAGATGGATTTCCTTAAGGCGATAGTGAGGGGAGAATGATATGAAAGCGGGTTTCTGGATCCTTTATGCGATTCTGTCCGCGCTTTTCTGCGCGGTTCTGGAACTGAACAAGAACACATTGCTAGGATGGGCATTGTTCGCTCTTCTTCTTGTGGCGTTCCCGGTCCTGTTCAGGCTTGTGGCACTGAAGTCAAACGGCTTTGTGAAGTTCCTTTTCTGGGCCTGTTATCTGGCATTATTTGCCGGAATACTCTTTCTCACATGGCCGCCAGTGAAGGCTGTTCCTGCATCTGACGCCTCAAAGCCTGCGTCAACAGGGATAATCCAGACCGACAAGGGCAAGGTGAGGGGAGTCCTGAACTCCGACGGTGATGTTGAGATCTATGCCGGAATCCCTTATGCGAAGCCCCCTGTGGGAGAACTCAGGTGGAGAGCGCCTCAGGATCCGGAACCATGGGACGGGGTTCTTGAGTGCGACAGCTTTGCCCCGATGTCCATGCAGGTCACGAATCTTCCGATCTACGACTCTCTTGTCAGGATAATAGGGTACCATGACTACAAGATCTCACTGAAGGACAATTATGTCCCTCCTGTAAGTGAGGACAGCCTTTACCTGAACATCTGGAAACCTGCCGGAGAATGTCGGGATCTTCCCGTCCTGGTGTATATCCATGGAGGGTCACTTCAGACCGGGCAGGCCTGGACAGATGACTACAATGGCACATCATTTGCAAGAAACGGCGTAATATGTGTGAATCTGGGCTATCGTTTGGGTGTCTTCGGATTCTTTGCTGATGATGAGCTCCTGAAGCAGGACGGCACCACTGGCAACTATGGGCTTCTGGATCAGATCAAGGCGCTGCAGTGGGTCAGGGACAATATCGCGGCTTTCGGAGGAGACCCTGACAACGTGACGATCGTCGGAGAGTCCGCAGGTGCTGTCTGCGTCGACGCACTTTGTGTGTCACCTCTGGCAAAAGGTCTCTTCAGACGGGCCATACTGGAGAGCAGCACACTCTCAAGTGTGAACCCTCCTCACTCATACAGGCCTTTCGACCAGGCCTTAAGCTCTGGCAGGATGCTTCTGGAGAAATACAAGTGCTCGAGCGCCGATGAATTGAGGCTTCTGGACGCAAAGGACATTGTGGGTGAGATGAGCAGCCAGCACCATGTCACCATTGACGGTTATGTGCTCCCGGATTCCCCATACAATCTCAGGAAGCAGGGAATCCACAATGAGGAGGCCCTGATCCACGGCTTCAACGACCTTGAGAGCGGACCGTTTATCATCTTTGACCGCACGAGCCTGAAGAACTATGAGTCCAAGGTTCGGTCATATTTCCGGGATGCTGCGGATGATGTCTTGAGGCTGTATGACGCAAAGACAGACAAGCAGGCGGCCGAGTACTGGGCAGAGATTTACGGTGCGGTGTTCTTCAACTACCCGCATTATTGCCTTAACAGACTTGCCGCGGCAGACGGGATTGCAGTGTATGAGTACCTGTTCACCAAGAAGAACAGGAGTCTCTCATCATGGCACAGCGGTGAGCTCCGTTATGCCTTCGGCCGCATTCCTGAAGGCTCGGCCCTGTATGACAGTGAGGACAGGAACGTCAGCAACATCATGCACTCATACTGGGTCAACTTTGCAAGGACCGGGGACCCGAACGGGGAGGGCCTGCCTGTATTCGGGCAGAACACAGACTCGGACATGGTGCTTGAGCTGGGGGACGTGACCGCCATGAGGGATGAGCCATACTTGGCGTTCTACGGGATAATGGACAAAATGCAGGGTTTTGATTCCCGGATATTATAATTATCCGAGATTAAATATACACATAAGCGGTTCTTCGGGTTATTATACATAATCGGGGGTAAAGATGCCGTACAAGCTCAAGTATGATGACTCAGAAGTGAACCGTTGCCTGCTCTGCGCAGATCCCGCATGCACAAAGGCATGTCCTCAGCATGCCGATGTCGGGAATATCCTCAGGTCGCTGTATTTCGGCAATTTCATAGATGTGGCTGACAGGCTCAAGGATGTTGACTGCACGTACTGCAACTCTCCCTGCGAGAAGGTCTGCACCCTGGAGGCAAAGCAGATACCGATCAAGATCCGCGAGATCTTCATGGGCGTGAAGGAGAGTTTCCCGGACCTGCCCAAGAGGAAGCTTGAGGAAGTGGACATCTCAACGGACATCTGCGGTGTCAGGCTGGAGAACCCGTTTTTGCTCTCCAGCTCGGTCGTGGCCAGCACATATGACATGTGCGCCCGTGCATTTGACGCCGGATGGGCAGGGGTGGCGTTCAAGACAATCTGCAATTTCCCGCAGCATGAGTCATCTCCGAGGTTCTCCGCCATTTACAGCCATGCGAACTCTTTCTGCGGCTTCAAGAACATTGAGCAGCTATCAGACCACAGTGTGGCTGAGAACATGAAGGTGTTCAACGAGCTGAAGAGGAAGTACCCGACAAAGGTCATTGTTGCATCCATCATGGGCCAGAACGAGGCCGAATGGACCATGCTCGCACGCAGATGCGAGGAAGCCGGTGCCAGTGTCATAGAGTGCAACTTCTCATGCCCCAACATGGAGGCAAGCGACCTGGGAATAACAATCGGTCAGTCCGAGGAGCTTGTGGAGCGTTTCACCCGCGCAACCAAGAAGGGGACAAGCCTTCCTGTGCTTGTGAAGCTCACACCGAACATCACTGACATGGTGCCGCTCGCAATTGCCGCTAAGCGCGGCGGCGCGGACGGTATTGCCGCCATCAACACGATCAACTCAATCACAGGAGTCAACATAGACACACTGGTCGCCGAGCCTGCCGTTCAGGGGAAATCCATTGTCGGAGGGTACTCCGGACCTGCTGTCAAGCCGATAGCGCTGAGATTCATCTCGGATCTCTCAAACTGTGAAGGCCTTCAGGGTCTTCACATCAGCGGAATGGGCGGAATTGAGACCTGGAGGGACGCAGTTGAGTTCCTTCTTCTCGGCGCAGGCAGCGTCCAGGTCACCACAAGCGTCATGCAGTACGGCTACAGGATAATCGAGGACCTTGTGGGCGGACTCAGGAATTATCTCAGCTGCAAGGGCATCCCGTCACTTGCCAACCTTATCGGAGGCGCCAAGAACACGGTCGTTGGCCATCAGGGCATTGAGCGTGACATCAAGCTGCTTCCGGTCTTTGACCTGGATGCATGTAACGGATGCGGCAGATGCTACATCTCATGCATGGACGGCGGACATCAGGCAATCACATTCGACATGGAGACCAGGACTCCCAAGCTCCTGGGGTCGAAATGTGTCGGATGCCACCTCTGCAGGATGGTATGCCCGACAGAGGCGATTGATGTGGCGCCCAGGATCCTCAAGGTGAAGGCATGACCGTTGCCAAGTCAAAGTACAGGGAAAGCATCGCTATAAAGAGCATAGCCACAATCATCCTGATTCTGGCTGTCTTCTCCGTCATCATCAGCGCAATAGGCTACAAGGGTTTCACTGAGGCCCTCCTGGAGCAGTACACGGAAGATGCATTCTGGACAGCCGAGATGTCCAGGCTGTGCATAGACCCTGACATGATGGAGCACTACAAGGAAAACGGCGGCGACAACCCGGAGCACATGAATGTCAATGAATTGCTCCAGAAAATCTGTGATTCAACAGGAGTGGAGTTCATTTATGTGATTGAGCCGGACACCAGAGACTACAACCACATCACCTTTGTGTTCCCTGTCAAGAGAACAGGCAGCCCGTTTGAGCTCTATAAGTTCGGTTATGTCAGGGAGACCACAAACGATGAATACCGCCAGGCATACCGTGCCATGTATGAGGATGGGCTCGGCAAGGCATCTGTCATAAGGGACAAGGGGTACATAGAGACCGAGAAGCATGTGACGGTCATGATGCCGCTGGTTGGAAGCAGCGGGGAGACAAGGGCAATCATCTGTGTTCAGGTCCAGATGGATGAGCTTGAGAGTGCAAGACAGACTTATGTGCGCAATGTCGTGATAGCGCTGATCATTCTTGCCGCAGTGGTCATAGTGACGCAGGGTCTTTACCTGCACTTTATGCTCCTGATGCCTGTGAAGAAGATCACCGAAGAGGCAAGCCGTTTCGCGCAGGAGAACGTGATCAAGAAGGATAAGCTGACCAAGACAATCCGCAACAGGGATGAGATCGGGCTTCTTGCAGAGTCAATCGACTCCATGGAGACCAAGATCCACAATTACGTTGAGAACATAACCCAGATCACCGCCGAGAAGGAGAAGATCAGCACTGAGCTCTCACTTGCGGCGCGTATCCAGACTGACTCGCTTCCCAATGTGTTCCCTGCCTTTCCGGACAGGAGTGAGTTCGATATATTCGCATCAATGAATCCCGCAAAGGAGGTCGGAGGTGATTTCTATGATTTCTTCCTGATTGACAACGATCATCTCTGCCTGCTCATAGCCGATGTCTCCGGCAAGGGCATTCCCGCGGCGCTCTTCATGATGAGTGCCAAGAGCATAATCTCCAACAACGCCATGAAGAGCAGGTCTCCTGCCGAGATACTTGCCAGGGCGAACAATGAGATATGTCAGAGAAACACAGAGGACATGTTCATAACGGTCTGGCTTGGGATACTTGAGATCCCAACCGGTAGGCTTGTTGCCGTGAATGCCGGACACGAGTATCCGATTCTCCGCGGGCAAGACGGGCTTTTCAAGATCGTCAATGACAACCATAATGCAGTCATAGGCGGTTTTGAGGGAGTCTCCTTCTCTGAATATGAGCTGAGACTCCAGTCCGGGTCCAAGCTGTTCCTGTACACCGACGGTGTGCCGGAGGCAACGGACGCGGACTGCCGGATGTTCGGTGTGAAACGCCTTGTTGATGCCTTGAATGAGGATCCGGAGGCTTCTCCTGAGGTCCTGCTCGGTAATGTGAGAAATGCTGTCGATGGTTTCGTGAAAGATGCCGAGCAGTTTGATGACCTGACAATGCTCTGTCTTGAGTATAAGTGAATTCGGAAAATGGAAAGGTATTACAGCAAAGAGATTGAATGTGCGCCCAGAGAGCAACTCCGGGCAATGCAGAGTGAGAGACTTGTCTCCCAGGTGAGACATGTCTGGGACAACGTCCCATATTACCGTCACAAGATGGAGCAGGCCGGGGTGAGCCCTGCTGACATCAGGTCAATCGATGACATCACAAAGCTACCTTTCCTGAAGAAGGATGATCTGAGGGACTCCTATCCTGACGGCCTCAGGGGTGTCCCCGCAAAGGAGTGCGTCAGGATCCACTCCACAAGCGGAACAACCGGAAAGCGTGTGGTGGCCTATTACACCAAAGAGGACATTGATCTCTGGGAAACATGTGTCGCCAGGGCTCTTGTCGCTGCAGACATCTCAGATGAGGATGTGGTCCAGGTCTGTTACGGGTACGGCCTTTTCACAGGAGGCCTGGGGCTTCACGGCGGTGCCGAGAAACTTGGATGCATGGTTCTGCCCATGTCTTCCGGAAGCACCGACAGGCAGCTTCAGTTCATGGAGGACCTGAAGTCCACCGTGTTGTGCTGCACCCCGTCTTATGCCGCATATCTCTCCGAGTCAATCCATGAGAGAGTCCTGAGTGACAGGATCCATCTCAGAAAGGGAATATTCGGTGCCGAGGCCTGGAGCGAGGACATGAGGGCATCGATTGAGTCATCTCTGGGGATCAAGGCCCACGACATCTACGGACTGACTGAGCTGAGCGGGCCGGGAGTGGCCTATGAGTGCAGCGTGCAGAACGGCATGCATATCAATGAGGATCACTTTTACGCCGAGGTCATTGATCCGGATACGGGGGAGAGCCTTCCGCTTGGGTCAAAGGGAGAGCTTGTCATAACCTCACTGACCAAGAAGGGCTTCCCGCTTCTCAGGTACCGCACACGTGACATCTGCATCCTCTCTGCTGAGAAATGCGCCTGCGGAAGGACGTTCGTGAAGATGTCAAGGCCTATGGGGCGCAGTGATGACATGCTGATCATCAAGGGCGTCAACGTGTTCCCGTCACAGATCGAGACCGTCCTCATACAGCAAGGTTATCCTGCAAACTACCAGATCATAGTTGATAGGGTGAACAACAGCGATACGCTAGATGTTCTTGTCGAGATGACTGCGGAGAACTTCTCTGACAGCCTGAGCAAGATCACGGCAAAGGAGAAGGCTCTGGTGGCCGAGCTGAAGGCAATGCTCGGAATCTATGCCAACGTGCATCTTGTCACACCCAAGACCATAACCAGAAGCGAGGGCAAGGCGGTAAGGGTCATTGACAAGAGGAAAATCTGAGGGGGAAGTTATGGGAGTGAGACAGATTTCAGTTTTTCTTGAGAACAAATCGGGTCAGCTGGCACATATCTGCAGGATAATAGCGGATGCCGGAATAAACATGAAGGCCCTGAACATTGCCGAGACATCTGATTACGGAGTGGTGAGGCTCATAACAGACAAACCTGATCTTACGGTCAGGGTCCTCTCCGACGAGGGTCTTGTCTGCCGTTGCACTGATGTGGTCGCAATCAGCGTCCCTGATGTTCCCGGCGGCCTTGCAGATGTGCTGGAGCTGATTGCAAGGAAGAACATAAGCATTGAATACATGTACTCAATGATGGGTAATGACGGCAAGAGCCATGCCGTCATGGTCTTCCAGACTGAGGAGCCGTCAGAGGTCTTTGCCAAGGCCGGCCTTGACGTGCTTTGCGGCAAGGATATCGGAATCTCGGAAGCATGAGGAAAAGAAAAAGCAAGCATAAGTTCACACTGGCGGTCAAGCTCAATATGATCACAATCCTGATCATCCTCCTTCTGATGATCGGACTGGTTTCCATTACCTACCGTGCTCAGGACAGTGAGCTTCATTCCAAGTATTTCCTTGCCGCCAGCAACGCCGCCACCACTACGGCCGAGAACATCTCCGTTGATGCCATAAAGAGGCTTCTGGAGGTGGTCAGGACGGATGAGTTCGAGAAGGTGAGGGTGCATGCTCTAAGGGAGAACAACGCTCAGATCATCGCAGACTGGCTAAGCTCAAAGAACGGCGGAATTCTCCCGGAGGAGAGCTTTGAGGAGATAAAAGCCGATCCCTCGCTCACAATTGACCAGCTGTACCTTCTGTCCTCCATGTACAACTACAATCTGCTGATAACTGATCTGGACATACCCCTGAGAAACTATGAGATCAAGTACGCATATCTGCAGTACATGGAAGACGGTGTGACATTCAACCTGGTGGACAAGGACCTTGGCCTGCTGGGTGTGGGTTCGGTTGAGAACCCTGTCAAGGAATTTGCAGAGTACAAGGATTATGAGCAGGTCCCGCCTACCGTCTACAAGAGCGAGTTCGGCTGGCTCTGCACCGCCCTGGTCCCTGTTTATGATGAGTACGGTCTTCCTGTGGCAATGGTCGGTGTGGACATAGACATGAACCAGGTCCATTCAGAGAGCCTGAGGTTCCTGCTGAACAGCATTGTCTTTGTGTTCCTGCTCACAGCCCTGTGCATCTTCCTGAGCATAAGGCTTGTAAACCATGTGGCAGTGAAGCCGCTTGAGCTTCTGACAAAGGCCACAACCTCATTTGGAAAAGGAGACAATCAGCTTGACATGAACGATGTCATTGAGGTTGACATCAAGTCCCATGATGAGATATGCGACCTGTACAATGAGATACGTGCCATGCAGCGCCGTATAGTGAACTATACTGATGACCTTCAGAAATACACTGCTGAGAAGGCAAGGATCAGCACCGAGCTGGGCCTGGCCACTCAGATACAGGATGCGATGCTGAAGACGGACTTTCCGGCTTTCCCTGACAGAAGCGATTTCAGCATCTTCGCGTCAATGGATCCGGCCAAGGAGGTTGGAGGTGACTTCTATGACTTCTTCCTCATAGATGACAATCATCTTGCCATGCTGATAGCCGATGTCTCCGGCAAGGGTATTCCGGCGGCACTGTTCATGATGTCCTCAATGATCCTGCTCAAGACAAGGCTCATGACAGATAAGAGTCCGGCCGATGTCATGAGGTCCGTCAATGAGGAGCTCTGCTCGAACAACGTGGCGAAGATGTTCGTTACCGTCTGGATAGGTATACTTGATCTCAGAAGCGGAAAGATGGTGTGCTCCAACGCAGGACATGAGTATCCTGCAAAACGCACCAGCGATGGACAGTTCCAGATTGTAAAGGACCGTCACTGTCCGGTCCTGGGCGCAATGGAGGACATTGAGTACAGCGATTACACCCTGACATTGGGAAAAGGGGACACCATCTTCGTCTACACTGACGGAGTCCCGGAGGCAGATAATCCTCAGGGTGAGTTCTACGGGACAGACCGCATGATTGATATTCTTAACACCAATGCTCAGGATGCAAGCCCTGAAGACATCATTCACAGCGTGAGAAAGGACGTGGACAGGTTCGCATCCGGATCGGAGCAGTTCGATGACATCACAATGCTGTGCCTGAAGTATGACGGGCCGGAAGAGAAGAAATGATCGCAAGCGGAGCCAAGGGTCTTAGCATACTGTTCCCTCATGGCAGCTTTGAAGCCTGTACTGTCCTGTCAGAGACCGCGGTCCATGACCTGGGGCTGGACAGGATATGCGAGAGCGTGTCTGACAAACCCAAGGAGCAGAGCCTGATTTTGGGGATAATGTCCAGGATCACCGCGGATCCCGACGTCGTCCGCTTCAGGCTGGATGTGTTCGATGACATCTACCGTAATCCCGCATTCTGTGAGAGGATGCTGGAGATCCTTGACAAGATAGAGTTCCTCAAGGATTTCGGAAGCTTCAGGCGTGATAACGAGGAGTCCTCCGGAACCTGGGACCTGGTGCACCGCCTTGAGGAGATCCGCGACTACATAAGCTATGTCGAGGCTCTTCAGGAATGCCTTGGAAATGCTGATCTGAAATCCAAGGGCCTGAATGAATTGAAGGCCCAAATTACAGAGATCTACGATGATAATGGCTTTAAGGAGCTGAAAGAGGACATCGCAAGTCTCAAGGCAACAACCTCCAGCCTCAAAAGCGTCACTGTGGGGATTAACCTTAATGAGAGGTTCGAGGCAAAGGAGATCGGTCTGATCTCCATAAACAGCAAGGAGTTCACAAGATCCACGCTCCTGGACCATTTCGGCAACCTGATCTCCCGCAAGGACAACATAAAGGCGGATGTGAGTTGGGACGGCTCAACACGGTTCCAGCCGTTCTCCACCTCAGACCAGAGTGCGGCGGACAAGTTCATGGGTCTTGCCCGCACAAAGGCCATGATGATCAATCCTGTCCTGACAATGGCGCTTGTCCCGGACGGGGACATGGGCAAGGATGTGACAAGCCACATGGACAGGATCACAGACCACATGCTCTCTCAGACCGTGCGTAAGCTCAAGGAAGTCCTTGGAAAATATGTCGGTCTCTCGATAATGAACATAACTGCTCTGATTCCGGAGTTCATCTACTATGTGCGCTGGGCACAGTACATAAAGCGCCATGTGGGTGAGGGTCTTTCCTTCTGCAAGGCATCTGTCCTGGATAAGAACCGTGAGGACGGTCTCAGGATGAGGGCAAGGGGATTCTACAACCTCCGTCTGGCTGACTTTGTGCATGACGGGAAGAACTCGATTGTGGCAAACGACCTTGATTTCGGCTCTGACGGCAGCCTTTACATCCTGACCGGCGCAAACCGTGGGGGCAAGACCACCATCACCCAGGCTACCGGCCTGATGTTCGCCCTTGCCCAGGGCGGTGTGTTTGTCCCTGCAACAGAGTTCGCCTTTGTCCCTGCCGACTGCATCCTCACGCACTATCCGGCTGATGAGGACAAGACACTGGACTACGGGCGGCTGGGCGAGGAGTGCAGGCGCTTCAGGGAGATATTCGGCCAGTGCACCGCAGACAGCCTGCTTCTTCTGAATGAGACCTTTTCCACCACATCCTTCGAGGAGGGCTTCTTCATTGCCCGTGATGCTGTGAGGGCCATCCTGAAGAAGGGCACCAGATGCATCTACAACACCCACATGCACAAGCTGGCTTCCGATATCGGGGAGATCAACGCAGAGGGCGCAAAGGAGGGCTCATCAAGCAAGGCCGCATCTCTTGTTGTCCTGTCTGACGGCGGTGAGAGATCCTTCAAGGTCAAGGTCGCTCCTCCTCAGGGCATGTCATATGCCAGGGACATAGCGCAGAAGTACGGCGTGACCTACGATATGCTGATGGAGAGCTGATTCAAGGAATTAAACCTCACACCCGCCCGAATATGGTGGTATAATAAACTGTCCTGGGGTGGGACAAAAGCGAGGTTTAAGATGCAGTACAAGGTTGACAAACTTGATGTGAACATCTACCCGTCCAACAGGGAGATGGGTCAGGCTGCCGCAAAGGCAATCGGCGATGATCTGTGTGATCTTCTCTCAAAGAAGAGCGAGGTGAATGTCATGTTCGCCGCGGCTCCTTCCCAGAACACCACGCTAGAGGCGCTTCTGGATGACAAGAGGATAGACTGGTCACGCATCAACGCGTTCCACATGGACGAGTATGTGGGAATCTCAATCGACAGACCGCAGTCATTCCGCAACTACCTGAAAGTCCACATCTTTGACAGAAAGCCTTTCAAGAGCGTGAACCTGATCAATGCGGACGGCCCTGACGCCCAGAAGGTCGCTGACGACTATGCAAGGCTCCTCAAGGAACGCGGACTGGATCTGATTGTCCTTGGAATAGGAGAGACAGGGCACATAGCATTCAATGACCCGCCTGAGGCCAGATTCAACGAGCCCAAGCTCGCCAAGGTCATAGAGCTTGGTGAGGTCTCAAGGATGCAGCAGGTCCATGACGGATGCTTTGCCACATTGGATGATGTCCCAAAACAGGCAATTACGGTTACAATTCCTGCTTTTGTCGCAGCTTCAAGACTTCATTGTGTTGTTCCTGGACCTACTAAATGCAAGGCTGTGAAGGCAACGCTTGAGGGGCCTGTCACAGAGGATTGTCCTGCTACCGTCCTGAGACTGCATGACAACGCCCACCTCTATATAGATAAGGACAGCGCATCCCTTCTGAAGAGGACCATTTCATGAAAAGAAATGTCCCCACCCAAAAACTGGACGTAACAACAAGAGAGAACAAGACGACGGTCCTGCTTCCCGGATGCATTCCCGGAGCAACCCCGTATCATCACTCTATCATGAAGGGCACCGAGCTCACACTTGAGCCTGGCGACTTCTACCACATCCTGATCTGCTTCATCGGAGAGGTGGAGTTCGTCACCGACGGAAACGAGTACCGCTTCCACGAGAGGGTCTCGCTCATCCCT
>CACZJR010000001.1 GCA_902781545.1 uncultured Spirochaetales bacterium | reverse complement strand
AAAGGTGAGATAGAACACCGTAAAACCTTTGAGAACCGTGTACTTTCGGAAATTCCCAAGGGTCGTAAAAAGGGAAAGAAGTCCACTTTTAAAAATGAAGACAAATCAAACGAACCGGAGGAGTCTACTTTTGAAAATACTTAATCGAGATAAAAACTTTTTTTGTCCACTTTTCTTGACAAGTACCGGATCTCAACGTAGCCGTCAGCGGTCATGTCTTTCAGACCATGAAGTATGGAGTTCTCAACAAGCGGCTGCAATGTGAATGGGGGCACCTCCACATCTGGGATATCACCCCCGACAATGACACAGAACACAATGCGGTCCTCATTGCGTACTTTCTGTATGGTTATGTAGTTGTCCAGAAGCCGTAACTCATCACGTAACGGAATGACTTTGCTCTTCAGCTCTATTGAGGACCTGAGAAGCTTGCTGGTGGAAACCAGCACATCCGCTGTCTCCTTCAGCCGTACACCAGTTCGGACATTGTTGACTATCAGATTCAGTGTGTTGAACAGGAAGTGGGGATTGATTTGCGCCTGAAGCAGATGGAACTGTGTTTCCTGGATAATGCGCTTCTGTCTTTCGGATTCCAGCGTACGCTCAGCCAGCAGGTTGCTCACCTTCATGTGCTCCTCCAGGGCACCCACATAATCCACTATGGTTTTCTTCATGAGATTGGTGGCCTCAATCACCTGATTCAGCTCGTTGATACGGGTCAGCTCGATATCAGGAGTATCCCATTCCTTCCTTGAGATCCTCTCCGTCGCCGCATTAATCACGGCAAGTCCCCCGACCAGAGATCTGAACAGCCAGGCAATTCCTATCAGGGCCAGCGGGAGGCATATGGTCAGGATGATATCCTGGATATTCCCATATCTGTTGTATTTATCGTTGACCTTGGTAAGCTCATGGCTCACATAGGTGAAGTATTCAGCTGAAACAGCATTTGAGGCCTGATAGATGTAGTCAATACCCAACTCTGCAAGCTGGTTCAGCTCAAAATCACTCTCAGAGAACACATGCAGCCCGCTCAGCCTGTCCATGATTCCAATCAATGACTCGGCTGTCTGATCTATGACTCTCGAGTAAAGGGTAAGCAGATCTGTTGAGTCGAATATCGCCCTGGATGATACGCGTATTGACTGCATCTCGTCCCAACATGAGTGCAATGAGTTGTGATGCGCCGGTTCCCTATCAATCAGGAACCGTGAATAGTCTGTCAGGAAATCCTGTACGGAGCGCATGTATTCATTCATTGTGTCGACATTCGCCTCAAGCGTCGACGTCTCAGACTTCTGCATGCTGCCAAGAACAACCTCACTTACAATCATGGACAGGCAGATTATGGTGACAAACACAGCTGCGATTCTAAGATAATGGATTATTGAATGACTTCTCATGAATTGCTCTCCTGTCTGACTATTCAGCTACAGTCTACAGCTTTTTCCACGGACAGCAAGTAATGCCTTCCCCCACCCCGGGAAGAAGGCATTATTCAAGGTCATCCGTAAATCAACGTCGGAAGACCCATGGAGATGAATGGAATATAAGTCACAAGCAGCAGGCAGACAACCATTGCGCCAAGCTGCGGAAGGACAGAACGTGAAAGCCGCTCGATCGGAAGTCCGGACACACTGCTTCCAATGAAGAGGATGTTTCCCACCGGTGGTGTTATGAGACCTATTCCAAGATTCAGTATCAGCATGACACCGAACTGCACACCGCTCATTCCAAGGGATTCAACCACTGGAAGCAAGATTGGAGTCATGATCAAGATTATGGATACTGTATTCATGAAGCATCCGAGAAGAAGAAGGATGGCATTGATGATGAGCAGAAGTATGTATTTGTTGCTGCTTATTGCAAGAAGGCCTGCTGTGAGCTTCTGCGGAATCTGCAGATATGTTATGAAAAAGCTGAATGCCGTTGCGCAGCTTGTCAGAATAAGGACGGTAGACATCGTCTTTACTGATCTCTTCAGGATATTTGGGAATTCCTTTAGCGGAATATCCCTGTAAACGAAGAATGTGACAATGAAGGAATAAACAACCGCAATTGCAGCAGCCTCGGTGGCGGTACAGATTCCGGCGACAACTCCACCCACAACGATTATGATGGTTCCAAGTGCCCAGATCGAACCTTTAAGTTCATGTAAGACAGCTTTGAGCCTGAACCTGTCGCCCTTAGGATAATGCCGCTTGACGGCGACAAAATAGCAGTAGACAGCAAGGACAAGGCCAAGAAGAAGGCCCGGCACAAGTCCTGCCATGAACAGTTCCGCAATGGATACCCCACCTGCGGCAACCGCATATATGACCAGATTGTGTGACGGGGGAATGAGGATTCCCTGAACGGAGCTTGTCATTGTGATACTTGTTGCGAACTCCCTGTCGTAACCTTCCTTCTCCATCATCGGGATGAGGATTGCTCCAAGAGATGCTGTGTCTGCTGCCGCAGAGCCGCTGATTCCTCCGAAGAAAGTGGAGGCAAGAATGTTGACCATCGAGAGTCCTCCACGCATCCATCCGATCAGGGCCTTGCTCAGCTTGATGAGCCTGTCGGAGATTCCGCCGCTTCCCATAAGCTCTCCGGCCAGGATGAAGAACGGAACTGCCAGCAACGAGAAGTTTCCGAACTTCACCAATATGAGGTTCACGACCGTCATCAAGGGGAAATGCAGATAAAGGGCACAGGCAACTGCTGCCATACCCAGCGCATATGCGATATTGCCTCCGATAGCAATCAGAAGCAGAAATGTTCCTATTAATATGATTGCAGCCAGAGTGAGGTTCATTTCTTGAATACCTCCTTCTTGAATCTTGTAATCAGATAGAACAACATTATGGCACCCATCACAACACCAGCAAGAGAGACCCAGGCCTCAGATACTTTCGGGGCTCCTGTCATGAATACTCTCTTATTGAAGATCACAAGCCTGATGCTCTGATAAGTTATGATGGCACCAAAAGCTATTTTCAGAATGTAAAAAATGATGTGGAATATCCTGACCAGTTTCTTTGGGTAGATCTTATCCACAATGGAAACCCTGATATGCCTGTCATCTCTTTCGGCAAGAGATGATGACACAAGACCGAACCAGATCATGCATGCGATTGCAATCTCATCACCCCAGGCAGGTGTCTTGTTCAGCACGAATCTACCGAATACAGTCATGCAGACAATCACCACCATCAGGAGCATAAACACCATACAGATGTTTTCACCCACATTGTAGATTATGTCCTCGAGCTTGTTCAGAAATCCTTTGTTCTCAACGGCCGTTGGATCCTTGGAATCCTTCATTTCTGCAACTCCTTATAAAACAAGTGGGACACACCTTCAGGTGTCCCACTTGCAGATAGAATAACTTGCTTCTGTTACTTTGTGTTTCTGATTGATTCAACAAGGTCCTCATATCCCTTGGCATACTGGTCATAGATCGGCTGAACGGCCGCAACCCATGCATCGTAATCTGTAAGGTCGCAGAAAACGACTCCGGCATCTTTCAGCTCCTGGATCTGACCCTCAAGCTTTGAAGCTGTGAGCTCCTGGAACCATACGGTTGCCTCTCTTGCACAGTCCCTGAGAATCTGCTGATCCTCTGCTGTAAGCTTGTTCCATGTGATCTCACTGATGAAGATTGTTGAGGGCTGAACCATGTAGTTTGACCAGCTGAAGTATTTTGCAACTTCGTAGAACTTGTTGTTCAGGTATCCCTTCACAGGATTCTCAGCACCGTCAATGACTCCGGTCTGAAGAGCAGAATAAACCTCTGAGTTGTCCATCGGTGTCGCAGAAGCGCCGAATGCCTCGACTGTTGAGACATAGATTGGGCTGGACTGAACACGGATCTTGAGGCCCTTCATGTCTGCAAGTGATGTGATGGGCTTTGTGGCATAGAAGTTTCTTCCGCCGGCGACATAATGGTCAAGCGCAATCACACCGAATCCGCTGTTTGAAATATCGTTTGCAAGTTTTTCTCCGAACTCTCCATCCATGACAGCAACAGCATGGTCCACGTCCCTGAACAGGAAAGGAAGTGATGTTATGTCAAGGTAGCCGACATTACAGCCGAGGCTCTTGAGATTGGACGACGGCTCATTACACATGTCAATTGAGCCAAGCTGAAGTGCCTGCACGACTTCCTTTGTCTTTCCAAGCTGTCCGCCTGCAAAGACCTGGATCTCGATCCTGCCGTTGGTCTTCTCTTTGACAAGCTCAGCGAAATGCTCTGTCGCAAGAGCTCTCTCGTCTTTGGCTCCGTTTGTCTCTGCATATCTGAGAATCATATGGTCATACGACTTAGTCTCACTTGCACTCTGCGCGAAAACACTTGACACTGCAAGTGCAGCCAACAAAACAAAAACTAAAAGTTTCTTCATGTTCGTTCTCCTTTGCACTCATTGTCAGACCGCTTCAAGAATTTTACCATTCTCAAAAAGAGGGTAAAAACTGGAAAAATCAGCACTTCAGGACTTCATGGTCATTATACCAATATCTCTATGGTTGCAAACAAATTATATAGTAATAATGTTTTTTTCACTGCCGATTATTGCTTTTTTTTGCTGGATAATCCAACAAAAAAGGCAGTCAAACAGAAAACCAGTGATATACAATTTGAACGAAATGCCGGCAGCCTTCTGCAAGGATACTGTCAAACATAAGGAGGAGCTCTTAAAATGGAGAAGAAGCCCAACATCATCTATCTGATGAGTGACCAGATGAACTTTGAGGTAATGTCAAGGGACGGCCAGATCAAGATGCCGAACCTAAACAAACTGCAAGACGATGCCGTCTCATGCACCAACACTCATACCGTTAACGCAATCTGTTCGCCGGCAAGGGCCTCCCTGATGACCGGAGTCCTTCCACACAGACATGGAATGGTGGATGTGACACATGCGGTGCCCCCCTACAGAGCCGAATACAACTACAGCCTTGACACCTTCTCCCTTGCACTGAAACAGGCAGGATATAAATGCTCATATTATGGCAAGTGGCATGTTGAGAGAGCGCATTGTCTTGAGAAGTTCGGTTATGACGAGTGGGAGACTGAACGGGAGATCCCGAAGGTAAGTCTGACTCCTACCCGCCGTTCTGTGCTCAAGGGTGTAAACGGATATCCTGACAGGGTCATGGGCGGAACCTACAGTGAGGGCATTGAGGCAAGTGAGGAATACTACTGCTATTCCAAGGCAATTGATTTCATAGAGCGTAACAAGAACCAGGACCAGCCGTTCTTCACATTCATCTCCACATATGCGCCACATGACCCATACACTGTTCCAGAATGCATTTACGACCTGTACAAAGATGAGGACATCAAACTCCCGGAAAGCTATTGGGACACATGCCTTGACAAGCCACGCATCTATCAGCGCCTGAAGACAGTCTGGAACAACACATCTGAAGATGAGGCAAAGGAAATCAAGAGGTACTACAATTCATACTGCACACTTGTGGACACACAGATAGGCAGACTTGTTGAATACCTTAAGGCAAACGGCCTCTATGACAACACGTTGATTGTCGTTCTCTCAGACCATGGAGACTTCCAGGGTGCGCACGGGATCTTCTGCAAGGGTGTGGGTTCATTTGAAGAAGGCTACCATATCCCGCTCGTGATAAAGCTGCCGCACAGTGAGATCAGGGGCGAATACTCCGGACTGGTCACAACATGTGACATTGGGCCCACAACCCTTGAGGTGGCAGGTGCACGTCAGATCAGCGGTCAGACTGACGGGTTCTCGATACTGCCTGCCCTGCGCGGAACAGCTGAAGGCCGCAAGGTGGCAATGGCGGAATTCTTCGGACAGCGCTACGCTGTGACCCAGCGCATCATATGGAAGAATCATCGCAAATATGTCTTCAACGGCTTTGACTTTGATGAATACTACGATCTTGAGAGAGATCCCCATGAGCTGTTCAATCTTGCCGGAGACCCACATTATCAAGCCGACGTCGAAGAGCTCTGTGCTGACATGCAGCAGCAGATTGCACTCTCTGATGACACAACCATGAGCGAGGCAACTTATGTGATGCTGCGTTTTGCTCCGGTCGCGCCGGTGAAAATCACGAAGCAGACTCAATACGAGAT
This sequence comes from uncultured Spirochaetales bacterium, assembly GCA_902781545.1. GTDB lineage: Bacteria > Spirochaetota > Spirochaetia > Sphaerochaetales > Sphaerochaetaceae > UBA9732. Next base: position 78,044 of record CACZJR010000001.1, on the reverse strand, counting down.
ATATAACAAGCCATTCTAGCCCTTACAAAAGGACTTCAGGCCGGATCAGGTGAGAAGCTCACATATCAGAAGCAGGTTGCGCGTTATGTGGAACGGGTCCTTGACCGGCAGGGCAACCACCTTGTCCTGCGGAAGGCCTTCCCTGGTGAGAATCTGGATCCACTCACCTGTCTCCTTGTCCGGGTTGATGAAATGATTTCTCACATAATCCAGGGTCTTATCATGGATTCGCATGTATTGCTCATCACCTGTAAGACTGTAGAACAGAAGGGATGCATACAAGGTCTCGGAGTGGACCCACCACAGCTTGTCTCCCCATCCGCCTTTGACCAAAGTGACTGTGGGCTCCGTGCTGTCTGATATGAACCTCAGAGGCTCCCCGTCAAGATTCACAAAGTGAAGAATGCCTCCAAACTGCTCATCCCACCCTTTTATAAATGACTCTTTCATGATATGGGCTGCTGTTTGTGCCAGATCAGGTCTGTTCAGCAGCTTTGAGGCATCATAGATGAACCAGGAGTCCTCTATCGAGTGTCCCGGATTGATGTGCTGGCCAAGAAGGCCGGGAACAGGCTTATTGTCTTTGGTTATGACCTCATGGATAAGATGGTCCTTGTCCATGAAATTGGTCGTGACATCCGTTGCGGTCCTCTCAATGTCTGACAGAAGCTCTTTGCAGTATGGCTTGTCATGGATGCATGCCGCCTCAAAAAGCTCCTTTGCCACATTTGTCAGAATCATTGGGATTCCATGGGCACGGTACGCAGGATCAAGCGGATAAGGGAGAGTGTTGAAGACTCCCTTCTCAATCCTTTCCTTGATTGACTCATAGAGGGTTTTCCCGAAAAGGTATGCATCGGCATTGCCGCAGCAGACAGAGTATGCAGCCATTCCTATGACGGCAAAGCAGTCGGCGTAGATGCTCATGTCCAACGTGTCATAGTCACCTACCTTCTTGGGGCTTCCGTCACGGTTAAGGAGGAATATGCAGCGCCAGTCATCCTTTCCCATCAGACAGTGACGCCTGAGAAACTCATAACCGTTTGCGGCAAGGGCCCTGAGCTTTGAGCGCTCCTGTTCGGAGAAAAGAGGCGCCGCTGTGGACGCCAGTTTGGAGAACATCCAGAGAAAGCGCCCCTGGCTCCAGACGTACTTGTCATGGCTGACAAGGTTCTTTCCCCTGTTGTCAAAGCAGTTCAGATACCCGCCGAACTCCCTGTCCAGACATCTGGGCAACCAGAACCGGAGGATATTGTCCTTCAGTTCATGCGAGTAGAATTCAAATAGCTTTTCCTTGTCCATCTTAATGTACCCCAGGCTCAGAGAATGAACTTCTCCACCACCTTGGCAAAGCCGTCCTGGTCATAGCGGTCAGTGACATAGTCGGCAATTGACTTGAGCTCATCCGATGCATTCTCCAATGTCACTCCGAATGCGGCGTTCTTTATCATCAGGCTGTCCAAAGCCATTCCGTCACCGATACTCATGACGTTGTCCCATGTCACACCCAGTCTCTTCAGGAGAATCTCCATGGCAGGGACCCTGAGATCGGGCTTGTCCGAGACCTGGATTCCAAGCGGGTCGGAGAGTGAGACCCCGGCAAAGTCCATGCTCTCATATGCCTTCTTGAGGGGTTCAAACATGTCCTTGGGAATACCGTAGAGGTTGATTTTCTCCAGCCCTATGTTCTGCGAGAGAAAGAAATCAGAGAGCTTGCCGTAGACGGTGACAGGACGGCCCGAGGTGTACATGTACCAGACATGGTGCGGCGGCACGGGGTACTTGTAGAGGTTGTCCATGACCTCTTTCTCAAAGAAGAGCCTTCCCTCGGCCGCAACCTCGCAGTAAATACCCTTGCCCTCGAACATGCGGCAGATCTCTGCGCTCTGCTGGGGGGTGAATGAATGCTTGTGTATTATCTCACCTGTCAGGGTGTCAATGATCCTTGCTCCGAAGCATGTGAACCAGTAGCGGAATGATCCGTCCTCGAACTGAGGCGGAAACATGTCAGCTGTTCTGCCTGTGCACGGGATGCATATTATCCCCTTCTTCTGACACTCTTTGAGTGCATGGTAATTTCTGGGGGAAAGCCACATCTTGTCACTCTGAAGGACGGTGCCGTCAAAATCCAGTGTGATCACCTTGATATTATTCTTGTCAAACATGGTTTAATCATACTCCAATGGCGTCCAGTTGTCATCCGTTCAAATATGTATGCAACTTTATTCAGTTTTACTGCATATTTCTTCTGTTTTGTATTGACCTAAACTCAATTAAAGAATATTTTATGCATACCATCGACATCGGAGGCATGAAAATGGATAAAAATGCAATCAACGGAAAATTCAAGGGAAAGAGCTTCCTGAAGCTGCTGGATTTCTCATCTGAGGATATCCAGGATCTTCTTGATCTCTCGGCAAAGCTCAAGGCGGAGAAGAAGGCGGGAATCGCCCACAAGATCCATGAGGGCAAGAACATCGCCCTGCTGTTTGAGAAGACAAGCACCCGTACCCGTTGTGCCTTCGAGGTCGCGGCTTCAGATCTCGGGATGAGCGCTGTCTACCTTGATCCGTCAGGTTCCCAGATGGGAAAGAAGGAGAGCATTGAGGACACTGCAAAGGTTCTCGGCAGGATGTTCGACGGAATCGAGTACAGGGGTTATGGGCAGAACCTTGTTGAGACTCTGGCAAAATATGCCGGGGTCCCGGTCTGGAACGGACTTACCAATGAGTTCCATCCCACACAGGTTCTTGCGGACCTGCTCACCATCAAGGAGCACTTCGGGACCCTTGCCGGAAAGAAGATGGTGTATATGGGAGATGCAAGGTTCAACATGGGCAACTCCCTGATGGTCGGTTGCGCAAAGATGGGCATGAACTTCGTGGCATGCGCGCCTGAGAAGTATTTCCCCTCCAAGGAGCTGATTGACCAGTGTCAGGAGATTGCAAAGAAGACCGGAGCCAAGCTCTCATTCATCACTGACCCGATGGAGGCAACCAAGGGAGCAGATGTGATCTACACTGACGTCTGGGTCTCCATGGGTGAGCCTGCAGAGGTCTGGCAGGAGAGAATCAACGACCTTCTTCCCTACCGTGTGACCTCAGATGTGATGGAGAACGCAGGTCCGCAGTGCATCTTCATGCATTGCCTTCCCTCCTTCCACGACCTGAACACAACTATCGGAAAGGATATTTATGACAAGTTCGGCATTGACTGCATGGAGGTCACTGACGAGGTATTCAACAGCAAGCAGAGCGTGGTGTTCGACGAGGCTGAGAACAGGATGCACACAATCAAGGCAGTCATGGCTGCAACACTGTAAGGAGATAAAAAATGAGCAAGAAAGAGATAAAGAAGGTTGTACTGGCATATTCGGGAGGTCTGGATACCTCAATCATCATCCCATGGCTCAAGGAGAACTACAACAATCCCGAGATCATCGCAGTCGCAGGTAATGTCGGACAGGCTGACGAACTTGAAGGCCTTGAGGCCAAGGCCCTGAAGACAGGAGCATCAAAGCTCATCGTCGCAGATCTTGTCGACGAGATGGTCGATGACATCATCATCCCGGCACTGAAGATGGATGCAATGTATGAGACCTACCTTCTTGGAACAGCATTCGCAAGACCGGTAATAGGAAAGAAGCTCGCACAGATCGCCCTTGCAGAAGGTGCCGATGCGATTGCTCACGGCTGCACCGGAAAAGGAAACGACCAGGTCAGATTCGAGCTTGCCATCAAGCGCTTTGCCCCGGGAATGAAGATCATCGCCCCTTGGAGGGAATGGTCCATCAAGTCCAGGGAGGAGGAGATTGACTACGCAGAGGCACATAACGTGCCATTGAAGATCTCAAGGGAGACAAACTACTCCAAGGACAAGAACCTGTGGCACCTCAGCCATGAGGGTCTGGACCTTGAGGATCCCTCAAATGAGCCGAACTATGACAAGCCGGGCTTCCTTGAGATGGGAGTCTCCCCTGCCATGGCACCAGACAAGCCGACCTATGTGACAATCAGCTTCAAGGCCGGTGCCCCGGTTGCAATTGACGGCGAGAAGATGAAGGCCTCGAAGATCATCGAGAAGCTGAACAAGCTCGGCGGAGAGAACGGTGTTGGAATCATCGACATCGTCGAGAACAGGCTGATCGGAATGAAGGACAGGGGCGTCTATGAGACTCCCGGCGGAACAATCCTCTACAAGGCCCATGAGCAGCTTGAGATGATCACAGTCGACAAGGATACCCTGCACCTGAAGAAAAAGCTTGCCGTCGATTATGCCGACATGATCTACAACGGAAAGTGGTACTCACCGCTTCAGGAGGCTCTCACAGCCTTCGCGAACGAGTCCAACAAGTATGTTACAGGCGATGTGAAGATGAAGCTTTACAAGGGAAACGTCATCCCTGCAGGAATGACATCACCCTATTCTCTCTATTCAGAGAACCTTGTGACATTCGGAGAGAGCGATTACGACCAGAAGCAGTCCGAGGGATTCATAAACCTCTGGGGACTTCCGACCCTGGTACAGGCCCTGAGGGAACAGGGCAAGCTCTGATTGACCGGAGAGAACCATGGCAAAGATGTGGGCAGGAAGGACGGCCGGTGAGGTTAACAAGCTGGCCGACAGTTTCAATTCATCAATCAGCTTCGACAGCAGGATGTACAAACAGGACATAACGGGGAGCATGGCGCACGCAGCCATGCTCTCTGCGCAAGGAATAATATCCTCAGATGATGCTGATTCAATAATTTCTGCACTGAAGCAGATATTACAGGATATTGAATCAGGAAAGCTGAAGATAGACCCCAAAGCAGAGGACATCCACATGTTCGTTGAGCAGGTGCTCACCGAGAGAATCGGCGACACCGGCAAGAAGCTTCATACCGCAAGAAGCAGAAACGACCAGGTCGCACTTGATCTCAGGCTTTACCTCAGGGACTTCACAGATGAGGTCACAGTGCTTCTGAAGGACCTGGTGAAAGCCCTGAAGGGTCAGGCGGAGAAGAACATTGATGTGATCATGCCCGGTTACACGCATCTCCAGCATGCCCAGCCCGTCCTGTTCAGCCATTACATGCTGGCTTATGCCATGATGTTCCTCAGGGACATAGACAGGATCAGCGACTGTCGCAAGAGAATCAACGTCAGCCCCATAGGATGCTGCGCCCTTGCGGGGACAACATTTGACACGGACAGACAGGCAGAGGCAAAGGAACTCGGTTTTGACTCAGTCTGCCTCAACAGCCTTGACGGGGTGTCAGACAGGGACTTCTGCGTTGAGCTCTTAAGCGCGCTCTCGCTTGTAATGACACATCTGAGCCGCCTGAGCGAAGAGCTGATTCTATGGTCAAGCCAGGAATTCTCATTCATTGAGCTGAGCGATGACTTCACAACAGGTTCATCGATCATGCCGCAGAAGAAGAATCCTGACATGGCAGAGCTCTGCAGGGGCAAGACCGGCAGGGTCTATGGGAACCTGATGGGACTTCTGACAACGCTCAAGGGCCTTCCGCTTGCCTACAACAAGGACATGCAGGAGGACAAGGAAGGCGTGTTCGACGCATGTGACACGGTGAAGATGTGCCTCTCTGTCACCGCGCCAATGATCAAGAGCATGAAGATCAATGAGAAAAGCATGCTTGAGAGCGCCAGGAAAGGCTTCATGAACGCAACAGACCTTGCCGACTATCTGGTCGTCAAAGGTCTTCCGTTCAGGGATGCATACAAGGTCTCAGGCGCTGTCGTGGCATACTGCATCCAGAGCGGCCATATCCTTGAGGATCTGCCTGTCTCTGAGTACAGGAGATTCAGCACCCTCATCTCTGATGATGTCTATCAGGCAATCGACCTGAAGACATGTGTCCAGAGAAGATCATCGGAAGGCGGGACATCTGTTGAGTCCGTGAAGAAACAGCTTGCCTATCTGGAGGAAAAGCTATGAAGAAGGTATTCATTGACGGAAGCGCAGGAACAACCGGACTCAGAATAGTCCAGAGGCTCTCAGAGAGAAAGGACATCGAGCTGATCTCAATTCCTGAGGAGCTCAGGAAAGACACCTCCGCACGCAAGGACATGCTCAACAAGGCGGACATTGTCTTCCTGTGTCTTCCTGATGACGCTGCAAGAGAGGCTGTCTCTCTCATAGAGAATCCTGATGTCTGTGTGATTGACACATCAACCGCACATAGGACGGCAGAAGGCTGGACATACGGCTTTGCGGAAATCGGAAACAGATATGATGAGATCAAGGCCTCTAAGCGCATTGCAAATCCGGGCTGTCATGCCAGCGGGTTCATCTCACTTGTGGCTCCGCTTGTTGAATGCGGAATACTGAAAAAGGACTCTCTCCTCTCAGCCTACTCCCTCACGGGATATTCCGGAGGGGGAAAGAAGATGATCGCACAGTACGATGATCCGGCAAGGTCAAAGCTGCTTGATGCTCCGAGGATGTACGGTCTGACACAGAAGCACAAGCACCTCCCCGAGATGGCGGCGATCTGTCATCTGTACAATGATCCTGTGTTCTGCCCCGTTGTCGCGCCTTATTACTCCGGCATGCAGGTGACAGTCCCTCTTTTCAAGGAGATGGCCTCTTGTGGCATTGATGAGATAAAAAACACATATAGAAGCTATTATCAGGGCACTGTTGTCTCCTATTGTGACACAGCTGATGACAACGGTTTCATGTCTGCAGGCCTTTTCTCAGGCCGTGACGACATGGCAATAAGCGTATTCGGAAATGAGGACAGGATTCTTCTTGTCTCAAGTTTTGACAATCTTGGAAAAGGCGCATCAGGCGCCGCGATCCAGAACATGAACCTTGTTCTGGGCGTTGATGAGACAGAAGGTCTTGTAATAGGAGGACAGGCATGAAGACAGTTGAAGGCGGCGTCTGCGCCGCAAAAGGTTTTACAGCCAGCGGAATACATTGTGGAATAAGGAAGTCCAGGACAAAGAGGGATCTTGCCCTGATATTCTCCGAGAAACCTGCATCATGCGCTGCCGTCTACACCACTAACCTGGTAAAGGGCGCGCCTCTTGAGGTGACAAAGAGCCATATCAGCGACGGAATCGCACAGGCAGTTATATGCAACAGCGGTAACGCCAACACCTGCAACTCAGACGGGATAGAGGTTGCCGAGAAGATGTGTGATCTTCTTGCAAACGAGCTGATGATAAAGGCATCTGATGTTGTTGTGGCCTCCACTGGAGTGATCGGTCAGAAGATGGACATCACACCGATCAAGAACGGGATTCCACGCCTTGTCTCCGAGCTCTCACCCTATGGTAATGAGAATGCCGCTGAAGGCATCATGACCACTGACACGGTCAAGAAAGAGCTTGCAGTAAGTTTCGAGATCGACGGTAAGAGCTGCACCATCGGCGGCATGGCCAAAGGAAGCGGAATGATTCATCCGAACATGGCCACGATGCTTGTTTTCATCACAACCGATGCCGCCATTTCCCCAAAGATGCTCAAGAAAGCCCTCTCAACCGATATCGCCAACACATTCAACATGGTCAGCGTTGACGGGGACACATCCACCAACGACATGGTGACCGTCCTTGCCAACGGAATGGCAGGTAACAGACTGATTGATTCTGACGGACCTGACTTTGACGCATTCATGCAGGCCCTGAACACCATCACCGTCAGTCTCTGCAGGATGATAGCCGGAGACGGAGAAGGAGCCTCAAAGCTTCTGGAGTGCAAGGTTACGGGAGCCGCTGACAAACAGACGGCCAAGACCGTGGCAAAGAGCGTCATCTGCTCCAGCCTCCTCAAGGCTGCCATGTTCGGTGCCGATGCCAACTGGGGCCGCGTGCTCTGCGCCATAGGCTACAGCGGCGCTGATGTAGATGTTAATAAGATAGATGTCGCATTCAGGAGCAACCAGGGGACCATTGAGGTCTGCAAGAACGGAGCCGGAGTCGACTTTTCCGAGGAGAAGGCCAAAGACATTCTCCTTCAGAAGGAAATCGACATACTTGTGGAGCTGAACAGCGGAAAGGAGGAGGCCACAGCATGGGGATGTGATCTCACCTACGACTACGTTAAGATCAACGGAGATTACAGAACATGAAGAGCTTTTCCAACGCCGAGAGGGCCGAGATCCTGACACAGGCCCTGCCTTATATCAAGAGATATGTGGGAAAAACCGTCGTGGTGAAATACGGCGGCAACGCCATGGTTAATCCTGACCTCAAGCAGCAGGTCATGGATGATGTGGTGCTTCTCTGGCTCATCGGAGTCAAGGTGGTTCTTGTCCACGGAGGCGGACCTGAGATCAGCAGCATGATGGACAGGCTGGGAAAGAAACCCGAGTTCGTAGACGGCCTCAGGGTGACCGACAAGGAGACCGTAGACATTGTCCAGATGGTTCTTGCCGGAAAGGTCAACAAGACCCTTGTAACCATGCTTGAGAAACGCGGAGGCAAGGCAATAGGTCTTTGCGGCATGGACGGCAACCTGATTGAGGCAAAGATGAAGAACGAGAAGCTGGGTTTTGTGGGCGATGTCACAAAGATAAACATCGCTCCTGTCTGCGACATTCTCGAGAAAGGCTATATCCCTGTGATCTCAACGCTGGGATGCGATGCCGAAGGCAATGCCTACAACATCAATGCTGACACCGCAGCTGCCCACATAGCAGGGGCCCTGGGATCAGAGCGCTTCATCCTCATGACCGACATAGCCGGAATCCTCAGGGACAAGGATGATCCATCAACCCTGATTCCCGAGATATCAATCCCGGAGGCCAGGAAACTCAAGGAGGAGGGAATAATCTCATCAGGCATGATTCCAAAGGTCCAATGCTGCGTGACTGCAATTGAGGCAGGCGTCAAGAACGTGGTAATCATGGACGGACGAGTCCCCCACTCCATCCTTATGGAGCTTCTGACCAATGAAGGTGCCGGTACACTTGTAAAAGGAGAATGACATGAACACGAAAGAACTGGACAAGACCTATGTGGCAGGGACCTACAAGAGGTTCCCTGTTGAGATAGTCAGCGGCAAAGGCTCAGTGGTCAAGGATCCGTCAGGCAAGACCTACATAGACATGGGAAGCGGAATCGGAGTCACAGCATTCGGAATTGCAGATGATGTCTGGCAGAAAGCAGTGACGGACCAGATCTCCAAGGTCCAGCACATGTCCAACCTCTACTACACCCAGCCGTGCGCGGAGCTTGCATCCATGCTCTGCAAGAGAACAGGGATGAGCAAGGTCTTCTTCTGCAACTCAGGGGCAGAGGCAAACGAGTGTGCCATCAAGGTCGGACGCAAATACGCATCCGACAGATACGGAGCGGGAAGACACACGGTAATCACCCTTGAGAACAGCTTCCACGGCAGAACGCTGACCACCCTTGCTGCAACAGGACAGGATCACTACCATGAGCTCTTCCAGCCGCTTACACCTGGTTTTGTCAGTGTCCCGGCAAATGACATCGATGCATTGAGAACCGCTGCTGAGAAGTACAACGCCGCCGCTGTGATGATCGAGTGCATCCAGGGTGAGGGAGGTGTTGTTCCGCTTAACGCCGAATACATCAAAGAGGTCCGGGAGTTCACAGAGCAGAATGACATAATAATGATAGTCGATGAGGTCCAGACCGGAAACGGCAGGACAGGCATGCTCTACTCCTACATGAACTTCGGTATTGTCCCTGATGTCATCTCCACTGCAAAGGGTCTTGGAGGCGGACTTCCGCTCGGGGCAACACTGATCTCCGACAAGTGCAAGGACGTGCTGGGATTCGGAGACCACGGCTCCACATTCGGAGGCAATCCTGTCTGCTGCGCCGGAGCCATCAGCATTCTCAGCCGCATTGACGAGGACCTTCTGGAGTCTGTCAGGGAAAAGAGCGCCTGGCTCTTCAAGACCTTCTCAAGTGCTCCTGGCATTGAGAGCGTCAGCGGCATGGGCTTCATGATCGGCCTCACGACAACAAAGCCCGCCTCAGAGGTCGTTGCAAAATGCATGGAGAACGGAGTGCTCTGCCTCACCGCAAAAGACAAGGTAAGGCTCCTGCCAGCCTTGAACATCCCTATGGATGTGCTTGGGAAGGCCATAGAGACCATAAAGAACGCCTGTGTGTAAATGTTTAATTACTTTCTTTACATAATCCCGCAGGCATTGTGCAACGGGCAGATTTTGGGCCCCCAACCCAAACTACGCGGAAGTTGTGTTCTACTGATCACATGACGGTTTTCCACCTCTCACGCACGTAATATGCTGCCATTTTCGGTGTCCGGTCACGACTGAAAAGGCCCTTGTGGTTCCCACCGGCCCTCATTGGGCCCTGCTGAGTATCGAAGTCAGCAAAATTCCAAGGCTGCTCACCGGCTATGAAGTCATACTTGTCAAGGATGCTGTTCATTGCCTTCAGGTACTCAACCTGGAACTCCTCCGAGAACATCTCAGGAACAATGGAATGCATCCCCGGTATTGCATCAGCACCGTATTCGCTCAGGATCAGAGGCTTGTCCACCCTTCGCCAGAATTCAAGCTCCTCCTCAAGGGCACTCTTCGCAATCTCAAGATTCCCGGCAAGATTGTACCAGCCGTAATATCTGTTGATGCACACAACATCCATTGTCTTTGTGGTCAGGTCTTTGGTGTAGTCATTCTGGCAACATACCATTGTGACAGGTCTGTTCTGAGGGTCCTTCTCATGGGCAGCAAGGTACAGAGAGTGCCAATAGTCGTATGCATCCTCAGGGAAGTGCTCCGTATCCGGCTCATTCCCAAGACTCCACATCACAACGCATGGATGGTTCTTGTCCCTTGCTATCAGTTCTTCAAGAAGGCTTCTGTGATACTCGCCGTTTCCCAACTTATAGGGATTCTTCGCCCCTCCGAAGTTCAATCCCACAGCAGGAAGCTCGTCAACAACCAGGATCCCCTCTCTGTCACATAGCTGATACATGGTTTCATCGTAAGGGTAATGGCTTGTCCTGAAGGAATTGGCGTTGAGCCAATGTAGGAGATTGATGTCCTTTAGACTCAGACACTGGTCCACACCTCTACCACGTATTGGTGAGTCCTCGTGTTTTCCCGGACCCTTGAAATAGAACGGTCTTCCATTCACAAGAACGCTGTGTCCGGATATCTCCACAGTCCTGACACCGAACCGGAGTTCATAGAGGTCATCGCAATATGTGATTCTTGCAGTGTACAGATACGGTTCCCAAGGCCATGGATTCCATGTTCGAACCCCCTTGATCCTCAAACATCCTTTATGGTTTTTGCTCGATGCAACAATGCTGCAATCCTCACCAACCACCTCAAACAGAAACGGTCCGCCACATCCACTTGTGCTGACATCATACTTCACAATGCCATCATCACCATCAATTGAAGTGACAAGGGAAACATCCTCTATGAAGGACTGCGGCGTGGTGTATATTCTGACAGACCTGTTTATACCGGCATAGTTGAAGAAGTCGAAATTGGGCAGGTTAGAACCCTGCAGTCTGCTCTTGCCATGTTCAACGCTTGGGATTCCGGGATTATCGGAACCGAAGAAAGCAGTTCCTGTTTCATTGCCTATTGGCAGGGTATGGTTATTAATTCTATTGTCAACCCTCACCAGTAAGACATGATTCACTCCACACTCGATTCCTGAGACATCAACTTCGAAAGGAAGGAAACCTCCCCTGTGGCTTTTCATGAGATTCCCGTCGACATGAACCTCTGCATTGTGTGTGACGGAATCGAATCTGAGAATACATCTTTGACCTTTCAGACAGAATGGAACGACGAAACTCCTTCTGTATTCCACAATCCCGCAATATGAGCGCGCCTTCGGCTCAGTGAACTGGTTGTTGAATGATGCAGGCACATAGATCTGTCTCCACGTGTCTTCATCTGCGAAACGGAACTCCCATATTCCATCGAGAGAGAGCACTGTGCGAACTTTGTTTTCCTCAGGATACAACATAGCGAAATCCCCCCATCGTATTCATTTCATCCCTTTATCGAACCTACCATTATCCCTTTGACAAAGTATTTCTGGATGAACGGATACAACAGAAGGATCGGACCTGTCACGACAATTGCAGTGGCCATCTTCAGCGTTTCGCTCGGGGCCGCCATCTCCTCCACAAGGGCACCTGAAGCTGCAGCCTGTCTCATGTACTCTGCATTTGAAAGCATCCTGTGCAGCAGGTATTGAAGAGGATACAGGCTCTCCTTTGTCACATACAGGCTAGCATGGTACCAGTCATTCCAGAATGTGAGAGCCACAAACAATCCAACCGTTGCAAGGCCAGCCTTGCAAAGGGGCATTATAACCCTGATGTATGTCTGCCAGTCATTCGCCCCATCTATGGTGGCTGCATCGACAAGGCTGTACGGAATGGATTTCATGTAGTTTCTCATGAGGAATATGTTCCAAGGACTCAAGATGCAAGGGAGAATGAGTGCCCATATGGAGTTCTTGAGCTGAAGGTATTTGACATACAGAATGTAGATGGGAATCACTCCCCCACTGAACAATGATGTGAAATAGATGAAGAAAGAGACCTTGTTCCTGGCCTTGAAGTCCTGACGCATCAGCACATAGCCAGTCATCGATGTAAGCAGCAGAGATATCACAGTTCCCACTGCAGTGACGAAGATCGTCACCCCGTATGAGCGCAGCAGTTGCTGGAAACCCCCGAATATGGATTTATAGGCTGCGAACGACAATTTGCGAGGGATCAGACTGAATCCCTTGGTCAGGACGTCCATCTCGTCAGAGATGCTTGCCGTCAGCATCAGCCAGAAAGGCACGAAGCTTATGATCGTCACAATCGTCATGACTGTATATCCGATTATGGCGAAAGACCTGCTTCCCTTGTCATCTCTCACATGGTTTCTGCTCTTCATCCAAGACCTCCTCAGAACAGTGCGAGATCCTTGTTCACCCGTTTGACGATTGCATTCACGGAAAGAACAAGTATGCATCCGAAGACAGACTGGAACACTCCTGCGGCGGAGCCCATACCAATGTCAAAATTGACCATCAGGGATCTGTAGACGTAAGTGTCTATTATGTCCGTTGCATTGAAGAGGATGCCGTTGTTTCCGATGATCTGGTAGAACAACTGGAACTGCCCCTTGAGGATGCTTCCAAGATTGAACATCACCAGCAGGATGAACGTAGGCTTTATCATCGGCAGCGTGACATATCTGACCTGCTGCCATTTTGTGGCACCATCGATTCTCGCAGATTCGTAGATGTCCTGCTCGATTCCGGTTATGACTGAAAGGTATATGACACTACCATATCCCAGACCCTTCCAGATCTGGAAGAAAACTATTATCGGAGGCCACGAACCGGGTTTGAGATAGAAATTATATGAATTCAGACCCAAGGCTCTGAGCATCGAGTTTATCACCCCGTTGTCCACATTGAACAAGGCATATGAGAACAGACCGACCAGAACCCATGATATGAAATAAGGGAGGAATATCACATTCTGGCTGACCTTTACGAATCTCTTGTTCTTCAGATCGCTCAGGAAGACTGCACAGACCATCTGAGCAACGTTGCCTCCAATCAGGAAGGCCAGGTTGTACAGTACCGTGTTCTTGAGCAATATTGCCATTATTCCGCTCTTGAACAGGAATTCGAAGTTCTTGAGTCCCACGAAAGGGCTCCTGAAGAAACCCTGCCTGAAATTGAATTTGGTGAAAGCCAGCCATATTCCGGCCATTGGCAGATAGCAGAATATCAGAAAGTACACAAGCGTGGGGGCAATCATAAGCCACAGAGTCCGGTTCTTGAGGAAATGTGACTTGGAAATCGGTTTCAGCATCACCGCAGTTTCTGTTCCCTTTTTCATATGATCCCCTCTTTTGCACACTAGATCTTCTAATGAAATTTTAAATGCATCCGCCCAGCCTTCAATTTGAAATATCGGCTATCTATTGTATTTTCTAGGTTTCAGTGCAAAATGCTTAGTTTCTCCAATCATGCCTTTTATTTCAAATAGACAACTGAAAAACCAGCCTTCTAAACTTTAACCAGAGACGATTGGAGGTTTTCAGCATGTCTACCAGTGCAACAATCGACGGCTCAGTTTTGGGAAGAAAGTTCGAAGGAATCGGAGGAGTCACCAGCAATGGGATGACAAAGCTTCTGCGAGAATACCCTGAGAATCAGAGAACTGATATTCTAAACCTTCTTTTCACCCCGAAATACGGGGCGTCCTTCCATCAGCTCAAGGTTGAGATCGGTTCCGATGCAAATGGCACCTGCGGCACAGAGCCAAGCCACATGCGCTCGGAAACGGATTTCGACATTACAAGAGGTGTTGGCCTCTGGCTTGCAACAGAGGCCAAGGCAAGGAACCAGAAGATAATACTGGATGCAATCAGATGGGGAACTCCATCATGGATAACGGACAACACCAAGAAATACCTTTACTATAAAAATTTCCTGCAGGGCGCAAAGGATGAGTTCAATCTGGACTTCGATTTTCTCTCCCCAGATGAGAACGAGGGTGATTTCAGCAGAAACTGGGTTGTCAATGTCCTTAGACCTGGCCTTGACAATGACGGATTCTCCAACGTGAAGCTCACTGGGGCAGACAGCACAACAGACTGGAACATAGCCTCCATGGTAAACAGCGATTCAGCATTGAAAGCCTCACTCTACGCCATAAATGCACACTACAAACAGGACAGCCCTGACGCGGCGAAGAACTGTGGGCTTCCGATCTTCGACAGTGAAGACGTGGTGGCCTACAGACACAAGTTCTCCTCTGCTCTGGACATGGCCTACAAGATCATACGCTCATATGCTTCAGGAAGAATGGTCCAGTATGTGATGCATCCCATAATCGAAGCCATATATGACAATGTCCCCTACACATACAAGGGAATCATTGAGGCAGCCCATCCATGGACAGGACACTACAAGATAGAGCCTGCACTTTGGGTTGTGGCACAGTTCACACAGTTCATCGAACCCGGCTGGTACTACATTAATAGTGGTTGTCACACCGCATCCGAACACAGCTATCTGACACTGAAGGATTCAAGTACTGGTGATTTCAGCATAGTGCTTCTGAACAGAAGTGCAACAGCAGAGACTTTCAATCTCACATTGAACAACCTGCAGGCTACATCCTTGCATGCATGGCAGACAACGGAGGCAAGCCAGTTCATCAATCTTGCAGACGTCCCTGTGAATTCGGGCGCATTGTCAGTCACATTGCCTCCATATTCGATCTGCACACTTACAACCACAACTGGACAGTCAAAGGGGCAGCCCGCCTATTCAATTCCTTCAAGCACCTCATTCAGCCTACCCTACAACGACGATTTCGAGTCGTATTCCATAGGGAAACAGCCGAGATACACTGTAGACCAGTCAGGTGCCTATGAGATTGCATCTGGTGGAAAAAATGGTGGTAACTGCTTAAAACAGGTCATCAAATACAGCAATAAACCCATAGACTGGGAAAGGCGTGCCACGCCTTCACCGTACACAATCCTTGGCGGTCAGGAGTTGAAAAACTACAAGGTCAGTTTCGATTTTCTGATGGAGACAATCACTGATGCAGACTACGAAGGCTACGTGCTCCTTGGAGCAAGGTGTAACTTCTCTCCTACAGGAAATGTCCCTGCCGAATGCTACAACATCAGACTCTTCCATGATGGGAGATGGCAACTCAGAAGTGCAGCATTGGTCCTGCAAAGTGGAATGCTCTCATCATTCACCCTCAACACTTGGCACAGTCTGCAGCTGTGTTGCCGCGACAATGTCATACAGGTCTACTATGACAACCAATTGTTAACCGAGACAACAGATTCGGAATACCCCAGCGGTCACGTAGTAATTGGAAGTGGATATAACATTGTCCGTTATGACAATCTTGCAATTGAGCAGATGGATGCATCCACACCTGTCGAATGCGAGCGGTACAAGGAATTGGACAGCAGAATCGAGTACATCGGTTCCTGGGCGGAGTCCGGCAGCAATGCAAAGAACTACCATCGTACGTTGTTGACCACGTCAACAAGTGGAGATGAGATGGACTTCTCCTTCAATGGGACATCCGTAAGCATTCTTGGAGTGAAAGATGTCGACTGTGGCTTGGCGGATGTCTACATTGACGGTAGTCTGGTTGAAACCATAGATTCCTATGCAGACTCCACAAAATACAGAAAGAGCCTCTTCTCGGCATATGGGTTAAACGCAGCGGACCATCATGTCAGGCTCGTTGTGAAAGGCAGCCACTCGACAGATTCAACAGGCAATGCCATAAACATTGATGCAGTTGAAACAATTGGCGGAACAGGGTTGATTGATCCGGTCCATACACCGATAAGCACTGACATCGAGCAGGATGTGACGCTTTACGAATCCGATTTCAGCACAGAGACAACAGGCAACAAGCCATACGGCTGGTCAGTCACAGAGGCCTCGAGTACACAGTGCAGAATAGCATTGGAAGACACAACCAAATGCATAACACTGAATGACCAGGCTTCTTCAGGTGTATGCTACGCAATCAGGAACTTCGCTGCATCAAGTGACAGGCTAAACATTTCATTCGAATACAAGACAGCATCAACAGGAAAATGGTTCAGACTGTATGCACTTGACGGAACATCGAGCGTTGTAGAGATCTATGACAGCAATGTGAATGGTCTATGCTACAGAAACCGGAATGCCTCTGATGTGAAGATCATGGACATATCTGCAGGCAATTGGTACAAGATTGACCTTCAGATAGATATAAGTAACAACCTGTTCTCGGTCCAAGTCAACGACACTTTCAAGAAAACCGGCTGTACTTTCAGAAGGCAAGGCTCGAAAATCGATGGAATAAGAATCGAAAGCGGGTCGAGCTTCAAGGGGCAGGCTTGGTTCAGGAACTTCAGAATCGGAAAGTATTCCCTTGCAGAGGACATGTTCGACATGCAGACAGTGAACACCCAGCCTGTGGATTGGAGCCTTGTTGCCCCAACCGGCACAACAGTTCTCATTGAGACTGCAGACATCGGAAACTGCGTCTCCCTTTCAGATTCCAACACTTCACAACAGGCATCAATGACCAAATACTTCCCCGCCCAGACAGGTACAGTGATCCTTTCATTGAAGCTTTCAGAAAGCGGATTGGGTACATGGTCGAGGATATTGCTGTCAGATGGAAGCACAAATGCGATTGAGATCTACAACAGTGACCTGTACAACCTGTGTTACAGGGCGAACGATGGCTCATATGTAAACTTTCTCACTCCAGTACCGGGTACCTGGTATGAATTGATGGTTGTTGCAGATGTGAATGCAAAGCGATTTGACATCTATGTGGACGGTACGAGGATCAAGACAGCCTGTACATTCAGAAATGTGGTTTCGTCCATAAGCCAGATAAGGCTTGCGACTGGAGAAAGCTATACAGGAACCACTCGTTTCAAGGACATAAGCGTCAGAAAAGGAATTTCATAGAGTTTCACTATAAGGAGGAGAAAACTATGAGGAAATTATCGGTTTTATTGTTGGTTCTTCTCATCTCGATGAGCCTGTTCGCCCAGAGCGCAGCAGAGGCACCACAGGCATCGGATGATCCGTTTGCAGACTACGTGGAGCTCATCATGTACAGTTCCGGTTCCTCCGGAAAGGATAAGGACATGGTGATGGAGAAGTTCAACGAACTGCTCAAGGCAAAATGCAATACAACGATCAATGTGACATGCCTTGGATGGGACAACTACAGGAACCAGTACCAGCTGATCCTTACGACAGGTGAGCCCGCGGACCTGATGTATGTGAATCCAAGCCTGTACAGCCAGTATGCCACAACCGGAGCATTCACAGACCTCACTGAGATGTTCCCGAAGTACATGCCAACTGTCTACGGTTATTTCACAGAGGGTCAGTTGAACCAGGCCAAGGTTGATGGGAAGCTGTATGAGATCCCGTCATATGAATCGAACTTCGGAACGAATGGAATCTTCTACAGACAGGACCTGGGAGAGAAGTACGGAGTGTCCAAAATCGACAGCATTGAGTCCTTCGAGGCCTATGCCGATGCAATCGCAGCCAACGAACCGGCCATAAGAGTGATTGATGGAAACCCTGAGCAGGCCCTGTTCCAGTTCTTCAAGGCCTATTACGGATTCGAGGCAATTGCAGGCTCGACATCATCGATTGTGATGGTGAAGAGCATGGACGACATCCATGACATAATCGCCTACCCATTCACAGAGGAATACGTCGAATGGGCACACAGGATGCAGACCTGGGCAAAGAAGGGATACTGGAGCAGCAATGCGCTTTCCAGCACCACAGACCCATGGAGCAGCATCCAGGCAGGAACAAGTGCAATCACACAGGCCAATGCCGATGGTGCCAAGAACATGATGAAGTACATGGAGTCGAAGGTTCCACAGGCCGTCTGTGCATACTGGCCCTTTGCCCAGCTCACAGGTTATACGTTCGTCAACCCTGTCACAGAGAACGGATTTGCAATCCCAGCCTCCTCTCCAAATGCTGAGAGGGCCCTCAGAGTGCTTGAGATCATAAAGACCGACCAGGAACTCTTCGACCTGTGGATGTACGGAATAGAGGGAAGACACTTCACAATCACTGCTGAAGGGAATCTCATCAAACCGGCAGTCGGAGTGGATCCGGCAACAGTCAACAACCACAGCATGAGTGGAGCCCAGTACGCAATGAGAGTAAGCAACCTCATGAGAAACGATGATGGTGTATGGGCAGGATACGAGCCGCTCATGGACTATCTGAAGTCCGTCGAGGTTCTCAATAAGTTCGGTTCGGCTTCACTTGACTACTCCAACGTCCAGGCGGAGCTTGCAGCAGTGAACCAGGTCGTACAGCAGTATGGATACCCCATCAACATCGGTATCGTGGATGATGTCGATGCAGCAATAGCAGAGTACAGAAAACAGCTCCAGGCAGCTGGAATCGACAAGCTCCTTGCCGAGGTGTCCGCACAGATGGAAGCCTATTACACAAGGAACAGCATCAATTGACGATCAGATGATCAGGATATGCAGACTTCCGGACAAATAACGGAAGTCTGCATTCTTTTATCTGCGAACATGGCTTAGAATGGAAACATGAAACCTACCCGTCTGCTGATACTTTTCTCCCTCGGCGTCCTGACAATGGTCGCGATACTGTCGCTCGGGTTCATCCTCATCTATGGAAGAACAGCGGAACGGCATATGATGACGTATGGGCAGATGGCTTTGGACAGCGAGGCATTGTACGTCAATGCCATAAGCGGTTCGACCAAGGACCTCCTTGACAGTGTTAGCCTGGACGCCGACATATCCAGGCTTCTCAACTATGAGAATGTATCAGCCAGCGATCTTCTGACTGGGCTGAGACGACTCAGCCACTACGAATCATCAAACTACTTCATTGACTCAATATACATCTTCAACAGAAAGAACGGGATGATCTATGTCTCATCGCCACATATGCCTGAAGCGGTGTATCCAATCAAGGACTTTCCCGATTTCACGGCGAAAGAAATCTTCCTGGATTATTCGGGCATAAACAACCTTGATCCCATATTCCGTATCTTCAATCCTTTCTTCCCTTCGATTGATGAGATTCCATATCTCAGCTTCATAAGATACAACACTCTCGTAGACCAGAACGAATCGAATGTGATCATGGTCAACATCCGGCAGGACATGCTGGCAAAGCTCATAGACAGCAACGAGACGGACGGGGAGTTCCTGCTGCTTATGGACAACTCGGAATCTGTGCACGCAATTGCAGGCAACAAGGAAATGGCAACTGACAGTCTGCTGGAAACGGTTCTCAGACGTATGGAGAGAAGTCAGGAGAACTTCTCTCTCCGATCAGAAGGGAAAAGGTACATCGTATGCCAGACCGAGGTCCTTAATGGAAAGGCAAAGCTTGCCATGATAGCGGATGAGGATGTGATTGACTCCATAACCAAGACGAAGGGATACGGAAATGCGATAGTGCTCCTTGCCCTGCTGTTCGGATTCAGTCTTCTTGTAAGCGGATTCCTTTTCCGGTTCATCTGGAAGAACATAAAGTCACAGCATGACGCGATAGAGGAGAACAGGAGAAAGGAAGCTGAGGCTGCCATTGCAAACAGAAGGAACATTATACTGTCCTGTCTTCATTCAGGAACCTCTTTCGAGGCATCTGGGATCATTGAGGAAAACACCGCTGAAATCGTTGTGGCAATCTTTGCAATAGACAATTATCCAAAACTCGTGGACGGAATGGAGAGGATTGCAGACAGAAACACTTTCAAGGAGAGACTCTGCACCTTCATCTCCTCCCGTATAGACGATGATCTGCACCCACTGTCCACATACGAGGATGATGAGCGTTGTCTGTTGATTCTACAGAATCCCACCGATTTGCCTGATATGGAAAAACTGAAGGAAGAAATCATGGCAGCCTTCGCGATATCCGTCTCCGTATTCGTATCTGACCCATGCCCGTTGGATTTGGCAAGCTCCGCATATGGCTATATGAGCGAGTCCATCTCCTACAGATTTCTGCTGGGACCGGGAATCACTGTGACCAGATCGATGGTTGAGGAACAGGAGATGACACCGTATTCAATACCGGAGACATCTCTAAGGAAGATGGTGGATGATATCCTGAAACTCAACATTCCGGGAGCATTGGTTCATCTCAGGGAGATTCTGGATGGAATTTCGGGAGGTTCCTACAGAAGCGCACAGACAAGTCTTGTGAACCTGTCCACCTCATTGGAGGATGCAATCTGCAAACTCCAAAGGAACAACGGCATTGAGGAGTCCTCGCTGTCTGATGCCCTGCTCTACAGGTTCCTGAAGATGGAATACATAGCAGAGATATACAGCTACATGGAGGCAATCCTTCACCAGACCGAACTGGCGGTTGAACAGAACAAGAACAGCAGACAGTCCGATCTTGTAAATGAAATAATTAGAATAACAAAGGAAAATTGCGAGAACAGGACATTCTCAATAGATACCGTCGCAGAGAAGTTAGGAATGACATCCGCTTATCTCGGAAAGGTCTTCAAACGGACCACCGGAGAAACCTTCAGCAGATTTGTCCTGAATGAGCGAATGACCGTTGCATGCAAGCTCTTGGCGGAAACCGATGAACCGATTGACAGCATCATATATTCCGTGGGTTTCGGTGATACACCATATTTCTACAAACTGTTCAAACAACTCAACGGCTGTACTCCCGCAAAATACAGGGAAACCCATCACATTCGGTGAACAAGAATGGCAAAAAACAGGCTGCCTTACTAACTGGCAGCCTGTTTGTAAGTATTTATTACTAACTTAGTTAACTTCAAGCCTCTTCTGCACTTAAGACATCCTTGATAGGAGCCATGACCTTCTTGTCGTAGCAGGAGAAGATTGACTCGACATCAGCTTTGTCAGGCTTGCGTGTGAATGCGCTTACTACCGGTACTATGACCATTCCGCCCAGCATTGCCAAGGCTCCGCAGTTGATCGGGCTCTGCAGGACTGCCGGGAAACTGGACTTGAAGAACATGTTCGCCAGCATCAGCACGGAACCCCAGATGAAGCATACGATGCAGCTTGCCTTTGTGGTCTTCTTCCAGTACAGGCTGTAGAGGAACGGGGCAAGGAATGAACCTGCCAGAGCTCCCCAGGAGAGGCCCATGAGCTGAGCTATGAAGGTCACATTCTTCTTGTACTGGATGATCGCTATGACCGCGGAGATCAGGATGAACACTGCGATGAAGATCCTGATTATCGGCAGGTTCCTCTTCTCATCCTTCCTGTTTCCCATGAAGACGGGATCAATGAAATCCAGTGTCAGAGTGGAGCTTGATGCAAGCACCAGTGATGACAGGGTCGACATCGATGCGGAGAGGACCAGCACCAGAGCAATTCCGAAGATCAC
Source organism: uncultured Spirochaetales bacterium (assembly GCA_902781545.1). Taxonomy (GTDB): domain Bacteria; phylum Spirochaetota; class Spirochaetia; order Sphaerochaetales; family Sphaerochaetaceae; genus UBA9732. Next base: position 56,147 of record CACZJR010000001.1, on the reverse strand, counting down.
AGGTGAGAGATTCGCAAGCATCGCAGGGATTATGGCATCGTAGCCTTCTGTCGCGACATTGACATTGAACAGGCGTCCGAATCCACCGAGGAAGTAGCATCCTCCAGCAACGACAATGGCGAAGAACGTTGAGATGACTGTACCCTTGTGAATGTCCTTCTCGCTCTTGATGGCATAGAACTTCTGCACCATCTGAGGGAGTCCCCAGGTTCCGAGTGAGGTCAGGATCACAACGCACAGAAGACTGAACGGATCCGGACCGAAGAATGATGCGAAGACTCCGGGAGTACCTGATACTGAGGAATCCTGCACTCTGGCAAGGGCATCCAATGAAGGAACAAAACCGCCGTTTATCCTGAGCACTGATCCGATTATGGCCACAATACCGATAAGCATGATTATGCCCTGGATGAAGTCATTGACTGCGGTGGCCATGTAGCCTCCGGCTATTACATAGATAGCAGTCAAGACGGCCATGACAATGATACAGATTGTGTAATCAACGTTGAAGCCCATTCCGAACAGTCTTGAAAGACCATTGTAAAGTGATGCAGTGTAAGGAATAAGGAATATGAAGATTATGATTGATGAAATCAGCTTGAGGCTCTTTGAGTTGAAGCGGTTCTCAAAGAACTGCGGCATTGTCGCAGAATGAAGGTGCTGGGTCATGATCCTTGTTCGTCTTCCCAGGATTATCCATGCAAGCAGGGATCCGATGAATGCATTACCAAGGCCGATCCATGTCGACGCCAATCCGAACTTCCATCCGAACTGACCGGCGTAACCGACAAAGATGACTGCAGAGAAATAACTTGTTCCGAATGCAAAAGCTGAAAGCCAGGGGCCTACGTTCCTGCCGCCCAGGACAAAACCGCGGACATCTCTTGCCTGCTTGCGGCAGACAATTCCGACACCGATCATTATTCCGAAGAAAATCAGAATAAGAAGAACCTTGATAAACATACTTACCTCCGAAAATTACTTATGGAGTAGCAGAAAAAGTGTTAGAGAGTCAATGTTTTGTGTTATGTTTTTTAACAAAGTGTTAGAATACTAACATTTTAGCTTGCCATGAATACAGAAGCTCCCTTGCAGGAGACTTCTATATTTTTAATGCCGGACCCAACAATACAGCACTGCCCTTTCTGCAGCCTCAGTCCATTCACGCTTGCATCACCTTCTGTGCAGAGAAGAATCCTCGGGCCTTTTCCTTTATTGCAATAGTCACCGTCATTCATTACCGTCAGCGTGAAACCACCCTCACATTCATAGTGACGTCCGCCCTCATCCTCCGTGTACTTCATAGGGCTAGGCTGATATGAGTCATGAATCATCACACGCTCAAGCTCATCAAGGTCCATGTGCTTGGAAGTGAGTCCCGCCCTCAGTACATTGTCGGAGTTGTTCATCAGCTCAACGCCGTTTCCGCTTATGTAAGCATGAAGGACACGTGGCTTGAGGTAGACAGCCTCTCCCGGAGCCAGATGGATGATATTCAGAAACAACGGTGAGAATATTCCCGGATCTCCGAAATATCTGTCACCAAGATCCTTCACGATGGCACAGACATCCTCAGGAAGGCTATCACAGTTTCTAAGAAGCTCGGCCTCTCCGAATGAGAGCTGATCCCTGTCCATGCGGTAGATTGCATCAAAAGCATCAACAATTGTTCCGTATTCGGCAATATGATCAGAATAAAATACAGGAACTGCAGTCTGAAGCAGGTCTTTTATCTGCCCTATCTCCCTGAAACCGCACATCGCGGTCACTGGAGTAAGAGCATAAAGCATCTCGGCTTTCTGGTTTGAGTCCTGATAGTTCCAGTTCTTGCGCTCCACTGTCCCATGAATGCCTGATTCAGCAGCAAAACCTGCTTTAGCCTGCTCTGAATCAGGATGACACTGGATAGAAAGGCTCTGTGCTATGGCAAGAATCTTAAGCAGGAACGGGAAGGAATCCGCATCAGAGCCGCAGAAACCGGGATTCGCATCCAGATAATCGCAGAGTTTCTCACCTGTGGACTCAACAACAGAGCTTCCCTGCCTGTGGGCGCCCATCCAGAGCTCGGCCCTGGGGCCGTTCTTGTCCAGATCAAGAAGATCCGCGATGAAATAGTCATTTCCCCACGCATAATCCTTGATCACGGGTTTGATTCTAAGAATGTCACTCATAGCTCGTACTCAATGCCGGTAGTCTGTGTCTGATGCACGTAAGATACTATCACAGCAGCAAATATTATTTTCCAGAGATAAGAAAGGAACATGAAGAAGAACAGCAGCGTCGCCAATGATCCGTATATCACGGAATACTTCACAGACCAGCTGACGACGAACTGGAAAACCTTCACAAGGCCATAAACCCCAACTGTTCCGACTATCGCACCGATCAGGCCTGAAAGGAAGCGGACCTTGCAGTTCGGGATAAGACAGATCATGGCAAGCATAAGACCGAATATGAGCGCAATAGGTATCAGGGTCTTGAAGACCTTCTGAAGCCCGCTCAGCTCAGGAAGCTTCCTCATCCTCACTGATACGGAATTGAACCTTCCGACAAGATAGACCATAAGTGCAATCGCAAGAATCCCGATGATGATTATTCCGATGTACTTGAGATACCTAGTTACAATCTTACCCTTCTTAGGAGTATGATAAATCTTGTTGATGACAGTAAATATCTTATCTATAAGCAATACGAAAGTAAGTCCGAAGGAGAGAATGCTCACCACTCCCATGCCCATCGCGTTTTCCGTGAATATCCTCAGGTAGCCCACAAGGGTATCACCTGTCCCCTGCCCGAAAGTCGACATTATCGTGTTCTCAATGAGATCGACGACCGGTTCAAGGGCACCAAGGGCGTTCAAGATGGCATAGATGACAGCAAAGCAAGGGATTATCGCAATCAGCGTGGAGTAAACCATGCCGTTTGACAACATTGAGGCGGAGTCCTCATTGAACTGCTCAATGAAACTCCACACATACCCAAGAGTCCTTTTCAATCCTTTTTTCTTAGATTTCATTTACCTTCAGATATGAGCCTCAAGCCAATTGGCAAGAATCTCATAGACTTCCTTTCTGTTTGTCTCGTTGAGGATCTCATGTCTTGCACCAGGAATCAGCTTCAAGGTCACATCAACAACCCCGGCACCGGTGTAAAGGTCATAGACCTTTCTTACACCCCTGCCGAAATCACCGACCGGATCCATCTCTCCACTGATGATCAGAAGAGGAAGATCCTTCGGCAGCTTCTCGGCATTAGCACGGCTGTTGGCGAACTCGACTCCGGTAAGAAGATCATAGAAGAAGCCATTCGAGCAGAGGAATCCGCACTTGTCGTCCTTCACATACTTCTCGACTTCCTTGGCATCACGTGAAAGCCAGTCAAAATCAGTTGCCGTAGGCTCGAACTGCTTGTTGTATGAACCGAACGAGAGCTTGTTCATCATAATGCCTGGAGACTTACTTCCATTCTTACGTATCTCTCTCTTGCATAACAGTTTACCGATTTTGCCGACAATTCCCTTGCCGCATCCTGTACCCATGATGATGACGCCGGTGTAGAAGTCCGGGCGCTGTACCATGACTGTGCGTGCAAGGAAGCTTCCCATGCTGTGACCCAGCAGGAAAGTCGTGTTGACACCGTACTGTGAAGTGATATAGTTGGCAAGCTCAAAAGCGTCGTCTGCAATCCTGTTCCATCCGTCACTTTCTGCAAACCAACCCAGCTCATCCTCTGATGCTGTTGCTCCATGTCCTCTATGGTCTGCGGCAAACACCGCAAATCCCAATTTATTTAAATATTCCGCAAATCTGGCATAACGGTCGCTGTATTCGGCCATGCCGTGAAGGATCTGCAGAAAAGCTTTGATTTCTATATTTGGAGAAGGCAACCAGAGGTTATAAGCCAATTTATGACCATCGGAACAGATGAAAATATTCCCTGCCATTATTATAACCTCCAAATTCCCTGAAACTAATGTTCAGAAAAAACACATATATATAATACCTATACAGGCTGACTACTATTACTATACTATGATTGATTTTCAGTTTACAAGAACTGAAAGATAAAGAAATCGAATAAAAACAAGAAATTAGCTGTTTTTCTTCAAACAAATCTTAACAGCTGTTTAGGTTTTTTCAATATGCGGTGTATGATACGATAAAGTCATACAATGATAGGAATAAACAACGAAAACTACATTCTGGTCGCAGGGGATGTCCATTCCAATGACCAGGCATTCGAGATTCTCGCACAGAATGCGTCGCAGGACACATGCCTGGGCTTCATCTACACCGGTGATCTGGACATAGAGAACTACTTCATATCACAGTCTGTGCTGTGCAGGAATTTCGTGTTCTTACCGGTACAGGGAAATTGCGACAACCGGTGGTCATGGACAGAGACCGGCCTGGATCTTCCGCTTTACAGAACTTGTACATTCAAGGGCCTGAGAATGTTCGTCACACATGGCCATATGTACTGGGATCCTCTTTCAGCTGGACTAGACAACTCACAGTATGATATTGTGATAACAGGTCATTCTCATGTACCGGATTTACACACGGAAATCATTGAGAGAAAAAGAGTTATGTTCCTTAATCCAGGATCAGCCGCAAGACCCAGGGGAGGCAGCAGAGCCTCTTATGCGCTTGTAAGATTCAAGGCAGACGGATCAAGGAGCATTGAAATCAGAGCCCTGGACGGCGATGGTCTGCTTTCTGAGGAAGCAATACCTGTCAATGAGGTCTCTGAACGGAACAATTGAGTCAACCTTGTGATTGCTGTCCGGATCAATGAAGAAATGCTCCGGCAAAAGGCTCTCTGCACCATCAAGCATGTCAAAACCCAATGCCATATTGATCTCATAAATCAGCCTCCAGCATCTGTCACCAAGTGCCAGGATGTCGTCTGATTGTGTGTCTATACCCGTAACAGCGCTTAAAAGATTACAAATTACATGTAATTTTACGCTTTTGATATCCGAATTAGGAATAATAGAAAACTTTCTTCTGAGCTTTTTATTTGGCTCAATGACAGCAGGAACAATCAACGCAGGAGACAAGCCGTAGCTCTCAAGGCCCATCACAATGCGCTCATTCAGAATTGCCCACTGCTCATGGTTCTTGTTGCACACGGAACTGTGTATCTCAAAGTAATTGGGGAACCAGAACCCCATGCTGTCAGAGATTGACTGAGCAAAGGCGCCGCGGTAGTCATAAGGACCGCATTCCAGCCCTCTTATGGTGTAAGCGAAGCTCTCATCTTTGTATGCCTTTCCCAATGCATATGTTCCGAAGCTCAGAGGCTCACCGGGACCTGTTCGTCTGGCTATCATCTCAATGAGAGGAAGCACCTTCGCGTTGTCCTTGAATGAGAAATCCGGCTCAAAGAGGTTCACAAGACCACTCGACCATGCCTGTATTGCCCATCCTATGACATTTCCGGTGGACACAGGGTCAAGTCCCAGATCAAGACACTGAGCATAGCGCTCAATGATCTTGTCCATGTCAAAACAGGCTATGTTCGCTCCGAGCATGAGAACTGACTCATAGCCGGGAATGACAATTCCGTCATGTGTCCTGTGCCTGCACATGACCGGACATTCTATGCAGCCGCCATGCTCATCACCATAACGTCTGTTGATCTCCTCTCCGGCAAGATGGAAGAGCCTGGGATCCGTTCTCCTGCTGAAATTAAACACCGGAGCCCACCCTGCCCTGCTTCCGTTCTTGACAAGGCAGGCTGATCCAGAGCGCTGCATGGCCTTGCAATACGGACTCTCATCGAGGAGGCTTCTGAATTTCTCCAAGGCCCTCTCCGCATCATCGGCATTGCCGGTCCTGTGAAAGGTCGTATCGAATCCTGTTATGCAAAGGCTCTTAATGTTCTTGTATCCGAACACACAGCCAAGACCTCCGCGGCCTGTTGAGGCACCCTCGCATATCACCGCGGCATATGGGACCTTCTGCTCTCCGGCAGGTCCAATGGACATTGCAGTGGTCATGGGGCCAACACCGATAAGAGCCTCAACCTGGCTCACGCTGTAGCCTATGAATATCTCAGAGATGTTGTAGGTCACCCCGCTTTTCTTGATGTCAATGACAGCGGGCCTTCTCAGCCTTCCGATGATGACCAGGGCATCGTAGCCCAAAGCTCCCAGACGCATACCGACGGTGTTGGAGATGACATTGAAGCAGAGATTTCCGGAAACAGGAGACCTGAAGGCAATGCTCACGCTCTCACAGCCAGGGACTCCCGAGTTCGTGAGGTATGAGCCTGTTATGACAACAGGATTGTTCGACTCATATGTGGAAGACTCCTCAACGTCGGCGCCGGCGAACTCGGCCCAGATCCTTGCGCCAAGCGCAGGTCCTGAGACATAGCACTCTATATACTTCTCGGGAATTGCCCAGTCAAAGAAACTCTCGTCACTCAGATCCAGCACAAGTGCCTTTGCCTTTCTGGGCTGTGACATTGATCCTGCGCTGAACCTGTTGTCCAGATTATCCAGGCGTTCCTTCAAAACCGCGATATTCATTTGGACTCCCCGGCAGGTGAGAATGTGATTCCGTTGAACACACATACTTTCTCACACCATCTGCACGATGCACAGAGTTTGGGATTCGTCAGCGACGGAACATTGCCCTTGCTGGGTCTTGTGATAATCCCTGCAGGACACATCTCATAGCATTTGCCGCAGCTTCTGCATCTGTCCTTGTCAAAATGCGGAATCAGCCACTGCTTCTTGCTCTGATGCGGGATTGTGTTTCCGTAGCTGTTGATGACGGATGAGCTCTCACAGACACGCGCACAGGCACCGCAGCCTATGCAATAGTCGGTGTTAATCACATGGAGCCGGCCCGGCCCGCCTGTAACTGCCTTGACAGGACAGATGGAAAGACACATTCCACAGCCTGTGCAGGACTCAAGAATCTCATACGTCATGGCACAAATTTATATTTATTGCAAAGCATCGTCAATCTTCGTAGTCACTGCCGCCGATAAACTCCCTGAGTATTGAGTCACTTGGGACAAATGACGACGGAATGGCATAGATGTTCTCCAAAAACTCCAGAAGACGCAGGGCATGCGTGTAGGCTGTTCCTGACTCAGGACTCACACCATGCAGAAGCGGTGTAACAAACGGTGACAGGACTCCGATTTCGTAGTCCAAGGCACTGTTGAACATGACATCCGCATTGTTCTGGTTCGGGAATATATGGGTTCTCTCGCCACGTGCGACACTCGGCCACATGAGAAGGGTCTGCTCCGCGCTGGTCCCCCTTGTCCTGTAATCGCGCAGGATTCTCCTGAGCATCCTGTTGTCTGTGGTGGAGACCCTGTTGCAGTCATCCATGTTCAGCTGCGTGAGCGCGGATATATATACCTTATAGACATACTTCGGTGCGATCTTTGAGGTGATCTTGGGATTAAGGCCATGGATGCCCTCAATCACGAATATGTTGTTGGCATTCATCTTGATCGGCTGACCAAGATAGTATGTCTCGTTCTTCGTGAAGCTGAAATGCGGCAGGTCGACCTCCTTGCCGTCAAACAGGTCCTGCATGTTCCGGTCGAACAGGTCCGTATCCAGTGCCTCAAGGGCCTCGAAGTCAGGCTTGCCCTCGTCATCCAGAGGAACCATTTCGCGCTTCTTATAATAGTCGTCAAGGCTGATTTTGATCGGTGAGTACTCCAGAAGCAGAAGCTGCTCACACAGCTTCTTGGCGAATGTTGTCTTTCCGGAAGACGACGGACCTGCGATGAAGACCGCCTTGGCCTTCCTGGCATGAATCTCTTCCGCGATGCTTGATATCTTCCTGCGCTGAAGGGACTCCGAGAGCCTTACATACTGCTCGGCGTTGTTGCCGGAGCAGCTTCTGTTCATCTCTCCCACGCACTCGACTCCAAGGATCTTTCCCCAGATATGGTATTCGTTGAAGACCTCGTACAATCTCTGGTTGTCCTTGAACGGGACCAGACTGGTTATGCTTTCCCTCACAGGATATCTAAGAAGCATTCCGCCCTCACCATATTTGCGTAGCTCCCAAAGCCCCAGCTCAGCCGTGTTGTTGGCTATGGGCTCATATGAGATATGGTAATAGTCCTGTATCCTGTACATGTTCACATGTGACTTGTTCATCTCCTGGAGCAGGAGGACAGCGTCATCATAGCCCTGTTTCTTGAGCCTTGTGATTGCCTCCTGCAGGGAAACTGACACACTGGTAATCTCAAGGGCCTGATCAACGAGCTCCCTCATCTTTTCGGTGAGCTTCTGTATCTGGGCATCGTCTATGGCCTTGTCTCCCTCGTAATTGAAATAGAAGCCGTCTCCGAGCGAATGTCCGATCTTCAGTCTTCTTCTGGGGAACAGGAGCCTGGACGCATAGCAGAGCAGAAAGCAGATGCTGTGGCGGTAGATTCTTCTTCCGAATCCCTGGAAGGCCCTTATGGGCTCGATCTCGCAGGACATGGGAACTGGTGCGCTGAGCGGCTTGAGCTCGCCGTTCACAAGAGCTCCTATGATCGGATTATCCTCATATCTCTTTAGTCCATCCTCATACAGGCCGGACTTCTCCAAGGCTTCCTTTGCTGTGGAGAATGCGGGAAGACTGTACTTCTTCCCCTGGATTGACAGTGTTATCGTTCTCATAAGATAAAGTATCCTTGCAATTTGCCTAAAACGCAAGAGAAACCACCCCTATCAATCAGGGCATTAAAGGCTGTGACAACAGCGCAGAATAGACTTTTTTTCCAAAAATAAGGGGAAAAAGTATATCAAGTATACTTTTTTGCCAAAAAATAAACAAAAAAGTATACTTCAACAGCCAAAAAACACATGAGCATTGAAATCAATGGGCAGAATGTCACTTGCCGTGGATGTGCTTCATCTCCTCGAACTCATGGGCAATGCGCTCCTTGCATTTGCCGCAGCCCGTGCCGAAGCCTGTGAGCCTCTGAAGGTCCTCAAGGGTCTTTGCCTGGTCAGTGGCCACAAGGTGCTCGATCATCTGGTCTGTCACGCCCTTGCACTCGCACAGAATCCTGGCGACAGACTTCTTATAAGGATTATCAAGGCCTTTCTTCTCAAGATAGTCATCAATTGCAGCCCTTAGGGCCTTGTCGCCCAGAACCGAGCAGTGGAACTTGTGCTCCGGAAGACCTCCGAGCTCCTTTGTTATCATGTCAGGAGTGATGTTGTAGGCTTCTTTGAGGGTCATTCCCTTGACCATCTCGCTCATCATTGATGTGCTTGCAATGGCGCTTGCACAGCCGTATGTGAGCCATCTGATGTCAGAGATCCTGTCATCCTTGACCTTGATTCCGACTCTCATCTGGTCACCGCAGGCAAGGGAACCGACCTCTCCGACTGCCTCAGGCTCCCAGTTCTCATCCTTGTTCCAGATGTTCCTGGGATTCATGAAGTGATCCTTTACTGTATCCGTATATACCCACTGGGCCATGAAGCTATCCATATAAACCTCTTTTTATCTCGTAGAAATCGCCCTGAGCCTCTTTATGATAGGCGGCAGGATCTCAAGCACATAATCAACATCCTCCATGGTGTTGAAGCGTCCGAATGAGAATCTTATGGAGCCATGTGCCAGCTCCACATCCAGACCGCAGGCCAGAAGGACATAACTGGGCTCCAAAGAGCCTGTGGCACAGGCAGATCCTGTTGAGACCGCCACCCCGGCCATATCCAGCATGAGAAGAATCGACTCTCCCTCGACATTCTCAAATGAGACGTCAAGCGTTCCAGGAAGGCAGTTCTCCCTCTCCTTGCACCCGTTGACCGTAACATTCGGGATATTGGCGATAATGCCTTCCCTGAGGCGCTCGCGCATTGCCCAGAGCTTTCTGGACTCCTCGTCTATGTTCTCCTTGGCAAGCTTTGCAGCCACACCGGTTCCGTAGATTCCGATTGTGTTGTAGGTTCCTGCCCTGCGTCCGTGCTCCTGCTCGCCTCCGTGGACGAACGGCTCGAACGGGATTCCCTTTCTGGCATAAAGGACTCCCACACCCTTGGGCCCGTAGAACTTGTGCCCGCTGCATGAGAGGTAGTCCAGGTTCCAGTCCCTGCATGAGACCTTCAGCTTTCCTATCGCCTGTGTGGCATCCGTATGCATCAGGGCCCCGCACTTGTGCGCCATCTCGGAGATCTTGGCTATGGGCTGGACAGATCCGGTCTCGTTGTTCCCGGTCATGACGGAGACAAGGACCACATCAGGCCCCATGAGCTTCTCAAGGGCCTCCATGTTCACACGCCCGTCCCTGTTGACAGGCACCTGGTCCACATGGATGCCTTTTGTGCGCAGGTATTTCACGCTCTCCATTATGCACGGGTGCTCAATGGTGGTGGTCACAATCCTTCCGCCACCGCGCTTCTGGATGATTGACGCGGCAATCATGAAGACGGTGTTGTTGGCCTCTGAGGCACCGCTTGTGAAGATAATCTCAGACGGATCGCAGTCCAGAAGATCAGCTATGTTTTTTCTCGAATCCTCGACCAGCTTGCCGGCCTCACGCCCGAAAGTATGCATGCTTGAGGCATTCCCGTAGACTACGGGCTCGGCCTTTGTGATTGCATCCAGGACCTCGGGGGCCATCTGCGTGGTCGCATTGTTATCAAGATATATTAATCTACCCATATATTACCTACGAGAGAAAGTTATAACTGAAATCCAATATCGTCAAGGTGTTGGGTTAAATACCTCTTACTTAATCACAGACAGCACAACCATGGGGCTTTAGGACCTGGAATCTCGGCTTGAATCCGAATATCCTCTCGTAATCATCCAGCCTCTGCTGATACTGGTCAATGGCACCGTCGTCAATGACAGCCACGACGTATGTGTTGTCCCCGTTGAACATGATTCCCGCACCATGGCAGAGTGGAATCTCGGTGGCCCTTTTCATCACCCAGTCAATCTCAGGACATGTGAGCTCCAGATCATCACGCATCAGCTTGCCCATCTTTCCGATTGCCTTCCCTATCTGGGAGAACTGCCTGAGTTGGAACAGCCTTGCCATAGATGAAGCGGCAGAGCTGTCCTCAAGGATGGCATTGCATGTCTTTCTGGTCTCCTCATCCAAAGGCAGGATCCTCTCACGCAGATCAGAGAGAGGGAAATCCCTCAGACTCTGGTTCGGGGCAACCGAGTGAAGTCTTGCAAATGACTCACGTGCCATAGTGTGCCTGTTTCTCAGTTCCTCCCTCATTGCCATTGGCGGAATCCTGCAGTCTACCGCGATCATGCTGCATCCGCTGCCCTCAAACGGGTCACCCAGATACTTGAATGAAAGTGTATCCAAGTCAAAGAGGATGTATTTCCCCTCTTGTGCGAAGAGCATTGCTGTGACAGTGCTGAACTTTGTGTTCTCACCGCAGAAGCTGGTGCAGCATCTGTAGCACAACATGGCAAGATCTCTGTTATCCAGTTCAGACGGGATGAACCGGAGGACCGCAAGCGCTGCTCCCACGCTCACTGCCGCGGCAAGAACAGCACTGTCATCTTTCAGGACAGGACCGTCAAGATCAAAATCAAGCGGAACAGGCTTTATCCCCATGTCCGCAAGCTGTAGGTAGACACCCTTGATGTAGTTGCCCCATTTGTCCTCCCTGCGGAACTTCAAGGATGACATGGAGAACCTCTTACGGTCGTTGGTCAGGGCATTATGGACATGGACAAGATTGTCGGGGCTTCTTGTCACTGAGACTCTCAGAACGCGGTCATTGGCACAGCAGAGCACTCTGCCGTGGCAGTAATATGAGAACTCTCCGAACAATGTTGTGACACCGGGAACTCTGATTACAACTGGAGTATTTTTATTTGACTCTTTTCCTAGGCCTGCCCCGACGCTTTCCACTTAATCCTGAAATCCCCTTTGGTATGTTAAAGTGTAAAGCACGATGCCCAAGAATGCAAACTAAATTATTTTTATATAAATGGTTCTGCAAAAAATTTACTAACCGCAGAAGGTGAAAAAAAAAGCCCGCAACATTAAGCTGCGGGCATTTCAAACCGTTTCCGGCTTGTGTTACTTGGACTGCATTCCATAGCGCTTGTTGAATCTCTCGACTCTTCCTGTTGAGTCAACAAGCTTCTGGGTGCCAGTAAAGAACGGGTGACAAGCAGAGCAGATTTCAACCTGCAGATTCTTAGCTGTTGTCTTTGTCTTGATGACATTTCCGCATGAGCACTTGATCTCAGTAAGCTCATACTTCGGATGGATTCCATTCTTCATTGTACGTCCTCCGTTTTCCGTCTGCTGGTGTAGTGCAGCAGACTATTAGAGTTAATAAGCCGTCTCCGTTTTAGAACTCAGGAACGATTCCTGTATTCATGGAACGCAAGAACGCTTCATTGTTCTTTGTTTTGCGCATTTTGTCAATGAGGAACTCGGTCATTTCAAGATCCTCAAGACCGTTTATCGCATTTCTCAGCAGCCAAATACGTGCAGCCTCGTCCTTTCCGAGCAGAAGGTCCTCTCTTCTGGTTCCGCTCTTCTTGATGTTGATGGCCGGATACAGCCTTCTGTCAGCCATTCTCCTGTCAAGGACTATCTCACTGTTACCTGTGCCCTTGAACTCCTCGAAGATGACCTCATCCATCCTGGATCCGGTCTCAATCAGCGCGGATGCGATGATTGTCAGAGATCCGCCGTTCTCGATGTTTCTGGCGGCACCGAAGAATCTCTTGGGCTTATGGAGCGCATTGGAGTCAACACCTCCGGAAAGGATCTTTCCGCTGGCAGGAACTGTCTGGTTGTATGCCCTTGCAAGACGTGTGATGGAGTCAAGCAGAATCACCACATCCTTTCCGTGCTCCACAAGGCGCTTTGCCTTCTCAATGACCATCTCGGCTACAGTGACGTGGCGTGTCGCCTGCTCATCGAAGGTGGAAGCAATGACCTCGCCACGGACGTTGCGCCTCATGTCGGTGACTTCCTCCGGTCTCTCATCAACAAGAAGGACCATCAGCTTGATCTCCGGATGATTGGTGGTGATTGAGTTCGCGATCTGCTGCAGCAGTATTGTCTTTCCTGTTCTCGGAGGAGCTGTGATCAGGGCTCTCTGGCCTTTTCCGATGGGGCAGAACAGGTTGATGATCCTCATGGAGACATCGTTGTCTGTTCTCTCGGTCTCCAGATTGATCCTCTGGTCCGGATAAAGCGGAATCAGGTTGTCAAAGCTGGTCCTGGTCTTTGCCACAATCGGGGCATCGCCATTGACGGATGCGATCTTGGAGATGGCGAAGAATCTCTCGTTATCCTTCGGGGTCCTCATCATTCCCTCGATGGTGTCTCCGGTCTTCAGGTTCAGGAACTTGATGATCCCGGCAGAGACATACACATCCTCAGGACCTGAGAGATAGCTGTTCAGAGGTGATCTGAGGAAGCCGTAGCCGTCGCTCAGGATCTCAAGTGTTCCTGTTGCATAGATGACACCGCCGTTCCTGCTGAAGGCCTTCAGGAGCTCAACAATGACCTCCTGCTTCTTGTACTCGGCATAGTCGTCAACACTTGTGCCCTCCATCTGAGAGAGCCTCTCCTTGAGCTCGTCGACAGGTGTTGAGACAACGTCACTGACGATGAGCCTGTGGGAGAGATGCTCCTGATATTCGGCATCGGATATGGCAAGATCCTCCATGGTCAGCGGCTTCTTCTGGTTGTTGCGCTGATCCTGCTTGCCGTTGTTGTTGAATTTATTCTTGTTCTTCTGATTGTTGTTGTGCTGGTTCTGGTTCCTGTTGTTGAACCTCTTCTGCTCCTGCTCTTCCTCTTTCTGGGACTCTGGCTTCTGGGATTCCGGAGCGGCCTTGGTCTCCTGGGCCTCGTTCTCCTTCTGCTCTGCCTTCTCGGTCTTGTCAGGCTCGGGTGCAAGCTCAGGCTGCTGTGCCTTGGCCTTCTTGTCCTCATTCTTCTTGGGTGGTCTGCCCCTGCGCTTCTTCTGGGAAGATGTTGCCTCCTCCTCGGCAGGAGCCTGCTCTGAGACAGCCTCCTGCTTGGCTGCAGGCACCTCCTCTTTCTGAACTTCAGGCACCGGAGCTGCTGCAGTCTCCTGCTCTGTCTCAGTATCCTTCACCTTGGGGGTTTTCTTAATGACAGGCTTACGCTTCAGGACGAGTTTCTTTACAGGACGTGCGGTTTCCTCAACCACATTGTTGTTTTCATTATCCATTGATTATTTCTCCAGATACACCGATACGGCTTGGCTTGTTGAAAATGATAAGAATCTAAGGGATTTTTTTCAGACAGTTGAATAGTATACTCAACTAGATGCAATGTCAATAATTACCGCTCTGCAGGCGGTTTTCAGGTCCGGAGGAATGCTTCCGGACCTGAAACAATAAGTCAGTTTTCTTTCTTTCCCTGGCCCTTTTTCCTGATTGTCCTCAGAACGACAATCACAAGGCCCACGGCGATGATCGCATATGACAGATAGACGCAGATCTTCGCGCTTATGTCGATTGTGTTGGTATAGACGGTGGTCCCGTATGTCTTTGTCTCGTAGACAGGCACATCCCAGAGCTTCCAGCCCATCTTGAAGGGCTCCATCTCACCCTGGATTGTTCCGTCTGGGGTGATCAGGCACGTCAGTCCGCTGTTGGTGCTCCTGAGCATGGTCTTCCTGTTCTCGATGCACCTGAAGACCGCCATGACAGCGTGCTGGCGCTCCGCGGCCTCTGATCCTGACCATGAGTCATTGGTCATGTTAACAATCAGGTCAGCTCCGTTTGCCACAAATTCGGCGCAGATGTCACCGAAGACATCCTCATAGCAGATAGGTGTGGAGAATGTGATGCCGTTCGATGTCTCAAAGACAACAGGCTCTGTTCCCTTCTCCCACCAGTGGTAGTCATTGGCCTTCAGGAGATTGTAGAGCCACGGCATCTGTCTCTCGTACGGGAAGTGCTCTGTGAACGGAACAAGATGCTGCTTGAGGTATATCTGCTTGATGGTTCCGTCATCGAACAGGATGACCGAGTTATAGTCAAGCTTGTTCCAGTTGCCTTCCTCGTCATAAGGGGGCAATGTCTCATCATCGATGATACTTGACGGGTTACCGGTAAGAAGCGGAATCCCGAGCTCTGTCCCGAAGCGGACAAAATCATTTACAAGGTTCTGGATCTTTCTCAGATAATCGAAGTTATCCCCTTCATCGTTGCCCTCATACGGGTAAGTCGTGTACCAGTTGACCGATGGGACAAAGGCGGTCTCAGACCAGACAATCAGGTCCGGTTTGCGGAGCATCGCCTCAAGGCTCATCTTCTCGAGGTTGATGAAATTGCGCTTGTAGGTGTCATATCCGCCCTTCCATGAGTCCGCATTGTGCTGCACTGTCGCTACGGTGAATGATGTGTCAGGCTCCGCCTTCTTCCATTTCGAGTAATTGATGATGCCGTAGATTATCTGCGCAATCAGCAGGACCACAAAGATGATGAGTGAGACCTTATGGAACAAAACATGTTTCCAGAGGCCTTCTGAATGCTCGGTCGTTGTGCTGCTATAGTGATCACAGAGCCAGTTGCCCAGAAATGCCTGAGGCAGGACCATCATGAAGGTGATGCCCCAGATTCCGAACAGGTCCGCGACCTGGATCAGGATCTTGTAGTTGTAGAGCGCATAAGCGATTGTGCCGTACGGATAACCGGCGAACCAACCCTGTGAGAGATAAGCATATGCCACCCAGATGACAGCCTGGAAGACATGCACCAGACGGCCCTTGAGGATGCACCCCGTCCACCTGTCAGCTGCCTTGAGGGCAAAGAACAGAGCCACCATCTCGGCACCCTTGATGATTGTGACAATCAGGATGGCAAACGGATGGAATGTGGTGAGCCAGTAGTTGAAGATCGAGTAATAGACGAATCCGAACAGGAACCCATATGCGCCAACAAGCTTCCATGTGGTGTTCCTGATGACCGCAAATACGGGAATCAGTGCAATCAGTGACAGGAGACCGAAGCCACGCTTTGACATGAAGCTCGGATGGGCAAGTGAGAGAACAAATGCGGCCACTAACAACAGAACAACCTCAAAACATACTGTTCTGAGGTTGCGCCTGCGTAGAACCTTATCGTTTACGCTTAATAGTTTTGTCATATCAGAAGATTAACAATCAACCTTCCTGGCGAAGATCCCAGACAAGGTCCTTCAGTTCCTTTCCAGGGCGGAAAACAGCAACACCGTGTGTATCAACTGCAACAAGCTCTCCGGTCTTTGGATTGCGGGCCTTCTCTCTGCCCTTGCGTGTCCTGACCTCGAAAGTGCCGAATCCGCGAAGCTCGATTATCATCTCTTCCTTAAGTCCAGCCTTGACCTCCTCAAAGAACTCGTCAACAATCTCATGGATATCGTTTCTGTTGATTCCGAGCTTCTCGTGAAGATGCTCAATAATAACGGCTTTGGTAAGTTTTGTCTTCTCCATATTCAATACCCCGTAACTATTTATTGTTGACAGCTCAAGCCATCTTGTTGAACTTCAAGTTCATTCTGGACTTCTTTCTGTCAGATGTGTTGTGATGAATTGTGCCTTTGTTGACTGCAGAATCCATGAGCTTAGCTGCAAGCTTCATGTACTTCTCTGCCTCTGCCTTGTCACCTGCAAGAACAGCTGCATCGAAAGCCTTGATTGCTGTGCGGAACTCACTCTTTGTCTGGCGGTTTCTGAGCCTTCTGGCCTTATTCTCACGATCTCTCTTATCTGCGGAACGATTCACTGTACCCTCCAAAATATCTTTAATAAGATAAACTATTTAGTTCAAAAAATACCGTCGCTGGAAAACCGCGACGTCTACAAAACATATCACAGACGTTAAAACTGGTCAATACAACAGTTTAGGTTTTAATAACTTTGTCGTCAGTTACCTAAAAGCTCATCCTGGAACTGCTGGGAGACCTCCCAACGACCTTTGTCATAATTATATGACAGCTCATCCCTCGGAATCTGGTACTGCTGTGAATCAGGACCGGAAACAGTCATCTTGTGGGACAGGATGTTTATCTCTGTGACCTTGAACAGGTCTCCTCCGATCTTAACCCTGCTTCCCTCGGAAGGATAAGCCTGTTTCTCCTCGACATAGAAGTCATACTCATAGCTCAGGCAGCACAGGAGGCGCCCGCACGGACCAGAGATCTTCATTGAGTTCAGTGACAGGTTCTGCTCCTTGGCCATCTTGATAGTGACAGGCTTGAGCTTGTCGGACACACAGTGGCAGCAGAAATCCCTTCCGCAGACCGCAAGACCGCCCAGAACCCTAGACTCATCCCTGACGCCGATCTGCCTCAGCTCAATCCTCATCCTGAACACGGACACAAGATCCTTCACCAGATCCCTGAAATCAACTCTGTCATCTGCGGTGAAGAAGAACAGGACCTTGGGCTCACAGAGAAGGAAATGGGCAGCCACAAGCTTCATCTCCAGCTTGTGCTTGGCGATCTTCTCCTTGCAGATCTTGACCGCCTCCTTCTCCTCCTCCTTGTTTTCGGAGTATCTTGAGATCTCATCCGGAGTGGCCATGTGGGATATCCACTCCACATCGCCGTCAACCTCAACCATCTCAGGCTCCCTGTAGGCTGAATCCCAAACGCCTGTCTCGTCAATCTCAGGATCCTCAGGGACAATCGTCTCCGGGCGGACCTTCATGAACTCGTATGCGGGAAGCGGCCCGATGTCTGCCCTTTCCCCGTCAATCTCTATTATGGCGTTTCCGTCGCTCTCCTCGCCGGCGGCCACAAGCTCATCGTCAGCGCCTCTTCCCGTGCAGGACGGTCCGAAATGGCAGGCACCCAGACAGCCCTTGCATCCGGGCTTGTACGACGACTGCTGCATCAGCCCCGCCGCCGAGCCAACGACTATTCCCATGTCCAATCCATATCTTGTCGGAGACACGACATAGGTTCCGGGATAGAAGACACTCTCGCTTGCGCAGACTGTGAGGTCATTGCTGCTTGGAGTCTTGACCAGATATATATAGGCTCTCTGAGCCTGCTCGCTTTTCTTGTTGACTTTATCTTTTGCCATAGCTAGCTGAAATAATAAGTTATTATCCTGTTTTCAACAAGGGTCAGCCCTTGAGGCTCCGCGGACGTTGAAATGTTTTTCTGCCATGACCACTAGACAGTTTTTTTAAATCGTGCATAATAGTAATGCAATGCACGGCTAACTCAGCGGGAGAGTGCCACCTTGACGTGGTGGAGGTCGAGGGTTCAAACCCCCCGCCGTGTAAACAAAAAAGCAGCTTCGAAAGAGGCTGCTTTCTGTTTATTGTCCGGTGATGATTATGCGTCTATCAGTCCGGATGAGGTGTCGAAAATATAAGTGTTGTACTCTACTCCACCCATATCGTACTTGTATTTCTCAGTCCCGCTTGAGAGATCAAATACCCTGATTTTGGGATATGATTCATGGAACTCCTTTATTGATTCATTTATCAGGATACTCCCTGGTGAATAACGGCTGAACAGCGGATTGATGGCAAGTCTGGGAACGGTGACCGACTCACCTGCGGGAGAGAAATAGCCGGACCAGAAAGCGGCAAGGGTATCACCATGCCATAAAGTGGCGACTATGCTTGTATCAAGCCTGGTCATTGCTCTGGTATTGTAGTGACAGTACCTGATCATCAGCTCCTTGGGTTTACTCAGCCCGTCTGAGAAGCCTTTTCTCCGGGAGACATAAGTGTCCATGATTTTCCTGACCGTAGCTTTAGGAAGGTCTTTACCCCTCTCCATCTTGAAATCAAACACCACCCCATCTGTCGCAGCTCTGTTATAAGACGTTCTGATATTCTGCCTGATACTCTTGGAAAGCCCGGAGAACCAATCCTGGGCGGAAGACTTGATGTCAATTCTGACATTTCGGCTTATATCCGAGTTGTATTTCTTGGACAGGAAGTCGAACAAGAAGGATTCTTCTCTTACCAGACTTATCACTATCCCGGGATATTTTCCCAGCAAAGCATCCACGCATCTGCCCATAATCTCCTTATCCAATCCAGGTTTCCAAATAAAGTCATAAACCGGCATTGACTGGGAATAACCGAAGGTCACTGTCCCTGACCCGTAACTGGCCAAAGGGATAACGGCAATGCATTCATTTCCTCCATTAGCATCTGCTATGCAAGCTTCAAGGAAGAAAGGATTCTCTTTGTTGATTATCCGATACGGAATATACGTCTTAAGGATGCTTTCAGAAAGGCCGTAAGATTGATAGGCGGTAAACAGTTCGTTGTTCTTCTCAAACTCCAACCATTTATCTCTGAGTTGTGAGATGCTTTTCCTGAAAAAAACAATTTCAAATGCAGAAATCCCACAATTATTGTCCATCAATATTTTCCCCCTATCAATGACAGTATATCACAGTTTTACGCATACACCTTTTTCTCTCTTATGTCCTCAACATCATTGCCAAGGAAAACATGAGAACACCCGGACTATATGCAACCTGGTGCATTTCTCTTTTCAGTCTTCAGGTCCTGTAGACCTTATTCCCAAGTCTCTCCGCAAGCCTCCAGGCAAACCACATGAGGTGGAAGACCGCGATTATCAGGACAGCGTAGACAAGTGATCTCAGATACATGTTCTCAGGGAAAAGCGGTATGTCAAGCTCCAGGAACATTCGGTTAGCTCCGGGGAAGGCCTTGTTGATCATTATGCTTGGCACCACCATGGCCGCCAGTGATCCGGTGGCATACCAGATGTCACGGTAACGCGGCCTCATGCCGTGGACCATCATCATGTAGACAGTTCCGAATATCGGAAGCAGGTGCATGCCGAAGTACTGATAGTAACGGAAGTGGGCCGGACCGCAATCGGACAGGACCATCTGCGGGACCACGCAGGCAATGGAGGCTCCGAACAGTGACACGAAGAAGTTTATGCCGAACAATGTCCTGTTCTTGCCCGTGACCATGAACATGCAGCAGATGCACCCCAGGTCACAGACATGAAGGGGGACCTTGGCCATCATCATGTATTTTCCGGAGGAGTCGCCCACGTAAAGCAGTCTGACAAAGAAGCTGAACTCCATCAGGAAGCAGAGGAAGGAAATGCAGAGACGCAGACTGGCCTCAGATTTCCATGCCCTGATCCTATCTCTCTTGAACCACACCAGAACCATAAGCCCTACGCATATGAGGATCGGCATGAGGTGCATCAAGGAGTATGCCTTGAACGTTCCCGGAGGCCCGAAACCGAAGAAACCGGTGCTGTAAAAAGTATAATAACCGCTCATTCAGGACTCAGTCCTCATGCCCTTGTACTCAAAGCACATCATCGTAAGGTCATCGAACTGCTCCGAGTCATTGACAAATGCGTTTACGGCCTTGCGCATGTTGGCAAGGACGTGCTCCGGATCCGCATCAGGATCAGAATTAAGGGCCTCAATCATGCGCTCTGTGCCGAACTGCTCTTCCTTTCCATCTGTGGCCTCAGGCACACCGTCGGTGTAGAGGAACAGCTTTGACCCGGGCTCAAGTGTAAGCTCATAATCCTTGTACCTCGCAGTCTCAAGCCCTCCTATCACAAAGCCGTGCCTGTCCTTGAAGAGCTCGAATCTCCCGTCTGCTTTCTTTATCACAGGATACTCATGACCTGCGTTTGACGCCACCAGATGTCCTGTGGATATCTCCAGTATCCCCAGCCAGACAGTGACGAACATCTCCTCCCTGTTGTTGGAGCAGATGGCTGCATTGGTCTCTGCGAGGATCCTTGCGGGATTCTTCCCCATCATGGCGTTATTCGCCAGAATGATTCTCGATGCCATCATGAAAAGCGCGGCAGGAACACCCTTCCCTGAGACATCCGCGATCATCATGCAAAGGTGGTCGGAATCCACGAAGAAGAAGTCATAGAAGTCTCCTCCGACCTCCTTGGCAGGCTCCATTGATGCGAATATGTCGAACTCCGGCCTGTCCGGGAATGCCGGATATATGTTGGGAAGCATGTCGGCCTGTATGCGCTGGGCGAGGGAAAGCTCGGTGCTGATCCTCTCCTTCTCCGCTGTTGCCTTTGTGAGGTTCCTGACATATCTGACTATGTTGGACTCCATGTGGTCGATTGATGAGGCAAGGACTCCGATCTCATCTGTGTTCTTCACCTGATCCTTGAGTTTCCTGCCTGTTGATATCTCCTGGGATGCGAATCTCTCAGCCTCCGAGGTGATTGTCCTCAGGGGTTTGAGCAGCACCTTCCTGAGGTAGATGTGCTGGCCTAAAGCTATGATTATCTCCAGAACCAGGAGGATCCCTATCACTAAACAGACGAATCTGTTCCTGACGGAAGTGATCACATCCATCTGACGCTGGACGCAGAGGATGGCCTGTGTGCGTCCGCTTGAGTCCTTCACGGGAACCATAGCGGTGATGTGGGCATTGGTCTCTATGTATCCCCTGTCGCGTACCACTATCTCGGACTCGGACTGGCCCTCATAGAGTCTGCGGTACTTGACCTTGTAATCCTCATTGGTGGTCTCGCGGTAATAGCCGAAATCATATCTTGTGTAACTGCTGTCCTTGTTGATGGTCGAGAATATGAAGGTGATGTGGTTGTAGTCTGTCAGATCGGGCCGGATCACATAGATGAATGTG
Source organism: uncultured Spirochaetales bacterium (assembly GCA_902781545.1). GTDB lineage: Bacteria > Spirochaetota > Spirochaetia > Sphaerochaetales > Sphaerochaetaceae > UBA9732. The sequence continues at coordinate 34,551 of CACZJR010000001.1, read as the reverse complement.
GCTCCGGAGGAGTTGCACAGGGCCTCCATATTCTCCAACGCCTCAATGTACTCATCCGATGTGCCATTGCTGCTGGCATATTCGTCCAGTCTGTCCACGTCCACACCGTTTGCGGCGGATTTGGCTATCTCAACTGCGCCGTTCTCATACAGCCCGCTCATTGCATCTGTCAGAAACCGGTATCCGACAATACAGACAATGATTGCCAGAAAGACCAGCGGGACAATTATGCTCATTATGCTTTTGGTTACTACACTTCCACGCCTTTTAACCATTATCCCAGCCCTCTCAAAACTGTTGTGGATACTATAAAACAAATCAGATGCAGACAACAATGATCATTTTACAAATTGATGTGATCATATCATCCTGCGGCTCTTTAGTCTCTCAATATCCTTGTCTATCGCGCTTTTCAGCTGCTTCTGGGATTCATCGGCAGAGGAATCATTGTATATGCCGGAAATCAGCCGGTCCTGATTCTCGATTATCCTGTTCTTGATCTGGGAAGTCGGCTCAAGCTTCTCTGAGATCTGCTGCTGGACTTCTGCAAACCTCTCCTCTGCCTGCATTCTCAGACGCTCCGTCTCGGCCTTGATTGCCTCCATGCGGGCCTTGACCTTCTCGGTGCGGTATATCACCTCAGGATAGGCATCCGCAAAACGCTTTGCAAACAGGCTCTTGTCAGAGAGCATCTTCCTGACTTCCTTCCCTATTGCCTCAGTGTTATCGGCCTCACTCTTCTCGACACTGTCCTTGACGAGCTTCAGCACAAAGTGGGAGATGAGATAATCCGTTATGAACACAACTGAAAGGGCAATTGCCGTGATATACCTTGCCTTGAGGGATATTCCCTCGAAAAACCGTAAGATCACAGGGTTTGTGACTTTGACGACAAGCACACCGCCAAGACCGAACAGCAGCAGGTTCCCGATCCAGACCCTGCCGTGGAGGTTCATCGGTTTCTGGCTGTAATCCCACCATCTTGCATGGAAACGTTTCTCAAGAAGATAGCTTACCGTGTATTCCAGCACCCCGCAGAGTACAAATGCCACAGCAAATACAGATCCGTATGATGACTCGTATCTTGAGATCATCACAAGAATGTCCACTGCTGCTGTGATCAGCGCACACCCTGAACCGTAGATCGGCAGGCAGGGTCCGGTCAGAAAACCACGGTTGATGAACCTGTGGTACTGGCGGAATTTCAGGGTGACCTCGATGCACCATCCAGCAAATGAGTAGATGAAGAACAGCAGAAGAAGGTTTGTAAGATACTCCATTTGTTGCCTCTTTTAAGAAAAATCCTGTCCTATATCGTCTTTTTCCATTATATTACCATTAAACAACCATACAGGAGCGGGAAATGAGTGAATTTGACAGACTCTGCAATGAATTCGAGAAAATAGAGTATGAGGAGTACACATTGCTTCTCAGGGAGAAATCATTGAAGGTCCTGCCGGCACTGTCAGTGATCACTCAGAACGGGCTCTCCGGAATTGAGATCTTCGGCTCCTTCATCACCGCCGCCGTTGTGGCAGACGGAAAGCTCGCAGAGGAGGAATACAACCTGCTCTACCCCATGCTGACCATGTTCTTCGGGGAGAACCTGGACTATGAGGGATGCAAGAAGGCCGTCAGTGAGATGGCTCAGGAGAACAAGGAGCTGAAGAAACTGACCAATGAGATGGTGGATGTGCTGGGGATCCTCAACAAGGACCTGAAAGAGGACATAATCATCATCTGCATGATCATCTGCGCCGTGGACGGCAAGATCTCACTGAGGGAGAAACTCTGGATCAAGCAGCTGATCAAGGACTGACAAGGCCCTCAGACAGCGTAGCCCTTTGACCTGATCACGGAAACTATCTGCTGAGCATAATCCCTGCACGTATTCTCATCCTCAGCCTCAACCATGACCCTAATCAAGGACTCTGTGTCGCTGTGACGCATGAGAACACGTCCCGAAGTGCCCAGTTTATCCGTGATCTTGCCCACTATGGCCAATACATCGGGATCAGATGAGGCTTTCTTCTTGTCACTTACCCTGACGTTTATTGTCAGCTGCGGCAGCATGTGAAGCGGAGAGGCAAGATCCTTCAAGCTCTTTCCCTCCTCAGCCATGACAGAAAGCATCTTCAGTGTGGTTACTATTCCGTCACCTGTGGTCGAATGCTCGGAAAAGACCATGTGGCCGCACTGCTCGCCTCCGATGATGGAGCCGTGCTCGACCATGCATTTCCGGACCAGAGGCTCACCGACTCCGGTTGTCATATAATCGATGCCCTCTTTCTCAAGCGCATTCCTGAGTCCGAGATTCGACACCACTGTCCCCACAACAAGATTGTTTGCAAGTCTTCCGCGCTTTTTCAGGTATGTGGCATATATCAGATTGAAGTGATCACCTGTCACTTCGTTCCCTTCTGCGTCAACGGCCATGCAGCGGTCCGCATCACCGTCAAGGGAGAACCCTGCATCAAGGCCTTTCTCCAGCACAAGTGAGCGAATCACCTCCAGATGTGCCGAGCCGCAGCTTTTGTTGATGTTGAATCCGTCAGGATCATCATTTACGTAAATCACCTCACAATCCAGATTGTCAAACACGCTGTGGGCTATCATCGATGATGCGCCGTTGGCACAGTCAAGGCCGATCCTGATTCCCTTAAGTGATGCTGAGGGGACAGAGACAAGATGGTCGATGTAATGCTGCCTTCCGGCCTGATAATCAACGAGCTTTCCTATGGAGTCCCTGTCTGCATAAGGGATCTCGCCCATCCTGGCCCCCTCATAGTAAGCCTGGAACTCGGAGAATATCTTATCGCCCATAGGCTCTCCACTGGCGGAGATGACCTTGATTCCGTTGTCATAGTAAGGATTGTGTGATGCTGTTATCATCACACCGCAGTCAAATGAGTCAGAACGAGTGATGAAGGAGACTGACGGGGTTGTTGTCACACTCATGAGGTACACGTCACAGCCGCTTGCCATCAGGCCAGCGCTTATTGCGCTCTCAAGCATGTCGGATGACCTGCGGGTGTCCTTTCCGATGACTGTTCTCGGATTATGGTTGAGTCCTTTGCGGATGTACCATCCCAGAAAACGCCCGAAGCCGTAGACTACATCTGCCGTAAGTGAGATGTTGGCCTCGCCTCTGAGACCTGACACACCGAATGTGTTTCCCATAAGTGCCTCCAAATCAGAAGGCCCGGCCTTCCAGAGCCGAGCCTTGACAGTTTAGCACATATGATGATGTTGCGGTAATTATTTCACAGGCGCTCTGCGCTCTCAACGTCCTTGAAATACCTGTATGTGTCCACCTTGATCTCTCCGCAGGCGGCCTCATCGCAGGCGATGATCGCGTTGTTGTGCATCTGAAGCGCGCTACATGTCCACATCTGGCTAACTCCGCCTTCCACGGTATGTGCAAGGGCTCTTGCCTTGTTATGGCCGTTGATCAGGACAAGCACGATCTTTGAGTCAAACACAGTCCCGACTCCGACAGAAAGTGCATAAGACGGGACCTTGGACGGGTCATTTCCGAAGAAACGTGAGTTGACGATCTTTGTGTCTGTGGTCAGTGTCCTGAGACCTGTCCTGGAGCTGAGTGATGTGAACGGCTCATTGAATGCAATGTGCCCGTCAACTCCGATTCCGCCCATGAAGAGGTCAATCCCGCCATAGGAGGCGATTCTCTTCTCATAGTCCTGGCACTCCTTGACAGGATCATCGGTCATGCCGTTGAGCATGTTTATGTTCTTCTCAGGGATGTCAATGTGGTTGAAGAAATTGTCATGCATGAAATACCAGTAGCTCTGGTCATGCTCATGTGGAAGACCCACATACTCATCCATGTTGAATGTGACCACGTTCTTGAATGTGACCTTGCCTGCCTTGTTCATCTCAATGAGCTTCTTATACACCCCTATCGGTGAGGATCCGGTCGGAAGTCCAAGCACAAACGGGTTCGGTCCCTTGTGTGAATTGATGGCGTCTGCAATGAAGTTCGCCGCCCAAAGGCTCATCTTCTCATAGTTTTCCTGAATGATAACTCTCATAATTCCTCCGGTTCAGGCTTCGTGACCTTTCTTCTTGATCACATTGATCACTGCTGCCACATACTTTCGGCAGAGGTCCTCGCTTGACGCCTCAACCATAACACGAATCAGCGGCTCTGTTCCACTCTCACGGACCAGAATCCTTCCGGAAGATCCCAGCTTCGAGGCAACATTGTTGACTGCGTCCTGGACATCCTCATCGGAGACAGCAGCGGTCTTGTCCTTGACCCTGATGTTCTCAAGAACCTGAGGATAGACTGTCATGCCGCCTGCCAGCTCGCTGAGTTTCTTCTTTTTGGCCATCATGACCTCAAGGACCTTGATGGCAGTCAGAAGTCCGTCTCCTGTGGATGCGTACTTGGCAAAGATGATATGACCGCTCTGCTCTCCGCCGATCCTGCATCCGTGCTCCACCATGTAGTCGTGAACATATTTGTCACCGACTTTTGTCTTGACGGCCTCAATGCCCTCTTCCTCAAGCGCCTTGAAGAACCCGAAATTGGACATGACCGTGGCAACAACAGTGTTGTTCAGGAGTTTTCCCCTCTCCTTCATGTACTTTCCGTAGATGTAAAGGATGTGGTCACCGGTCACAACAGAGCCCTTCTCGTCAACAGCAAGGCAGCGGTCTGCATCGCCGTCAAACGCGAATCCGACATCAAGGTGCTTGTCAAGCACAAGCTTCTGCAGGCCCTCGATATGCGTGGATCCCGCATTCTCATTGATGTTGAATCCGTTCGGGTCAGCATTAATGACATAAGTCTTGGCCCCAAGTGCGTCAAAGACAGACTTCGCAACGCTCCATGTGGTTCCGTTGGCGCAGTCAAGACCGACATTCAGGCCCCTGAATGAGTACTTGCAAAGTGAGATAAGATAACCGATGTAGCGGTTTCTTCCTGAAACGTAGTCAACCATCTGGCCGATGTTAAGGCGTGTGGCAAACGGGATATCATCCCATTTCTGCCCGAAGCACTCCAGCTTGCCGTCGATGTAGTCCTCACAGAGGTCCAGGACAGGCTCCTCCATCTTCTCACCGTACTTGTTGATGACCTTTATGCCGTTGTCATAATACGGGTTATGGGAGGCAGTGATCATGATGCCGCAGTCAAAGTCATCCACATGTGCGATATATGCCACCGACGGGGTGGTTGTGACATGCATCAGATAGACATCCGCGCCTGAGGCGACAATTCCGCCGGCCAGCATGTACTCGAACATGTAGCAGGACCTTCTTGTGTCCTTTCCGATGACGATCTTGGGACTTTCCATATCCCCTCTCTGCTCCCTGAGGCTCTTGAAGTACCAGCCCAGAAAACGTCCGACCTTATATGCATGCTCTGCCGTGAGAGTGACATTGGACTCTCCCCTGAATCCGTCTGTTCCGAAATAACGACCCATACTACCTCTCCTCTCTCTCGACTATCTCAGTCTTTGTCTTGTATATGCTGTCCGCAGGAATAACGCCCCTGACACATGAGCAGGGATAGACGCTTGTCCTGCACCCTATGACGGTTCCCGGATTGAGGACGCTGTTGCATCCTATGTCCGCATAATCTCCTAGCATTGCGCCGATCTTGCGCATTCCCGTCTCGATATCATCATCGGAATGGATGAAGATGTTCTTCTTGTCGGACTTTATGTTCGATGTTATTGAGCCTGCGCCCATGTGCGCATGATAGCCCAGGATGCTGTCTCCGACATAATTGTAGTGAGGCACCTGGCAGTCATCGAAGATTATGACGTTCTTCAGCTCCACTGAGTTTCCAATGACGCAGTGCCTTCCCACAAGCGCGCTTCCTCTGATGAAAGCGCAATGCCTGACCTCCGTCTCGGGACCGATTATGCACGGGCTGCCCAGATAGGCTGTCGGGAAAATATTTGCCGTCTTATGGACCCATACATTCTCAGAGACCTCTGTGTACTCATCGGGATCCAGTTTACTTCCAAGATCAATGATCAGCTGCTTGATTCCCGGAAGTGCCTCCCAGGGATACTCAAAGCCGGCCAGATAATCTGACGCGAGTGTGTGTTCAAGGCTGAACAGTTCTTTAGTTTTCAGCATGCAGGCCCTCCACAAACAGCCACATTATTCGGGCATCAAGAGGTGCTGTCAACGCTTCTTTATCAAAACTTTATGATTTAAGGATTTTATTCTTTACATTTTTCTGATACTAAACTTTAATTAAACTGATATATGAACAGTCTGACAGGAAAAAGAACGCTTTTGTCTCTTTCACGGAGGGCTCCAATTATTCTTATGACAGGGCCCTTGGGGTGCGGGAAAGCTGCACTTGCCAGGTCATGCTTTCCGGAGAAGAGCTTCATAGACCTGGAGAATCCCACCATGAGGTCCCTTGCCTGCAGGTCGCCGAAGACATTTCTGATGGCATTTCCGGACGGGGCAATAATAAAGGAGATATATCTGGTCCCTGGAATGCTCGAGGCAGTGAGGTACCATGTGGACAGGATGGGAGCCCAGGGAGGAAGATTCATCCTGACAAGCACAAAGAAGGTTCAGGCAGACTCAATGGACGGACGGCTCAGGATAATGAACGTGCTGGGCATGGATGTCAGTGACATGGATGCTGCAAAGGTCTCAACATACAATCCGTTTCAGGTGATGCTTGACGGGCAGTTCCCTGGAGTCCTGGCAGAGGAGACCACGATTGAGTCTTTCATTGAGGCATTACTTCAGAACCATATCCTTAATAACATCAATGTCTCCAATCTTCCGCTTCTCCGGCACTTCATGCAGCTGTGCGCACAGAGAAGCTCCCTGCGCTTCTCAATGAACAGCTTTGCCTCACTTTGCGGGATCTCCGCTCCCACAGCCAAGTCATGGATCAGGATCCTTGAGGAATACAATGTCCTTAATATAATTGACTCGCATCTGTTTTTCACTGATACAGGTGTTCTGTGCCATCTTCTTGGCATAAACAATGTCAAGGACCTCATCCTGGACAGCCTCAGGACATCCGTCACAAGGACGTTTGCGCTCAACGAGCTTCTCAAGGGCAGGCACTCAAAGACATTCGAGCCTGAGATCAGCATTCTGACAGATGAAAGCGGTCCGGACTTCAGCTCCAGATGGAACCAGAGGTACGTGATGACAGTTGAGCCGAACATAGATGTCACAGAAAAGACCATAGCTAAGGTAAGGAAGCTTGAGAAAAAACCCGGGATAAAGACCCTTGTGCTTTATCTTGGTGATGTGACATACAGCATCGGGAGGACAGACTGTATCAGTTTCAGGGACTGGTCAAAGCTTTCTTCAGAGATAGACTATTTCAGCTGAGAAAGGGCACCCTCATACTCCTGGACGGTAAGAGCCGTTGTGACAGCCTGCCTGACCTTGGCGCTGTTCGGAATTCCCTTCAGGTATGCGCAGACATGCTTTCTCATCTCACGGCACGCAGTGGTCTCTCCCATGAAATCAACAAGGCCCCTGAGATGGATCATTATGGCCTCTCTTTTCTCATCCACTGACACAGGTCTTGGGACATTTCCCTCCAACAGAGCCCGGGTCTGCTCGAAAATGAACGGGTTTCCTATCGCTCCACGCGCATAAGCAATTGCATCCACACCTGTCTGCTCAAGCATGCGCACACCGTCTTCCGCGCAAAACAGATCCCCGGAACCTATGATTACATTTTCATGAAAATGCTTCTTCAGGTCAGCCAGAAGCTCCCAGTGGGCAGTAGGCATGTACAGCTGGCTTCTTGTGCGGGCATGCATGCAGAGCGCGCTGGCTCCGGCATCAAATACCAGCTCCGCAGTCTCAAGGTAGTTGATGCTGTTTGTGTCCCACCCCGTTCTGATCTTCACCGTCACAGGGACATCAACATTCCGCACTATGGTGCTGACAATCTCCCGGATGGTCTTCGGATTCTGCAGTAACGCGCTTCCGGCTCCTGTCTTTACGACCTTTGGAACAGGACAGCCGCAATTGATGTCTATTATTGCAGGCTTGTAGGCCATAACGCCCTCAAGCGACCTTCTTGCGGTATCAGCATCAGGCATGAACAGCTGCACTGCAAGATTATCCTCACCCTCGCCTCTCTCCATCAGGACAACTGTCTTGGCACTGTCTCTGGCAACGCCCTCACTTGAAACCATCTCAGTGTACGCAAGAGCAGCACCATGCTTCAGGCAGATGCTGCGGAACACCTTGTCCGTATAACCGGCAAGAGGTGCAAGGAAAAGGTTTGACTTAAGAGTAACGTTTCCTATCGAGACTTCATGAAGAAGAGAGGACAAAATCAGGCCTCTGTCAGGTGGAATGCGTTCAGGCTGTTCTGATAAAGGATCTCGGACATCTCCTCAAGGGGCACTCCCCTCAGGTATGAGACAGCCTGGGCGGTCTCGGGAAGATATTCAGGCTTGTTCCTGCGCTTTGTGTACTTGGCAGGGACCATGAAGGGTGCCTCGCTCTCGATCAGGATCCTGTCCTGGGGAAGCTTCTTCACTGTATCGGTGAGCTTTCTCACATTCTTGTATGTGATGTTTCCTGCAAAAGAGAAATACACGGGAAGATCCAGTGCCCTGAAGGCATACTCCCAGTCCTCAGAGTAGCAGTGGAAGATCGCACCTTCCTCCGGAATGTTGTGCTTGAGGATGTCAAGGATATCGTCGCCGGCCTCCCTGTTGTGGATGATCACTGGAAGATGGTTCTTTCTGGCAATCTCAAGGTGTCTGAGGAACATCTCCACCTGAACGCCCTTGTACTGGCTGTATTTGCCGTAATCAAGACCGGTCTCCCCTATGGCCACGATGCGGTCCAGCTTCAGGAACTGGAGGATCTTGGTGTCCCAGTCAAGAAGACGGTTGCCGCTCTCTGTGGGAGACACACCTACCGCATGGTAAACATTCTTGGCGCTCTTGAGGTTCTTGTAGATGACCTCGAAGTCCGTCAGGCTGTTGCAGATTGACACTATATGAGCCACCCCGGCCCTTTTTGCGTACTGGACCGTAAGAAGCTGCTCAAGGTAATCCTCGTGAATGAGACCGATGTGACAATGTGTATCAAATAAACGCATAGAGGCTCCTTTCTATGTCAATGATTATTTTATGCGAACGAATTATGTATTCAGCAGATATAAGTTAGCACGGCTTTTACCCTCAGTCAAGTTTTCAATCAATTGACCTTGCATTACAGAAATGTTACTTTTCCAGTATCGAGAGGGAGTGGAAGTATGAAGGTACTGGTTTTGGGTTCCGGAGCAAAAGATCATGCAATAGCATGGTGGTTTTCAAGAAGCAAGCTCATTGAAGGTCTTTATGTGGCACCGAGCAATCCAGGGACAGCGTCATTTGCAGTGAATCTTCCGGACGTTGACCCGTCCGACAAAGAGCAGGTCCTTGCGGCATGCCGTGAGAACGGGATTGATTTTGTCTTCATCGGGACAGAGGAGCCTCTGCAGACTGGTGTGATCGATTATCTGAACAAGCACGGGATCGAGACATTCGGCACCCCGGGCTATGCCCTGAAACTGGACAGTGACCGCAGTTTCTCAAGGCAGTTCGCCTCAAAGTACGGCATACCCATTCCCGAATACAACATCTTCAAGAGCGTTGAGGAGCTCTCCTCATTCCTGAACCGGCACAAGGGCACCACATTCACCATCAAGCCCAACGATCTCTCACCTTCGAGGGTGATGATCAGCTCTGATGACACCAACGCCCTCCTTGCCTACGGCACAAACCTCCTGAAGAAGAGTCCTGTTGTGGTTGAGACCCATATCCAGGGAAAGGCGGTGACAATCTCCATCCTCATGGACAACGAGGGCTATTTCGTCCTTCCTATCTGCTATGAGTACACAAAGCGTGAGCACACTGATATAGGCCATGGCGTCGCCACAGGCGGAATGGGCGCAGTCTGCCCGCTTCCACTTGACCAGGACATCAAGGATGAGATCTCAAGGAAGATAATCCACCCCACATTCAAGGCCCTGAAGAAGGAGAAGCTCTACTACAAGGGGATCCTTACATTCTCACTGACAATCAGTGACAACGGTCCGGTCCTCCTTGACTACCATGTCAGGCTGAATGACCCGGCCACACAGGCAATGGTCCCGCTGATCCGTAATGATCTCTGCGATCTCATGATGGCAATGCACGACAACACCCTCAAGAGTGTACGTCTTGAGATGTCCGGCAACAGCGCTGTTGCGGTTGTTGTTGCATCCGAAGGCTACCCGGAGGACACAAAGACAGGCCAGAAGCTCGCACCTATCCCGCCGCAGTACATGAGCAACGCCTTTGAGAACGGCACATTCCTGTTCTTCGGTGCCGTGGACAGCAGGGAGAACGGGATCTTCACGAACGGAGGAAGAGCCGCCACCGTGGTCGGAGTCGACAAGAACATCCTGCTTGCCAACTCAAGGGTCTACAAATCAATCGACATGGTGAGCTTTGACGGCTCCTGGTACAGGAGCGATATCGGAGTCAAGTTCTTCGAGAGCGTGACGGAAGCCTGAGCAACCTCATCAGTAATAGATCTTTGCCCCCATCGACACACTGACAACCACAGTGTTCTCCCAGTCTCCCGAGAACTCAACTGCACCCGGATTGAAATCATAGCCCTCATAGCCGTGCATAACGGTCGGACTGAAGGCACGTGTCATATTCCATATACAGTTGAGGCCGAAACCGACGGTGATCGGGAAGGCATCCAGCTTCTTCTCCACCTTGCCCTCCACCGCCAGGGCGTTGTTCCAGATGTTATCGAAGAAAGCCCTCTTGTGATAGGCGCCGAAGTCTCCACCGTCTCCGTAGTCATATGCGTCATAAGACATATAAGTCAGGATGTCTGTTCCTGTTGTCTTGTATGAATATTGTGCGCTACGCATCTGGTCCTTGACGGTCATGTCTATGACCCAACCTTTCTCTAGGGTGGTCTTGCAGTTGAGAAGAATCTCCAGAGTGTCAGGATTGACAGGATAACTGATGTTCTGACCCTTGTTCACATATGCCGTGGTATAAGGCACATCCGCGAAAAGCGGCTCCTGGGCCTGATAGTGTGAGCCAAAGAAAGAAGGCACATATGTGGCCTGTACAGTAAGCAGTGAGAAATCAAGGATCCTGGGGGAGAACTGTGCCCCGATCTGATAAGAGAGGATGTTCCTCGGATTGCTGAACAGCTTTGCGTTGTTGAGCTCATCCATCGCCAGGGCAGCGTAGAAACGTCCGACCCCAGCAAGCGTGTATGACAGATCAAAGCCGGCAAGGACATTGTCATAGTCTCCAAGGGCATTCTGTGTGAACATGTATATTGCAAACGGGTTCAGGTAGGATATCTCAAAGCGTTTCCTCCAGACCACTGACTCCCATATACCGAACTTCACTCCGGCAAAAGGCCCTATTTCAACCCTGTGCATGCTGAAGTTGTTGCTGTACTTACCGCCCTTTGTATCCATGTTCTCGGACGGCCATTCCACACCGAAAACTGAGTCCAGAGACACGTTTCCAAGAGAACCTGTAAGGACATCATATCTGAACCAGGAGACAGGATGCAGGCTCAGCTCAATCCCATCAAAAGCCCTTGCTGATCCCGAAAGACCAAGATTGTTGAAACCTGGGCCCCATGAGCGCCTCACAGTCCCGATTCTGGCAGAGAAAAGCTCATCCTTGAAGCTCAGCGACACTTCCGGGAAGGACTCAATTCCAAGAAAGAATCCGAACATACCCACCTCTTCCTCTGGTCTTGGCAACTCTGTAAGCCTGTCTCCGCCATGGAAGAAGTCCATGTAGAATCCGTCACAGTTAATCACAAGGTCTGTCGCAAGCCTTGTTCTGGGATCAATCCTGTCCAGATTGAGCTTGAAGTTGAGGTCAAAAGACATGAATGAGAAAAGATCCCCCCTGATGTATGCCATTCCGCTGAATCTGGCGTCAATTGCATCAGCCGCACCCTCTGTGGAGTCAATTCCCAAGGCAAAGTCAAAAGATGCCACCGCTCCGACTGAGGTGGAGTTCGGTGAGGCGGACCTCAGATATCCCTTCTTGAAGATATCATTGAATTCAGATGTCGGTGCATCCCCATACTGGGACTCAAGATCGCCCAGTACCCGGTTGATCTGGTTTTTCTCCGAGGCCGTGAAGCAATCAGAGGCAAGCATCTCATTCAAAAGAGCACGAACCACATTCACGTTGTACGGTCTTGCATCACTTTGCGGTGCAATTGCCCCGCGCACAACTGCGGCGTCTATCAGCTTGTATGCCTCATTACCGATGGGAACACTGTGAAACTGTGCTGCGAAAACACATACAGGCAGAATCAACAATACTGCCAGAACCAAAAACCTCTTTCCCCTCATACTCTGCTCCCAATACTCTCTATATCAAGCTCCTGCCCGAGCTTGTAATCCCATTCTGCAGGATTGAACGGAATAAAGCCACCATAATGGTAAAAGGTGAGCTCTCCAATATAAATCGTCTCTCCTATGCAATACATGTCGACACGGAGAAACGGAGTCCCTTCTGCCAGCTTCTCAGCATATTCCCTCATGCGGTCAAACAGAAGCGGCTTTTTCGGCATTACTTCGTTTCTTCTGTCCTCCATCAGAAACGGCACAACCTTGAAGTCCATATCGACTATCGTCTGACCCGGATTATGTGCGGTCTCCTGCTCCACATACATGAAATGCGGTTTCCCGTTGATGCAGAAGAACTTGTAGTCCGTAAGGCATTCATTGCCGTCATCAAGGTACTGCTCAGCGATTATCCTCGGCCTGATATTCTTGTACTGCCACTCCCTTGTTGTCCTGTAGTAGTTACGCCCCAGGCTCCTCTCGAGTTTCTTACGTGCATGCGGGATGTCCAGTTCTGACTTGTTCCTGCATATGACATAGCTTCCGCTGTCATGTGTGGTCTTCAGGACAAATCTCTCCGGAAGCGCATCGAAGTCAATTTCCGAGAAGCAGTCCCAGACACCCAGCAATGCGGCGGTGTGGCCTTCCCCTATTCTCTCTCTGACGAAATCACGCATGCCGAGCTTGTCTGCCATTCTGGTGTATTCAGGGTTATGGTCATGAAGCTTGAGCCACTGGAGCTTCTCTGTAAACGACTGAGGATTCTCCAAGTCAAGCCTCTTTCCCATCCTGAGCCTGTAGATCAGGCGAAGGTATCTATCATCCGACAGAAAACCAAGAGAACGGTAAAAGGCAGATATGACATTCTTCCCCAGGATCCTCTTGATCCTGTGAATGGCTTCATTTCTCATCCAAAAGCTCCAGATATGTCTTGACCACAATGCCGCGGTCAAAGCGGGACTCGGCAATCCTGCGGCCCTCGAGCCCCATCTCCCTGTGACGGCTCTCGGTCATTGCGCAGAACTGCTCGACAACGCCAACAAGATTATCAACATTTCTGGGCTCACAGTAAAGCCCGTTCACTCCGTCCTGGACAACCTCCCTGCACCCGGGCCTTGACGTGCATATGGCAGGCCTGCCCGTGGCTGCAGTCTCAAGAAGGACATTGGACAGCCCCTCAGGATGATATGTGGGAAGGACAAGACAGTGCATCTCCCGCAGAAGCTCCCTTGTGTCCGGAAGCTGACCCAGGTAATTCACGACCCCCCTGGAATGAAGGTCCTCCACCCTCTCACGGAACTTTGCATCACACAGCCCGGCAATGAAGAATGTGAAATCCGGATGCCTCTTTTTCTCAACCTCTGCCATTGAGAGATACTCTGAGATTCCTTTGGCATCAGTTAATCTTCCGATAAAAGCAAATTTCAGACCATTATTTTCTGCAGGGTACGGATAACAGGCATGTTTTTCAAGATTAATTCCAGAGCCAGGGACAAGTATGGATTTCCTTGTCTTAATGCCATGCTCCTTGAAGAAGTCCATGTTGGCCTGGTTCTGGAATACCACGGCCTTGGCCTTGGGCATGACTCTCTTATGCAGGAACATCAGCACCATGCGCAGTTTTCCGGTCTTCTCAAGCTCTCCGAGCCCGGTGATCATAGGCACATAAGGGATCCTGAACCTTCTTGCGACAAGGCCTCCGTAAAGATTCATCTTGATCGTGAATGTGAAAATGAAGTCCGGTCTTATTTCCTTGACTATATGCCTGTATGTGCGTAGAAGCTGCAGCTCCTCGGAGATGTTGGTGCCTTTGCCGTTGAACGGCACAATGATCATCCTGCAGCCGAGCCTCTCCAGCTCCGACTGCTTGGTTGAGTCGTCGTTGTCACAGACGACGGTCACTTCATGACGTGCCTCCATCATGGCCTTGAGTATCTCATACCTGAAGTTGTAGGTGTAGGATGTCAGGTTTGACAGTATAAGGACCTTCAATTACGCACTCCCTGCTGCAATAATCACCATATTAAAGCATAACTTAAAAACACTGACTCAGCAATGCGGAAAAACCGCACTGTGAAATTATGATGATTAATGGTAGAATTTGGATACTTGAACCATAAGGCAGGTTGTGCAGAGATGAAGAATATCATGTTCATGATACCGTCAATGATAAGAGGTGGTGCAGAACGTGTGGTTTCTATTCTGGCAAATGATTATGCCTCCAGGGGCTGGAAAGTCAGCATCCTGATGCTTCTGCACAGCCACATAGGCTATGACCTTGACAAGTCAATTGATGTCATTGATATCTCAGATGACAGCAAGAGCGTGGCACTGATGTACCCCTTCCTCATCTGCCGTGCCAGGAGAACCGTAAAGACATTAAAACCTGATATCATTGTCTCCTTCATGGCAAACACATGCCTTATCTCAGGTCCTGCCTGCCGCAAGACAAAAGCCCGCTTCGTGGTTTCCGAGAGGATAGACCCAACCCAGGACAAAAGAAACATTATTGTCAGGTCAATGCTGAACTCAATTTACTCACACAGCGACTGCTGCATCATGCAAACGAAACGTGCGTTCAATTATTTCCCTGACAAGGTCAAAGAAAAAAGCGTGATCATACCGAACCCTGTAAATGTCAGTACCATTGCCACATACGGAGGCAAACGCATAGTGGCATCAGGCCGACTCGATCCGCAGAAAAACCACATGATGCTCATCAAGGCCTTCTCCAGTCTTCATGAAGAATTCGATGGATGGCGCCTTGATATCTACGGCGAAGGCCCAGAGAGAGGGAACCTTGAGAATCTCATCGGGAAGCTTGGACTTGATGCCTTTGTGTCGCTGAAAGGAAATGTCCCAGATGTACATCAACAGATGGCAGATGCAGATTTGTATGTGCTCTCTTCAGACTTTGAGGGGCTCTCAAATGCCCTGATTGAGGCAATGATGATGGGACTTCCCTGTATATCAACAGATTGTGCGGGAAGTGATGAGATCATCACAGACAAACATGACGGGATCATTGTTCCTGTAGGTGACATAACTGCCCTGACAGAAGCAATGAGGCTGCTTATGTCTGACAGAGAGCTTGCACTTTCTTTCGGTAGGAATGCAAGAATCTCTTCCGAGAGATTCAGGACGAAAGTTATTATTGAGAAATGGAGGACGGCCATCGAAGGAGATTCTCATGTCTCTTAAGAAGTTCTGCAAATCTCTCACAAAGGTTCTCCCGGATAAGGCGTATGTTTGGCTTGACTTCATCAGGAACCTTCATCGGATTCCGAATCTGAGAAGCCCGTCCACATTCAATGAGAAGCTCCAGTGGCTGAAACTGCATGACCATAACCCTGGTTATACTCAGATGGCAGATAAGCTAGCCATGCGTTCCTATGTTCAAGAGAAGCTGGGTCCTGGCCATACCGTGCAGGTTCTTGGAATCTGGAACAGTTTTGATGAGATTGAATTCAGCTCCCTTCCAGACATGTTCGTCCTCAAATGCAATAATGACAGCGGCCATTATGTAATCTGCAAGGACAAGAATTCTTTTGATATGGATGCAGCCCGCAAACGGATTGTGGAGGGTCTGAGCACCAATTACTACTATCAGAACAGGGAATGGGTATACAAGGACATCGTTCCGAAAGTCTTTGCAGAGCAATACCTTCAGCAGGAGGAAGGTAGTCATCTTTGGGATTACAAGTTTTTCTGCTTCAGCGGGGAACCGAAGATAATGTACATGGAGCAAGAGGCATCCGATGTTAAGACGGAGGCTTTCTTTGACATGGATCAGCATTATCTGGACCTTGAGATGGATGATCCAAAGCCAGATGCTCCCCCCGCCCTGCCGTCATGCTTTGATCAGATGAGATCGATGGCAGCAATACTCTCAGAAGGTATTCCGTTCCTGCGTGTTGACTTCTTCTATGTCAACGGTGCAATCTATGTCGGAGAGCTGACGTTCTTTCATTGCGGCGGCCTGGCGCCTGTGAGGCCGGAGAGATGGAACAGGATTCTCGGGTCATGGATATCATTGCCTAAAGGAAATACAGACTGATGCAGGATGTTCTTCAAAAACTATTCAGATACATGACTGACCCGGATTTCAGGACATCGGTAAACATCACCCATGGGTTTTACAAGAACATGTCAGACGAGAGATTCCTGAGAATGCTGTATAAGCGGCAGACTGGGAGACAGCTGGACATTGAGAGACCCAAAACTTTCAATGAGAAGATCCAATGGCTGAAGCTGCATGACCACAATCCCAAATACCATGTAATGGCAGATAAGATAGCCTCTAAGGAATATGTGGCCTCCATCATAGGGGAGAAACACATTATCAAGACCCTGGGAGTCTGGGATCATTTTGATGACATTGATTTCAAGGGGCTTCCTGACAGGTTTGTCCTAAAATGCAACCACAATTCAGGCGCGCTCTTCATCGTAAAGGACATACGGTCATTTGACGCAGCTTCTGCAAGGAATTTGGTCGAGGATTCCCTCAGACATGACTATTATGAGTTTTACCGGGAATGGGCATACAAGGACATAGAGAGAAAGGTATTTGCCGAAGAGTACATTGATGCAGGGGAAAACGGGTTGACCGACTATAAGTTCTTCTGCTTTGACGGCATTCCCAGATTCATTAATGTGTCACGCTTTGAGCACACTGATGATGAGGAGATCTCATTTTTCACACTCGACTGGAAATTGGCCCCATTCCAGAGGACAGACCACAAGCTGTTGTCAATAACCCCGGAGAGACCCCGGAAGCTGGATGAGATGATTGAGATTGCGTCTGCCCTGTCAAAGGGGGTGCCCTTCTTAAGGGTTGATCTGTATGAGGTGGGAGATACTGTCTATTTCGGAGAGCTGACATTTTATCCCACCGGCGGATTTGCCTCTTATGGACCAGAGCCCTGGAATGAGAGGCTCGGGAGCTGGATCAGCCTTCCATCCTGATCAGATCTTTCAAGAGAGACTCCCATTTCCTGCCTATCATCTCACTTGAGAACTCATCACGCATGTGTTTCTTTGCAGAATTCCCGATACCAGTTCTTTTTTCCTGACTCATTCCCGCAACACGGACAATACATTCTGCCAGTTTCTCTGAATCTCCTACAGGAATCAGGAAACCATCTTCCCCATCAGTTATCAGGTCAGACGGTCCGGTCTCGCAGTCAGTTGATATGCAGACAAGACCGCAGGCCATTGCCTCCATCAGGGAGTTGGGCATTCCCTCATACTTGGAGCTCATCACATACAGGTCGCTTGAGGCATATTCATCAAGAATACTCTGACTCCAGCCTTTGAGGTTCACGGCACCTTCCAGTCCCGAGTTGTTTATCTCCTTTTCAATCAGGGCTTGATCCTCACCCTCGCCATAGATATCCAACACCAGAGAGGGAAGACTCTCATGAACGGTCTTCATAGCCCTGATGGCCATGGGATAATCCTTCTGGTCATCCAGCCTTCCGGCCATTATGATGCGGGTAAATGGCCTGTTGAAATCATGCTCAGGTGTTTCCAAGGCAGATTCTGACACGGGATTGGCTATTACCTTGCAGTTCTTCCATCCGCTGTTCTTAGGAAGAAGCCTGATCTGGCCTTCGGTCTGCATGACAACTGCATCCGCATGCCGGAACCAGATCCTGTTCAAAAGCCCGCGGGAGCCTCCCTCGTCAAGAAGATGCACAGGGTTCACCCTTGCAGAGGCAATCCTCTTGAATCTCATCCCGAATGATGAGAGATACATACCGTATCCGCCTTCCAGAAAGCCCACCGCGACATCCGGTTTCACCTTCCTGATCAGCTTTCTGAGCATAATCACTCGCCTCAGCCCCGAAATATGGTCATATTCCTCCTGGGAAGCAGCCATTGAGAGCAGATTGACCTTGCTTGAAACCGGATACTCATTCTCATAGCGTCTGAAAACTATCATCGATACTTCGTGGCCTAGCTCTGCAAGCTGGTTGGCGACAACAGAGATCACACGTTGTGCACCGCCATGGCTCAAAGTTCCGGTTACAAAAAGGACCCTCATGCTTGTCATCCTACTGCAATGGTCGCAGGTTCCCAAACAAATGAGTACCAGTAAGGTGTGGTGACCACAATAAAGACAAGATAAGCGAACAATGCCAGATAGATGGCAATGCCAAGCTTATTCATCAGCGCCCGGTTCTTGTTCCTAACCATGAAGTTCGGAAGCATTATCATCGCAAAAGGCAGATACATCGACATTCCGATTCTTGCGATAATCTCGACGTACACACTGACACACATGAACAGCAAGGCAAGACATGACAGCCAGAATGAAACCGCGTCATCACGTGGTGTCTCCTCTGAGAAATCGGTTATGCAGATCACAAACCCGAGCAATCCTGTAAGGACAATGATCATCTCCTTGAAATCAACCTCATTGTTCAGGTAGCTTTCTTTCCCCAATACTGAAAGAATCCAAGGGATAACACTCTTTGTCAGAAGCGGAACAATACCAAGCATTGCCAGGGAGATCAGAACACCTGCTATGGCTGTTTTTCTTGTCAGCTTCACATATGAGAGCGGATATATCAGGACAAACGAGAGTGCCGTACGGTGAAACCAAGAGGCAAGAGCGACCAAGATGATGAACCTCAGAGGCTTTTTCTCTACGACAAAAGTGAATGCAAACAGCAGAATCGCAAAGGCGAATGACTGTCTGAGGATATATGTGTGATCTGTAAGCCCGCCTATACACAGATAGAAGAACAGGCTGAATGCCGGTGATAATGAGTGCCTCTTTATGAAAAAGTAAAGGCTCACGCAGACAAACGCCGAATGAATCCAGAGCAGCACATATATGTTCGCCCCCATATGTGAGAGTATCCAGTTGAACCACAAATAACCGCTCTCACCATATAACATGGTATGGGCATGGATGAACCTTGTTCCCTTCACCATATCAGTAAAGGAGATGTTCCTCGTTTCCTTAAGCATGTAATCATAGTTCGGCAGATCATAGAACCCGAACGGGTTTCTGAGGCAAAGGAGAACGAACATAATGCCCAGTGTGATGAAAAGGACAAGATCATCACGTTTCTCATTCTTCCTGAAAACCATGTACGTGCCAGGCACGATTAACGCAAGAATAAAATATACGAACATAGCTGAAGTTTACCCTATTACCTGCAAAAAAGCATCTGATATTGATTAGTCGCTCTTTTTCGGCTTATGTATTTTTGAAAGAACGGCTTTTGCCGTATCCATGAACAAGGAATCCCTGAGAACCAGGAGCATCAGGCAGTACACAATAACACCTGAGAATGCAATGATCAGAGTATTGATGATGGAGGATTCAAGAAGCTTGGCCTCAAAACTCACAGCCACAAACATCACAAGACCTGCAATCACATAATTAATTCCAAGGGACAACATTTTATGAATGTTCAGAGCTTTACGAACCATACGCATCTGCACAATCAGAATCACAGACTCAGAGATAACAGAAGCAAATGCAGCTCCCATGGCCTTCCACCTGGCAATGAAGAAATAATTTAGCACAACATTGAGAAAAGCGCCTGAAATAACAGTTATGGAGTATTTTTTTTCCTGTTCTGTTGGAATTAGGTAATTATATCCCAGAAGATCAGTCCATCCGTGAATGACAAGCATAACTGCAAGAACCTTAAGAAGCGGAATCACGGGCTCAAATCCGGGACCGAAGAACCATGGCACCACATTACCGGCTACAGCGGCAACTCCGAAAGCTGCCGGAATTGTAAGAAACCACAGAAATCTCACATTCTTATATACATAGTTGCGTACTCCCTCAATGTCTTTCTTCTTATGGCAGAAACTGATTCTGGGAAGAAGTACAGTGCCCATTGCAGTTACAAGCGGGATAATTGTCCTGACTATGGATGTGGCCTGCTCATAGTAACCGTTCTCAAAGGAGTCCCTGGTGATCCATCCGATCATTGACTTGTCTATCCTGTAATAGATGTGAACGGCAATCGATGGAATGAAGAGCATGATGATTGGCTTGAAGTTCCTGAACGGCCTCAGATCCCTCAACGACACCTTACAGAGGTATTTCCTCAACTGTGGAAGGAGCATCACCTCGGACAACAGGGCAAGCCCAACGTGGATGAATGCATAAAGCAGGAAATCATCTCTTGTCTTCACAAAACTGAAGATGCAGATGATTGTCAGAACCTTCAGTATGACGTTCCTTAAGACAATCCTGCCGAACTCCTCCATCCCCTGGAAGAACCAGGTTACATCTACGAGTGTCGCTATGATTGACATAGTGAAGATCCAGTACAGAACAGAGTTCATATAAGAGGCAAACAGGATATAGACGATAAGAACCGTCAGGGAGATCGCCAAAGAGGTGATCTTTGTGTTCCAAAACGCTTTTGTTCTTCCCACAATATCATCTTGATGGAATGATATCTCCCTTCTGCCGTAAACCGTTATGCCCATTATTGCGAACAGTTCGAAATATGACACAATGGATTCTGTGAAGCTGAAGACTCCGATGTTGTCCGCACCAAGAACTCTGGACAGATAAGATGCGGTGATAAGCGGAGTTATTACCGTCAAGGCTTCATAGAGTACATTGTATATGTAATTCTTGTTTATCCTGTTCATCTTTTCCTGTAACTGGCCTTTACACCACATGACAGCTGGAGGTCAGAGTTGCCGTCATAGTTTATCAGACATGCATCGGTAAAAAGGGTGCAGTTGATTTTGTCCTTCAGGTCAAATAAATAAACGACACCAACATTGGTCAGTGACACAGGGACAACATCACCTGACAGGAACACATCCGAGAACATTCCTGATGTGTATCTGTCATATTTCGTGAAACTACCGTTCAGGAGGACTGTCTGGTTGGCATACACACGGAAATCATCTTTTTTGTATTCTGCATCTAAGCGGAATGCCAGCGTATCGCCTCCGTATCTGAAGCCCATGTATGTGAAGCTTGGAATTGAGAGGTAGTCAGTAGAGATCCTTGAGCCGGTTGCAATTATAAAATCGGGTGCATCCCGCCTGTAGAGGGCCGGAGAGGCGTACACAGCCTCAAGATTAAGGTCCACAATAGCCTCTTTTAGGGCAAAAAGGTATTCCGCACCTATTGTAAGACCTGCGGCAAGATCCTCGGTTGCATTATCCTCAAAGAATGGGACAGAGCCCTGATCAACAGCCAACTGAGAGTAAAGTTGCAGGCCTGTACAGGGAGCATATTCAAACTCTACGTGGGCTATTGCATTGAACTGCCCGGAATTGAGGTTATTGTGATAGAAGTTGGAAGGATTCATATACTGGAAGTCTGCAAAATGAGTTGCCAGATACATGACGTTCTCGCTTATTGCAAGTTTCATGTTGTTCCTGAACCGGTATTCAAGCCGATGAGACAGGAAAAACCTTCTGGTCGGTCCATAGTCCCGGGTATCACTGGACCCTCCGAGATAAGCCTCCGGTGCCATCAATGTGAAGTCAAATGAGAACCGGCTGTTGAAGGTCTTTGCACTGATGTAATGATATCTCTCAACATGCTCATCATAGATGAAGTTTCCGATCCTGGACCTGCCCCAGACCTTTCTGCCCCTATAGAATCCGACGGAGAAACCATCCCATGCATATGTCAGATATGCGGATCTGGGTGTCTCCAGGTCAGCAGGCCCTACTCCGTTGAAGACAAAAAACGGGCTGTAGACCTCCGACTCTGCTGTAACCTTTATGTTCTCAAATGCTCCGGAGTATCCGAACTCATTCTCCGCATCACCCACTCCCTCATAAGTCTTTCCGAGTGTGCTCTCGACATAATCCCTCAACGAGACAATTGTATCCTTGCTTCCTGCCCTGCTGAGGCCATAGGTGAGCTCCAGGTGGAAGTAGAATCCTTTCTGATATGCGTTGATGCCCATATAGGCCAGAGGATTTCTATCCGTGTATCCGTATTTCCAGTTTTCCTCAAGACCAAACTTATCATTGGTATGGATATACATCTCTGGGCTCAGTGAGAATTCAACAAACAAATCATGCTCTTTTCTTTCAGAGATGATATCTGATATCTCACAATACAGATGATCCGCATAGCCGTTAAGTGCTGCTTTATCTATCTTCGAGAGCTCGGATCTTGCCTCTGAAACTGTCCATGGTCTTGAAGTTGATGGGCTTGCATACCCGCATAGCAGAAATAGATCATCAAAGAGCTCATATAGCCTGCTTCCTACGGGAATAACCTCTCCTGTGCCGGAATATACAGTATCAGGCTGGTACAATGAGAACAGTGGTGAGACACATGCAGTCATGGCCAGGAGAAAAAGAATGAGAACCCTTCTTGCCCGAATCATATCCAGCCTCTGATCAATCAATAGAAATAATGCAGTCCTATGAAGAGCTCGAACTCAACATCAGTGAGGCCGATCTCTCCCCTCATCCAGTTCAGCAGATCCTTTGCATTGAAGCCCAGTGATCCCCTGATTGGGAAGCTCGGGTAGTTGTCCAGGACTATTATTCCCTCACCTCCGATCGTGACCAGAGTGTCCAGACCGTCATCGTCATTGCTGCCGACAAAAATGTCCATGAAAGGCACAGCGTATGTGCTGAAGAAATCATTGATCCTGATGAAGTTGAACAGAAGGTCCATGTTCAGGATCATCCCGAATTTCCTTTCCTTGTTTATATCCTCGTTGTCGTTCCTGATACCTCTGAGCTTCTCGGAATAAGAGTCCTCATAATTGATGGCCTGAAGTGAGTTGGCCCACTTGAAATCAAGCCTTGCGGAAGGATTGAACCATGAGGTGACAGGATAATGGAACCTTGCATTTCCGCTTGCGGAAAGCGCATGTGTCTTCGGGAAGAAGTAGTAAGTGTCCGATCCCGTGAGGGAGAAAACAAAACCTTTCCTGAAGTTGTTCTCCTGCCAGTTTATCGCCCCGTATGAGAACGGGAGCGTGGTGACCATGTATGGCACAAGCACCGCAGATGCCGTATAGTACGGCAGGTAGAACATTATGCTTGGAGTAAATGAGATCTTATTGAAAAGAGCGAATCCCCTGCTGATTCCGAAACCAGGAGTGAATGAGTCCAGCCCGTTCTCGAATCCTGTCTGGGTGGTGGCAAAGTATGTTGTCGTGGTGATGTCGTAAAGGTTATCGAGCTTGTTTGTGAAAGTAGTCGCCGTGTTGAAGACCTCACTGCCGAAATAGTACGTGAGCGTTGTTGATAGCGTCGGGCTGCTGAGGCTCGGATGCTTGAATGTGAAGCCCAAAGTATCTGTGATGCTGTATGGGAGAAGCCTAAACTCATTCTCTTCATCAGGGACCATGGTGAATGAGGTACTGTTGCTCAGGGCGATCCTCTCAAAATCGTAAGACTCACCCAGACTTGTGGTGATGTTTCTAAGAGCCCAGCCGTCTGTCTTTTCTCCGCCCTTTGGACCGACTTTGACCTCAACTGATCCGTTCAAGCCAAGTTTGCCAACCTTTATGTCGGAAATGTTTGCCTTAAGACTGGCACTGGAGTCTCCCCAGCTTGAGAACCAAAGACGTCCGTCATGAGTCAGTGAGAAGTTTGCGTCCTTTATCTTCATTGAGCTGATTGTAAAATCCCAGCCAATATCACCGTCCTTGAATGTGTTGTTGTTCTGTGAGAGATAAACGTTCGCTTCCATAGTCGCGAAAGTTCCCATGAAGTTTGAATCCAGCGCCTTGACCTTGAGCTCGAATCCGTAGTTCGAGTCATACTTAGGGAAAGGGAGGATGATGAACGTGCGTGCGTCATCAATGTAGATCACGACATCGGCCATGAACACATCTCCGCCCATGTCCTCAAGCGTGTAGCTGAAGCCGACCTCATGGAAGATTCTCTTGTTGTACAGTTGCTGGCGCTTGTCGGCCACATGGGCCTCCAGTTCCTCAAGTGTCCCGAAAGTCTCTCCAGGCTCACCGACAAACTCGGACAATGCAGAGTCCGTGGTCTTACCTTTCACATTGAACGTATAGCTTCTAATTGTATATGTTGCGGCAAAAACCTCTGCCATCAGGCAGAACAGCAGAACTGCCAGAATTAAAAATCTCTTTCTCAAAACAGTCTCTCCAAAACAATGACTAAACACTGCTATTATATATTAAGTTACATTACAGTCAACGCTTGTTGAAAACACAATGTGACATTAGAATCAGAACCATGAAGAGAATATTGCTTTGCCTGCTTGTCGTAATACTGTTGCCCCTGAGTTGCTTCTCACTGGTTTCACAGAAGATTTATCCTGTTGGCAGTCCTGTTTTTGAGGGAATATCAGACATATACCTTGTCACAGGCCATGCAATGCCATCTTCATCAGGGCCATGGAGCGCAGCGGAACTGCTTGAGATGATAAATGCAGTCCCGCGTGATGATGTGCCGGCGTTCCTGCAGCAGAGCTATGACAGCATAATCAGGGAACTTGATGACAGTCTCTCTATTGAGCTAGGGCACATCTCAATGCAGTTCAACGCAAGTGCGACCTTGGAACTGTACTACCATACAAACACAGACGGTCAGACAAGGACCGACATAAACAGCGTCACTGAGAAATCCTTCACAGGAGTCCAGGGCTGGGCATTCGACATGGTCCACTCCTCACCTCTTTTCCAGGTTGACTTCCAGTTCGATGTCAGTGACAGCTTTTATGTATATCTTGGCTTACCTATCAAGAGCGGCTTCCATGCCGGCTCAGGTTACACGACTGAGGTCGGAGCGACACATTTCGGAAGCAACATCCCTGGGCTGAAAACCATCGGAAGCGAATCTTCCATATCACTGGATCCGAACTGGCCTTACAGGGCATTCGCCTCTTTCGGAGGCAATGCATGGAATGTCCAGATAGGCCGTGACAGGCTCAGCTGGGGTCTGGGAAAGACCGGAAACCTGGGAATCAGTGACAACCTGCCGTATTATGACATGCTGCGCTTCACCGCCTTCTCAAAGAGTTTCAAATACTCGTTCCTGATCAGCTCATTCCCCCACAAGGTTAATTTCTATGACCCTTATAGGGGATCAGACATCAGAGGGAATGTGGAAAAAGACCCGCTTCAAGGGATTAACCTCTATCTGGCACACAGGGTCGAGGGAAGGTTCTTCAAGGACAGGTTCTCTCTCTCCCTCACAGAGGCAATAATGTATGCGTCGGCTGATGCAACAATAGATCCGAGGATATTCAACCCTGCCACAGTATTCCACAATTTCTACGATCCCTCAGATGCAAACTCCACACTCATCGTTGAAATGGATTTTACCCCGGTGAAAGGTCTGAACATCTATGGCCAGTTCATCCTGGATGACCTTGCCATACCTGGTGGCGAATCTGCCGGAGGTCCGGCATCGTCAGGTTATCCGAATGCAATGGGTTACCTTGCCGGAGCAAGATATGCAATGGAGGCATGGAACGGCCTGCTGACATTCAATCTTGAAGGCGCGTACATTGACCCTTACACATATGTCAGATACTGCATGGATCCGGAGAATCCGTCATCTGAGGCCTACGGCCTTGATTACATCGTGTCCACAAGGACATATGTCACAGGCACAGGCTCTGAGGACTGTCTTATCTATGATGAGTATTTCCTCGGATACAAGCACGGCAATGACTGTGCTGTGGCGAATCTCAATGTCGGATGGAAGAAACCTGATGTGATTGCAGTATCAGCGAATTGCTTCTTCATGGCTCACGGAACCCATGACAAATGGACAAGATGGGATAACATAGGAAACCACGGTCAGGAGCAGTGGGACCAGGCATCAGTGACCCCTACAAGCGTCCATGAGACGGGAAACTACAGATATGATGTCTCTGACAGGAACGCTGTCTGCTATACCATGGATGCAGGTCTTGGCGGAAGTTGGCACATAAGTGACAATCTCAGAGTGTTCGCACAGGCAGATTTCATCTGTCTCTGGAACAGCCTGAACAGACAGGGCATAAACGAGCAGGATTTCCAGCTGGTGATGGGTGTCAAGTATTCACTTTGACTTTAGTGAGTATATGGGATTATACTGAGACACATGAAAAAAAGGGAGAATACCTTTGAGAAGTACCAGTTCAAGCTGAGACTGGTATTTGATCTTTTCTCTACACTCATCGCATGGTTCTCAGCATATTACATAAGGTTCTTCCTGCTTCCTGGAGGAATGCACGACTCATTGCTCCTTTTCTCAGCATTGTCAGTTCTTGCTGTATTCTCAACATTCTTTTTCCTGTTCTACCACGAACTGTATGAGCCATCTGTTCTGGCAAGGTGGAGAACCGAGCTGGGTTCACTTGTAAGAGTCTCCATAGATGTGTTTCTGGTGTTTGTTGTTTTCTACTACTACCAGTTCGAGGTCAAGGTCAGCCGTATCGCCCTCATCTTGTTCCTTGGCACTTTGTTCCTGTGTCTGGCAATAGGCAGGAGAATCTGCAATACCATTATCGGGAAGAATGTCAGAAGCGGCCGTTTCATCCAGAGGACCCTGATAGTAGGTTACGGGAAGAAAGTCACAGACTATTACAACTCGACCATTGAAAGCGGAGATGGCTCAAGAATCAAGTTCATAGGACAGTATTACGGAGCAGAGAAAATCGGTGATCTCAAACAGATTCAGGCTGCCACATTGGCAGATGCAGTGGCTGAGAATGATATTGATATTGTCATAATAGGTTTCCCGCCTGATGATTCCAGAAACAAGATGCTTGCCACAAACCAGGGAATGGAGCTTCTGAATGCAAAAGTTTACCTGCTTCCTGATATCCCCAGATCCTATGCAGGATCCAAGATCACTGATTTCTACTCAATTCCCGCGGTACAGGTCAACAGTTCTGAGCTGTCATTGGGCAAACGCTTCGTCAAACGCACATTTGACATAGTCACATGTTCATTTGCCGTCATTCTCCTGTCCCCGCTCTATCTCCTGCTTGCAATTCTGGTAAAGCTCTCATCTCCGGGGCCTGTCTTCTTCAAGCAGGACAGAGTCACAAGGAACGGCAAGATCTTCAAGATGCTGAAGTTCAGGTCCATGAGAACCGACATGCCGGAGCAGAACGGGCCTCACTGGACAGAGGAGAATGACCCGAGAATCACCAAAATCGGTAAACTTCTGAGAAAGACCAGCCTTGACGAGATTCCCCAGTTCTTCAATGTTCTTGGCGGTTCAATGAGCCTGATCGGACCGCGTCCCGAGCGCCCGGAACTTGTTGAAGAATTCAAAAAAACAGTTCCAGGTTACGATCTGAGACATCGTGTCAAGGCAGGAATCTCCGGATGGGCACAGGTCAACGGACTGAGGGGAAACACATCAATTGAAAAACGTGTCAGCTATGATCTGTCATACATAAGGCACTGGACAATCCTTTTCGATGTAAAGATTGTAATTCTTACCTTCTTCAAAGGTTTTATTAATAAAAACGCATATTAATCGGTGGACACATGAAACGACTTATGTTATTGCTGGCCTTACTGTCTGTTGGCGCTGCCATGTTTGCAGCACCTTCTTTGACAAGTCTCTTCCCGTCTTTCTCTGAGTCCGATATACAGAGGCTCAAGTCCGGAGAGACTTTCGAGTCATATACCTGTTACGGTCAGAAAATAGCGGACATCGCCCCTTTGGGAAGTCTTGGCAAAAGCAAGGCATTGATCGGAGACAGGCTTTATAAGGGTTTCTCTGTAGCAGCTCTCTCGTTCATTCCTTATCCCGAGAGCTTTACCAAGATGACAGAGGAAGAAAGAAGGGTCGCCCTGTACAACATCATCAGAAGTGTATCAACGCAGAAGGGAATAAAGTATATATCCCATCTTGAGGGAGACAAACCCACCACCCTGTTTGAGGACGCCTATATGCTGAGTAACCCTGACAGCACAAAAAGCAGGATCGATGACCCTGTTTCCACAACAGTTCCGGAGAGCTACAGCTGCTACTGCTACCAGAAGGACAACCGTTTCGGGAAGAACGTATATTCGGTCAATTACACAATCAAGGACACTGATTTCCTGATGGACATCAACAATTACACCAAGATGAAATACATGGGTTTCACATGTGTTGATAAAGGTGCCCTGAACATGTATCTGGAAGTCATTGAGACAGAGGAAGGATTCCTCCTCTATACAATGGCCGTGGCAAAGGACAGGGAACCGGAGGTCAAGGTACTGTTCATAACAGTTGATCTTCCCAGTGCATTCATGAGAAGAATCAAAGCCCTCAAGGACTGGCTTGTGCAAAGGGTCAATGAATGAAAAAGCTACTTGCAGCCGCCATACTGCTGACTGTAATTGTTTTCGCATCCTCCGCTTTCCCGCTTGATCCTCAAGAGGTAAACTCCTTTGATAGGCCCTTCATGGCCCCTTACAGCAAGACGCTGGATAACCTGTCACTTGTCCCTGCAATAGCGGTTGCCCTTTCCCCTGCTGTTCTTCTGACCCAGCCTTCAAGTGAGTATCTCACGATAGGGCTGATGTACATTGAGTCTTTTGCCATCACTTACGGCTCAAAGGAGCTGATTAAGTTTCTTGTGCACAGGGAGAGGCCATACATGTATGACGCCAACACACCCATGAGCCTTGTCCAGGATGAAGAGCACAATGAGTCATTCCTGTCAGGCCATACAGCATTGGCATTCAACGGGGCATCTTTTGCGAGCTATGTGTTCTGCAAGTACAATCCCGACTCAAAATGGAAGATTCCGGTCATAGCAGCCTCTTATTCGCTTGCAGCTGCGACCGCTGCAATGAGGGTTGCAAGCGGATGCCATTTTGTCACAGATGTCCTTGCCGGAGCAGCCTTGGGGACTGTCATAGGGATAGCGGTCCCCGCCCTGCATACCCTTCTGGCCAAAGAGAACGTGACAGTATCAGCATCCCCGTTCGGTCTTGTGTTCTCAAAGAGCTACTGATCATTTGAACAGGTTCTTCCAGTCCACATCACAGACAGCAATCGAGGCACCTACGCTTGCCCTGAATGCCTGTGTGCCATGTGTGATGTCAGCAGTGAATCCCAATGTTGCATCAACCTTGAATCCCTCCTGCAGGAAGTATGAGCATCCGGCCTCAAGCAAAATCACATCAGTGACCGGCTCACTGATATCGTACGGTGTCTTCAGATGCTCATTGAAATACTCCTTGTTGTAAGGGCTGTCTATCCCATATGAGCCTCGTCTGAGGTATTCTGCGCTGGCAGATACGCTGAATGGATTGTTGTTGTATTCCGCATAGAGCCTGTGAAGTATTGTGTCAGGCCCATACTTGAACCCAAGATAATAGGCATTCTCATCAAAGCAGTAACCGCTTCCGGCAAAGCTGATGAACTGGTACGGAGATGTGAACTTACCGACATTGTGGTTCCTGTTGTACATGAACTTGGAGCAGTAGTAGAACTCATATCCGATGTTCAGGCCTGTGCTGACCTTGAATGTCTCCTCCTTCATGGCATAATCCTGGTAGTTGAACCTTGAGGATCTGACCTCATCTCCTTCAAGCAGGTTCAGCTCTACTCCCGCGACCACTCCTATTGCTGCAGGTTTTGCGCTGTTGAACTTCTGGTCTCCGCCGCTCTCATGCGGAAGATCATAGTCATCCATTGTGAAGTTGGCGAATGCCCTCACCGGACCGAACTTCCCCTCTGCCGTGAAGCTCAACATGACATTTGAGAAATCGTCCTGGTAATTGTCATGCCAGACCACAGTCGGCGAGAAATCAAGGATGCTCGGATCCTTGCCGTATACAACATTGAGCTCCGCAAAGGAGAATCTGAGGTTCTGGTTCTCCATTGCGAACTTGTGCGCGAACGTGCTCTTCGGGCCCCACGTCCTGTAATCAGGATCAGCGACATAAGATGCATCGATATACTTGCCGTAATTCAGGAAATACTTGTATGCGATTCCCGTAAAGCCATACCAGAACTTCCAGCTGTCCTTCATGGGGATGTTTATCTGAACATATGCATTATCAAGATAAGGCTGTGAATCAGAAATTGCCATGTCGTATGTTGCCGGACCCCATTTGATCTGCCTGCGCCCCAATGATGCATAGAAGCCTCCGTCTGTGGAGCGGTAGTCAATATAGCCCATCCTAGGGAAGTTAAGCTCAATCATGTGTTTCAGAAACGGGATATTGGAGAAGTTTCCAACATTACCGTCCTTGAAATAGGCAAGCGTGTCCTGCCTTATGTCCATGATGAATACAACACCGAACTTGTCGCCCTGAGCCACAAAGCCAAGGTCAAGGATGCTGGGGCTGCGGAAAGCCTCAAGCCAGTAATCCTGCTTTGTCATGTACCAGTCATCACGCTGGGCTCCTTCAGGCTTCTTCCATCCGATTCCGTTATATCCCCCTGTTTCCACTTCTGCGGCAGGCGTGTTGTCAAATTTGAAGTAGGGCTTGAAATTCACTACAGCCTTAACACCTGCGAAAAGGGAGCATGCCACAACAAGCAGGCATAGTATCATAATAACTTTCTTCATTTATCTCTCCTTATTTACAGGTACATTATACCCGTAGGAGAGAGCTAAATCACTCAAAAAGATTGCAGCTGTAGATCACATGGGCAAGATCATTGCTCATGTGATCTGTTCTTATGCTTCCGAAACACTTCCCTTGCCCGCCATATTGCTCAAGCCACTGCTGGAGTCTGGGATTGACGTATGAGCTGACTATGCGGTAATTAGGTAGTCCGAACTGCCCGTAATAATAGCTTGATGTCGTGATCAGACCAGGATCACCAGGATATGAGACATCGCCATTACTGTATCTTTCCAGCCAATATTGTGCGTTCTGCCATATCTCATCAGGATTCTGAGTCTGCCAGTAGTATTCATTATCATAACCAGGCTCAAAATCAGGCATCCAGAAATCCCATTCGCTTATCAGATCGGGCTCCCCGTAAATACGGATATAACCAAGAATGGGGATTATCTTGCCAGCCACATCAGACACTCTCACACCACCTAAGACAGAACCCTGATAGAAAAGGCTGGTATCTGATTTTCTGAGCTTCTCAACAACCGGAGTCGCCATCCTGTGATGATCTGTATCTGAGATCTTCTCATACTGGATGAACAGCATGATGAACTCAGAGGGATTCCCTTCAAGAAATGTCCTGCAGATATCCACCACATCATCTAGTGTGATATCCATGAACACTGGGCCATGGTAAATCCCATATTCGTCCCCTCTTTCATGGATGCGGATGTCCAGGCTTCTTACTCCGGCTTCCAGCTGCAACCTCAGATTAAGATCCTGTGTTGATGAGATGCTGGAAAGACCAAGAAGATCCTTGTTTGCGCATGAGTCATGTGTGGCAGGTATTGTGATGTCTCTGACAAGAGGATCCCCTTTGAGCCTTCCAATCCAGTTGCAGGAGCCCTCATGGTTTGTGTCGTTTCCACCATTTAGGTTAATGTCCATTCGGCAAGATGAGAGAACTAACAAGATTAAGGCAAGGGCAAAAAGAAGGCGTCTCACAGTTTCACCCCGCACGTCAGGCTGAAAGATGCACACCAGTCAGGATAATGCACACCTGCTCCCAGACCTGCAAACAATCTCTCACTTAATGAGAGACACACGTCAGCAGCAGCTTTTGCACGTAAGACCGTAGGATAAAGCGGATAAGCGGCATATAGCTGAATAGATGCATGAGTTGCAAGTCTCTCATTTATGCTGATTCTAATCTCAGGGCCCAAGGAAATCTCTGGACCTGTAATCAATGCATTTGACCCGAATCTTGTAAAATGCTCAATACCATAGCCTAGTGACGTGATTATACCGTAAGAAATACTATCAGTATTTCCCCACAGGGCATCAAACCTGATATCTGCAATATGAGAGTTCTGGGGAAGATGATAGCCATATTCAGCGCTTAGCTCTCCTCTGAAAGCACTGAATGATGAAAAGAGAACAACTAAAAGCAATAGCAGGGAAACGGATGCCTTTCTGCTCATCTCATGACCTCTATCAGAAGCTCTTCTCTACTCCAAGGACAAACTGATTGTCTTGTGCATCTCCAACGACAAGGTCATATTGGAAGTAAACAGAGATATCTTTCTCAAAACTCTTTTTTCCCGTGAGCTCTAGAATCATGTAACGCCTTGCCTCCCCGCTCGGGGCATATGAGTCATCATCCTTGTCAAACAAGGTGTTTACGTTCTTCTCCCCGTGCATCATGAGTGTCAGCTCGGCGCCGGCTTTCCAGTCTCCGGGAACCTCGTAGCTACCTTTGAGGTCAATGACAACAGCATCTCCTCCGTAGACATACCCGATATAGAACTTGTTTCCGCGGTATGCGCCAATATAGCCAAGCCCCGGATCCTCAGGATCCTGCACATGCGAGCCCTCTGGGATTGAGGTAGCACGCAGGTAGAGGTACGGCATTGTATATGCACCCTCAAGATTCACTGTCAGGATACCCTTGCGAACCAGGGAGACATACCTCAGACCCATCAGGAATCCAACTGCAAGCGGATCCGTGTCATCACCGTCCGCAACCTCCCACGGTGTGGTGAACTGGTCAATGGCAATCTGGGTATAAAGGTTCCAGCCTTTTGCGAACGAATAGCTGACCTCCAGGTCTACGATTGAGTTTGCCAGATCTGAGATGAAATAGTTATGGAAATACATCACAGGGTTCACGTACCGAAGATCCATGAATCCGTTGTCATTCTTGTACATGATGGACTCGTTCACTGCCGCATAAAGCCTGTCGGAGGCAAAACGGCATTCCAACCTGTGGGTCATGTAGAAAAGAATGCCTTTTCTGTCATCTTTCAGGTGCGGGAGGAAACTCATCATGAACGAATACTTGTACCTTGACCCGAATGTGGAGAACCTCAGGATGTTATGATAAGGAAGAGTATTGCTGAGAATCAGACTGCCTGTCACACCGGTTCCCATCAGAAGGCGGTCACGCCCTATCTCAAGGCTCCAGCCTTTACCGCCCACAACTGCAAAGGCCCTGCTCGGCTCACGCTGATCAAGATTAGATGTGACGCCATCAGGTGTCAGGTTGGCGATGTCAAAGTTGAAGTAGTATGAGGAGAACTTCTCCGCATCGAAATCATTCTTGTACTGATACCAGATAAAACTGTAGATGTGGTTTCCTGTCCAGGCCTCCCAGCTGGCCTGCATACTGGGCTTCTCGTTCTTTGTCTTGAACAGGTAGTTGGTCATGCTGTTGAAGGGATAAACGAAATCCGTGTCGGTATGTGCATAGCCGGTAACAGACACATAGCCCTTGAAGGACATGTCGAACATCTCATCCAGTGAGATCCTTCCCTTCTCGGATATCGCATCAGATACCATCGCATAAAGCTCAGGAGATGTCGTCTCCGAGACTTTTGACAGATACAACTCCGCCTCAGCAACAGTCCACGGTCTTGTTGTGGAAGGGAGCGCCTTCCCCTCAAGCAGATACAGGGTATCAATGGCACTGTATACATCGCTTTCAAGCGGTATCACTTTTTGCCCGTTATAGGCTAAAAGCAATACCGGTATAAGAAGAGCCAAAAGGCAGAGTATGAGTTTACGCATTTTCTTTATCAGAAGCACTCGTATTTAGCGCCAAAGACAATCTGAACATCATAAGCGTTGTATCCACTTATGTTGAAAATGTTGCGCATATTTACGTAGTCCACATCCAGCGAGAAGCTCAGGTTGTCCAGAAGCTGGTAGTCCGCACCCAGTCCGATGTCAAGTGTGTACCATCTTTCATTGCGAGAAGCCTGTGCATCGGGATATTTGTAGTTTGAAGTAGTCGCATGTGAGGTTGAGACACCTGTGAATTCTGCATAATATGCATCATCGCTTGCGGGAGCCTCTGCCCATACTGTCCAAAGGTCATGGGTACCGTGTGCAATGAACATCCCGTTTGCTCTGAGGATAAGTTTCTCGCCTTCCCATGATGCTGCAAGGTTTGCAACCAGACAGTCGGGACCGTACTTGTATCCAATCACGAAATCTTCATAGAGTACATCGGCACCGGGATCCCTGTCCTCATATGCATAGAGTCTTGACTTAATCGCTCCAGTGTAGTCCATCCCGTATTTGGCATTGAAGCCATCACGAAGATAGCAGAATGGAGAAACATATGCAAACTCCGGATTGATTGTCAGAACACCTTCCTTTATACCCGTCATGTATTTGGCACCGATAAGGTATGCGTTGCCGTCCGGTGACTCACCGGCCTCAATT